>JAUWNP010000159.1 GCA_030612585.1 Anaerolineae bacterium
GCCACCGGCACCCAGGAATGTAGTCGCACCGTCACGTGGAAGGCTGGGCTTCCCTGTTCCATAACTCTACCTGCTTGACGTTCAACGGTGTTTTCTGTCGAAGACAGCGAACAGACTCAGGTCTCCCTCACGACCACCAGCGCGGAAGGTCTCGCGCACACAGAAACCGCTCTCCGCGGCCAGGCGCTCCACCTCCACCTCGTCCACCAAGTGACAGTAGCGCAGCCCACGGCCCTCCCGCTTCCAGTCGAGCAGATAGTCGCCCGGCTCCAGCGACTCCTCCGCGATGGACACCTCGGTCCAATCCACGATCTTGCGCCGCATGCGCTGGCTCCCAAGGAACTGCCAGGTGGAGAGAATCAGGCAGCCGCCGGGTTTCAGCAGGCTGGCGATGTCATGCAACACCCGCACGCGTAGATCGAAGCCGGGGATGTGATGAAGGACAGCCAGCGCGACAGCGCAGTCAAAGCGTGTCTTGAGCGATCCTTCGACAGGCTCAGGATGAGATGTCGAAGGAGGCGCGCCTGGGAGCACCCCACCCCAACCAGGCCGCGCGACGTCGGCGACACGGAACTCTGCCGCGATGGTCGTGAGTTGATCGGCCTGGGCGCGGGCCAGTTCGACCAGTTCCGGCACCGCGTCCACGCCCAGGTAGGTCGCGCCCGGTCGCTCCCGATCGAGCAGGAGCGCCAACCGCCCGTTGCCACAGCCCACATCGAGCACGCTTGCGCGCTGCGGGATATGGGGTAGAATGCATATCAGGGCCGGGTCAGACATTGGCCGGCTATTGGCGAAGGGCCGGGCGAAGGTGGCGTAGAACGCGCGGTTTAGCGCAAGTAACCTCTCAGTGATCTCCTCGTGCATGAGGAAATTATAACCGAGTGAGGCGTAAGAGGCAACTGGGGGACGAGTGAACCGACAGAGTGCAAGGGCATGGCGGGCAGTACATCAAGCACCGTTCGACCTGGAGCGGTACGGGGACTTGCTCGTCGCCATCCTGGATGAAGTGCAGGTCGCCCCAGAACTGCCAGAGAAGCGCCTGGCACGCATCCTGCGCCAGCACCCATTGCCCGACGGTAACATCCTCTCCAAGGGCCAACTTCTCAAAGGCTACACTCAATTGTGCGCGCAGGACGGGCAATCGCCAGATCCCGCGCTGGTGCACCGTCTGCGGGTCAAGCCCACACGCACCATCTCCGGCGTGGCCCCGGTGACGGTGCTGACCGAGCCCTTCCCCTGCCCCGGTAAATGTATCTTCTGCCCAGAGATTGAACGGATGCCCAAGAGTTACCTGCCCGATGAGCCCGGCGCGATGCGGGCCGCTGCCCACGATTTCGACCCCTACACCCAGACCGGTAGCCGCGTCGCCGCGTTGAGCGAGATCGGGCACAGCGTGGACAAGATCGAGTTACTCATCCTGGGCGGAACGTGGTCGTGCTATCCGGAGACGTACCAGGAGTGGTTCGTGCGCCGCTGCCTGGACGCGCTGAATGAGACCGAGGCGCACACGCTGGAAGAGGCACAGCAACTCAACGAAAGCGCCCTCCACCGCAACGTCGGACTGGTGGTGGAGACGCGGCCTGACTACATCACGCCGGAGGAGGTGCGCCACCTGCGCTGGCTGGGTGTGACGAAGGTACAACTGGGCGTGCAGAGCCTGGACGACGCCATCCTGGCCCGCAACCAACGCGGACACACCGTCGCTGCCACGCACCGCGCGATGCGGTTGCTGAGGCTGGCGGGCTTTAAGATCGCCGTCCACTGGATGCCCAACCTGCTGGGGGCCACGCCGGAAGGCGACCTGGCCGACTTCCGCCGCTTGTGGGACGACCCTGCGCTGCGGCCCGACGAACTTAAGATCTATCCCACAGCACTCCTGCCGAATACGGAACTGTACGAGCACTGGCAGCGGGGAGAATACAAGCCTTACGACGAAGAGACACTGGTGGCGCTGCTGACGCGCTGCAAGAGACTCATCCCGCCCTACTGCCGCGTCAACCGGCTGATGCGCGACATCCCCGCTCCCAACATCGTGGCCGGTGTGAAAAAGTCGAACCTGCGCCAGATCGTGCAGCGCCGCATGGCACAGGAAGGGCTGACCTGCCGCTGTATCCGCTGCCGCGAAGTACGGGGGCAGGCGGTAGACGTAGACGCGCTCAGGCTGGAGTATCTGGACTACGAGACCGACGATACCCGCGAGTGCTTCCTGAGTTACGTGACGCCCGAAGGCAACCTGGCTGGATTCTTGCGCCTTTCGCTGCCTGGGGCTGAGTCAACCATCGCAGAACTGGCCGGCTGCGCAGTGGTGCGCGAGTTGCACGTCTACGGCCCGGCGCTGAAACTGGGGGCCAGGCGGGAAGGAACGGCACAGCACGCCGGGATGGGCACGCATCTGCTCGACGAGGCCCGGCACATCGCCCACCAGGAGAGATTCAGCCGCCTGGCAGTCATCGCAGCGGTCGGCACGCGGCCTTACTACCGGGAGCGGGGATTCGAGCAAGGCGAACTGTACGTAGTCGGCGAGGTGGGCTAAAGAGCAGCGGCGCACACAACTTCTGCCCGGCGCGAGAAGATGATGCAGGGGACAATGGAGAAGCCTGCCCCAGACAGAGGTGGCAGGCTCGTTTTTCGGCGTGGAGCGTGTCAAACGCGCCATCACTGGATCGCAGTGATCCGAAAGACTATCTCCCCTCCTGGGGCCTCCACGGTAACCGCGTCCTCCACCTGACGTCCCATCAGCGCCCGGCCCAATGGCGACTCGTTGGATACTTTGCCGTTGGCTGGGTCGGCTTCGGCCGGACCGATGATGTGGAAAACTTCTGACTCCTCCACCCCTTCCTCGACGACGGTGACACGACTGCCCAGGGCGACCTCGTCCGTGGGGCCATTCTCCTGGATGATCACCGCGCGGCGCAGCATCGCTTCTATCTGTTGGACACGTCCTTCCAGAAAGCCCTGTTCTTCCTTGGCAGTGATATAGTCGGCATTCTCGGAAAGGTCTCCCTGCTGGATAGCCCGCCGCAGTCGCTCGGCCAGCGCAGGTCGCTTCACGTTGACCAGGTGATCCAGTTCCCGGCGCAGGTTTTCCACGCCCTCAGCAGTCAGGTAAACAAGTTTGTATGCGTTCATCCTACGTCGTCCCCCTCCACAGCAGTGCTCACTCCCTAAACAACCACGCCCACAGCGGCGGACCCAGCACCAGCAGTCCGACGATGACGGAGATGATGGACGCCAGGAGCACCGCCCCCGCCGTCACGTCCTTGACCATCTTCGCCAGCGGGTGGTAGCCAGGACTGACCAGGTCCACCAGTGCCTCCGCCACGGTGTTCAGCATCTCGCTCGCCAGCACAAAGCCGATGGTCAGCGCCAGTACCGCCCACAGGGTAGGCGAGAGGCCAAGCCAGAGCCCCAGCGCGACAACACCCGCAGCGATAATCAGATGAATGCGCACATTGCGCTGTGTACGCAGGGCGTACCACAGGCCGGAAAAAGCAAAGCGGAAACTCTCGCGGATATTTCGGCTGCGCATAGTGCATCACGCAAGGGGGGGCGCTTCGACTCCCAGAGTCTGGAGAATCTCGGCCTGTGCGGCCCACATCTTTGCCCGCTGCTCCTCCATCACGTCGTCGTATCCCAGGAGATGCAGCACACCGTGGACGACCAGCAGTTGCAGTTCCGCCTGGACGGCCTGTCCAGCCTCGGCAGCCTGATCCCCGGCGCGAGGGAAGGAGATGATAACGTCGCCCAAGTAGCGCGGGAGGCCCGGTGCGCCGACGAACGGTCCCCGCGTCTCGTCGGGGAAAGCCAATACGTCGGTGGGCTCATCTAGGCCACGGTGACGGCGGTTGAGTTCGCACAATGTCTCGTCGTCGGTCACCACCACGGCCAGTTCGCACAGTTCCTCCACTCGCTGATGGATCAGGGTCGCCAGAGCAGCCCCATGCAGCGGTTCGGATTGAACCTGCGTCCGGAACCGCTCGTCAATCTGTACTTCTATGGTATAGAGAGGTGTCTCTGGTTCGGGTCTCGCCTTCACGTCTCGGTCACCTTTCCTGGCTCCGGGTATTGGATGCGCGGGTGAAAGACACCTTTCAGCGCAGAGATGAACGCTTCGCGTGCAGTCGCCAAATCGTGTAAGGTCAAATCACATTCGCCCAGTTGACCATCGGCCACGCGCTCAGCAACGACACGACCGACAATTTCTGCCACCTCCTCGGCACTGGCAGGGTGTATGGCACGCACGGTCGCCTCGCAGCCATCTGCCAACATCACCAGAGCGGTCTCCTTGCTCTGTGGCTTGGGGCCGGGGTAGCGAAATGCGCTCTCGTCAACCAGCGCAGCATCGCCCGCCAGTTGTACAGCCTTACTGTAGAGGAAGCTCGCCCGACTGGTACCGTGGTGCTCCGGGATGAAGGCACGTATACGACGAGGCAGCCGGTAACGCCGTGCCAGTTCCAATCCATCCTTGACGTGGGTGATGATGATCTCGGCGCTTGTACGCGGGTCGAGCCGGTCGTGAGGATTCACGCCTTCGACCTGGTTCTCGACGAAGAAGTACGGGCGGGCGATCTTGCCCACATCGTGGTAGTAAGCCCCCACGCGGGTGAGCATAGCGTCGGCACCGATGCGCTCGGCAGCCTGCTCAGCCAGGTTAACAACCATCAGGCTGTGATGGTACGTACCAGGGGCCTCGCGCAGCAGCCGCTGCAGAAGCGGATGGTCAGGACGGCTGAGTTCGACGAGCCGCATCGTAGTGGTGATGTCAAATAGCGGGCCGATAAGGAACAGCCCTCCCAGTGCCAGGCTGGCCGAGATGCCCCCATTGACGACACCAACCAGGGTCGAGATCAGCAGGTCAGTGGGTTGCGCGATGTCACGTGGCAGCCGAAAGATGATAATGACGCCCACGTGCGCCAGGGCAACATAGCCGCCAGCGCGAAAGATCGTGCCGATGCGCTCGACGCGGCCCAGCGTAAGCGCAGCAACTAACCCACCCACGGCAATGTAGGCTGCCATCTCCAGGGAGTTATCGGCGATGACACCGGCAACGCCGCCGAGGAAGACAGCCGTTGCCACACCAGCGTGCGGCCCTAAGGCCGCCGCAGCCAGCATCGCCAACGCTGCCGCCGGGGAGAGATAACGTAACACTGCCCCCCCTGGCACCATCAGCCCGATTCCCAGCACGAAGAAGGAGGTGAGAAGCACCAGCAGAAAGAATTGCCGCCAGTCCCACAGCACGTCGGGCTGAAAGCGTGCCAGGTAAAGACACAACATCAAGGTCTCCAGTACAGCCAGCAGACCTGCTCCCACGAAGTCGGCCCACTTCACCTGGGGTTGCCGCAGTCCCAATTGATCTAGCGCCTCTATGCTGAGTGCTGTGACAACGTTTCCCTCTCCCACAATGATCTGGTCGGCTTTGAAAGTACGCAGCACAGGCAGCACTTCGTCGCGGGCGCGGGTCTGAGCCTCGCCTGTGGCTGTGGGGTCAAAAAAAGAATTGGGGACCAGGAAGCATTGCGCGAGCGCTACGCTGACGGCGGTCTCCTCGTCCGAAAGATCGAGACGGACCAGGGCAGGGACACTCTCGAGGGCATCCTTGAGATACCCCTCGCGAACCTCACGGCGCATCGCCTGGTCAATCACAGCCAGAGGCTCCCATTGGACCCGATCCCAACTCTCGTCAGACAGAGCAAGAAGGTCGTTGAGGATCTCAGGGGTAAGATCGGCCAATTCGGGCACAGCCAAAATCCAGCCTCGCTGTTGGGCAGGAGAGGCAAGTGTATCGGCACGCACCGATCCCAGGTAGTCGAGCACCTGGCGGGCGCGGTCTAGTTGTTGGCGGGCCAGTGCGGGGTCGGGAAGGGTATAGACCGGCTCGACTCTGGATGCAGCACGTTCCTGCTCCTCCGCGCGCAGGATGGCACTCTCGTAAGTCACGTGGCGAGGGGCGCGGATATCCTGGGGAGCGACGTCCCCCTCATCCAGCACCACGCGGCCAGTGGGCAGCAATGGGAAAACCATCACAACGTATGTAACTGCTGCCAACACTGTTCCCAGCAGGATCAGGCGCAGCCATGCCCACCAACGATGGCCGCCCCAGCGTGGTGACGATTTTCCTTCGCTGTCTCTGGCGTCGGTTGCGTTCGTACTCATCAGTCTAAGTTGACAAAAGGGAGCACGCGTGGCGCTCCCTCTTGTCTATCAGTGTGACACGTGCTCCAGCGAGCGCTAGCCAGACAGCAACTCGCGCACGACTTTGTTCACGACACGGCCATCGGCACGGCCTTTGAGTTTGGACATCAGTTGGCGCATCACCGGCCCCATCTGTCCCCCCCCTGTCGCTCCGACCTCTGCGATAACCTGACGGGCTTCATCAGCAATCTCTTCCCGCGAAAGAAGCCTGGGCAAGTATTCCTCAAGGACTGCCAACTCCGCCTCTTCGACGGCGAGCAGATCAGGGCGACTGGCCTGCTGCAACTCGGCGATGGTGTCACGCCGCTGGCGGGCCTGCTTTTGCAGCACCGCGGTCACGCCGACATCGTCAAGTTTGCCGCCGTGTTTTACCTCGGCGTTGACAATCGCAGCCAGAGTCATACGGATGACTGACTTGCGATGCTCGTCACGGGCACGGAGCGCCTTCTTAAGGTTCTCCTGCAATGTCTGCTTCAGGCCCATGCGCGTCTCCATTTCCGCAGTCCATCGCTCTATACGTTACGGCGTTGGTCCCTGCGCGTCTGCCGGTGGCTCTTGCGCAATTTGGCTGCCTTCTTGCGCTTGCGGATCACGCTCGGCTTTTCGAAAAAACGACGGCGGCGCACCTCCGACAGTACACGGTCGGACTGTACTTTCTTGTTGAAACGTCTCAACAGAGAATCAAAGGACTCGCCTTCCTCAACGACAACTCTGGTCACTCCATCCCCCCTCTCTATACCCGGTTGTTGACCGGTTTTTTGATGACCGGTTCATTATAATCGCGCACCGTAGGCTTGTCAAGCGGCATCTTGCTCCCACACGTGCATAACCTGGATACCATCGGCCTCCAGCGCCTGCACAGCAGTCTCCCGATCCACCCCCTCCAGACGGAAGACGATGACTCGATCCTCGGGCCGCTCGCCCCAGAACATGCCCAGCGAGTAGATATTGCCGCCCAGGGCTACAACACGGCTCGTGATCCGCGCCAGGCTGCCTACTTTCTCCGGGACAACGACGGTGATGCGCAGCGACGGATGCCCGCCCCCCATTCCCTCGACAAAGACGCGGAAGATGTCCGTGTCGCTGATGATGCCGACAAGTTTGTCGTCCTCGACGACAGGCAGGCAGCCGATACGGCGGTCCACCATCACCCGCGCCGCCTCTTCAATCGGCCAGTCGGGCCCAACGCTGATAACCGAGCCCTGTATAATCTGTCCCACCTTCGTGCGCGAGAGGATGTAGTCCACCTCGAAAACACTGAGAGCGGTGGTAGAGATGGGCGAGGCATAGACCAGGCTCTTCTCGGTCACAATGCCGACCAGTTTGCCGTTCTCATCCAGCACTGGCAGATGGCGGAACGGCTTGCTGCGGACTATCTCCAGCGCCTCCTTAAGACTGGTGTCGGTCGTGATGACGACCGGGTCAGGGGTCATTCGATCTTTAACTAACACACTCTCCCTCCTTCATAGTGCAGACTGACAGATTGGCAAATCGGTAGATTGGTGGACCGGTGACCAGTTTCCCAACTTACCAATCCACCAATTCCCCATTGTTCATCCAACCACCTCACCTACCAGATAGCCATTCTGTACAGCCAGCAGCCGCGTGGTGGTGAGCCGGTTGTGCAAGTTACCCTCCGCGTGTGTGACCACCCGCAGGTAGTTATCGGTCAGACCAACCCAACGGCCATCGTGCCGACGCTGTTCCCACAGAACCTCCATCTCCCGTCCCACGAATCGTCGCCGGAAGCGGAACATCTGCTCAGCGCCCAGTTCGCGCATCACGCTCGCTCGTGCTCGGCGCACCCGGTGTGGCACCTGGTTCGACAAACAGGTGGCGGCCGTGCCCGGTCGCGGGGAGTAGAGGAAAACGTGGAGGCGCGCAAACTCCATCGCCGCCACGAAATCATAACTGGTGCGGAAGGCGACCTCGTCCTCGCCAGGGAAGCCGGCGAGAACGTCGGTGGTCACGGCCAGGCCAGGAATGGTAGCACGAGCGGTCTCCAACAGCCGGGTGAACTCCGCTGTAGTGATACGACGACCCATGCGGCGCAAGGTCTCGTCGCAGCCAGCCTGCAGCGGCAGGTGAAGTTGGCGGCACAGGCGTGGGTTCTCCCATAATCCGAAGAAAGCCTCGTCCAGGCCCCAGGGCTCCAGTGACGAAAGACGGAGACGGGGCAGGTCAGTGTGAGTTAACAGAGTTCCGACCAACGTATGTAGACCATCCGGCAACCCCAGGTCACGACCATAGGAACCCAGATTCACACCAGTCAGCACGGCCTCCTGGTAACCGGCCCCGACGAGCACCTGCACTTCGGCGACGACGTTGGCCACGGGGCGGCTGCGGGCCGGGCCGCGCAGCAAGCGGGTGATACAGTAAGTGCAGTGGTTGTCGCAGCCATCTTGCACTTTGACGAAGACGCGGGTACGTCTCCCACCCGGCCCCTCCCCGAAACGGGGAGAGGTGCTTCCACCTTCTCTGGCGGGAAAACGAACCGGCGGGTTAGGTAGAGAGGAAGTCACAATCTCCACCGTCCGCCCCTTGTCGGCGTTGGGCACGACCCAGGCAACACCAGGCAAAGCGTCGCAACGCTGGGGCATCAGCGTCGCGTAACAGCCAATGACAGCAATGCGGGCCTCCGGATTGGCGCGGGCCAGCGCCCTGATGCGGCGGCGCGACTTACGTTCTGCTTGGGCGGTGACGGCGCAGGTGTTGATGACGCAGACATCAGCCTGAGCCTGGTCGCCCACGACGATGTGGCCCGTCGCCGCGAACCGGCGCGCCATCGTCTCGATCTCACTCTGGTTCAGGCGGCAGCCCAGGCTTTGTAGATGAACATTCATCAACCCACCATCAATCTACGTATCCCAATTCCTTCAGATGCTCCCTGACGATCTCCATGTCCTCTGGAGCCAATTGCTGCTTCACCGGCAAGTCCGCCAACGGGTGTTTCACCCGACCCCAGGAAATATGCTCCCACCCTCGCTCGTGGTAGTAATACAGAACGACGCGGATGCTATGAAACAAGGCAGTAATAATCGACATCTCCTTCCAATTGTCGGTGACCAGAAAAGATATCAGGCCCAGGAGCACAATACCGATCAGTCGCCAAACGAGAGATTTAGCCCAGGAACGTTTCTTAGTGTCCATATACATTCTCCCCATTGAGTGTTGTCCAGAACGCTAGGGTTCCGTCACGGTCAGATTGTCAAAGTGGATCTCCACGCCCGGCTCAAAGAATGAGCCAGCGTAGAGGCCGATGTCGCCTCGAGAGTAACTGCTGTCCTCAACCTGCGTCAGTGTCACACCATTGACGAGGAAGGTCATCGTCACACCCCGGCAGACGATCTCCAGAAGATTAGTCACGGCACCGAGATGGATAGCATCGGAAGAGGTCCAGTCGCCGTTCAGGACCTCCCACGCCCCACCGTCGTACTTGCTGACCAGATAATAACCATCGCCGCTGATGGAAAAGCGGTAGAAATGATCGGCGTCCCGCATCCGCACCAGTACGCCGTACTCGTTGTCGTCAGGGCCGGCGACCTGGGTTGCTTCAACGGCGAGGCGGAAGTCAGAGAACTCGCGACCAGCGGAGGCCCAGGCAAGGCGGTTGGGCACTTTGACCAGAAGACGCATCACGCCCTCGTAGCACCTGACCTCGGCAGAGGCATCCGACTCAGCCTGCCAACCGCCGGCCGGATCGGAGAAGTCATCGCTCCAGGGCAACTGATCCCCCCCACAGGCGACCAAAAAAACAACCAGCGCCACAACGAGCAATCGTTTGCCTGCTCTCACATCTACACTCCCATCCGTCGCTGTCCTGCGGTTCTAAGAGCATGTCTGAAAATTGATTGATTGCGGTTTTTCGGGTAGACTTGCCCATTATGGCCAAACAGAATAGCACGAGACAGTCGTACCCGAGCGATTTGACAGATGCCGAATGGCAAAAGATCGAGCCGCTGATTCCCAAA
>JAUWNP010000148.1 GCA_030612585.1 Anaerolineae bacterium
AACTCAACCAGCAGGAGGGGGTCACGATCTTCCTCACCTCCCACGACGCGGGGGACGTCGAGATTCTGTGCAAGCGGGCGATGGTCATCAACCACGGGAAGGTGATCTACGACGGGCGGGTCTCCACGCTGAGGCGGGACTACATCCGCGCCAAGACCGTCTCCCTGAAACTGGGGGAGCCCTGGCTGGGGTTCGACGGCCCTGGCGTGCCGCTGCTCAAGCCCAAGGGGTACGGGGTCAAACTTGAGGTGGACACCACCGACGCACGCATTGAGGAAGTGGTGGGGCGACTGCTGGCGCGGTATAGCATCGTGGACATCAACGTGGACAACCCGCCGATGGAGGAGATTATTGCCCGCATCTATGAGGGAGGACAGGGGGACAGGGGGATGGGGGGACAAGGGGACAGGGAGATAGGGGATTAGGGGATTAGGCGAATGATGCGGTATGGATTTGTCCTTTGGACCGCCGCCCGGCAGCAGTTGGCCTATCGAGCCGAACCAGTAGGACAAATTGGCAATTTGTCCCACAGGGAAAGAAAATGACACGCTATGGGTTTGTGCTTCTGACCGCGGCACGGCAGCAGTTGGCCTATCGGGCCGAACTGGGGATGCGCGCTATCCAGATGGTGCTCTTCATGGGCGTTTTTATGGCGCTGTGGACGACGGCTTTCAGCGTCAGTGGGCGGGCGGACCTGGAGGGCTACCGGCTGGCGGAGATGGTCTGGTACCTGGCGATGACTGAGACGATTACTCTCTCATCGTCGCGGGTTTTCGTAGAGATCAGCGAGGCGGTCAAGGCGGGAAGCCTGGCCTACGCGCTGGCTCGTCCCATGAGTTACCCCTTCTTTCAGGTGGCCAACTCACTGGGCAATTCCGCGCCGCGCTTCGCCCTCAATCTGCTGACGGCGGCGGCTGTGGTGGGACTGGGGATGAGGCAGGTGCCTGTCCTGGCGTCCTCGGCTCCGCTCGGGAAAGGAGCGGGGAGCCTGCCGGGTCTGGCGGCTTTTCTGGGGATGGCGGCGCTGGCCTTATTATTGGACGCTCTCATCGCCGTCCTCATCGGTCTTCTGGCCTTCTGGATCGAGGAGGTCACCCCAGTCTTCTGGATCTACCAGAAACTGCTCTTCACCGTGGGCGGGTTGTTCCTCCCGCTGGAGATGTTCCCCGACTGGCTGCGGCGGGTGTCCGCGTGGCTGCCGTTCCAGTTCATCACCTACGTTCCGGCCCGGGCCTTCGTCGCCTTCGAGCCCGGGTTCGTGCTGCGGGCGGTGGCCGGGCAGGTGACTTACGTGGCGATACTCGCAGCGCTGGTGGTGCTCGTCTGGCGGCGGGCTCAGCGGCGGCTGGTGGTGCATGGAGGGTAGGCAAAGAAATGACCAATGACCAATGACCAATGACCAATGACCAATGACCAATGACCAATGGCAAACGAGGAAACAATGAGCCGTCTGTCATGGACTGGCTAGGAGTACGTTCAACATACCCATACAAGAACAGGTGCGCAAATGAAAACTGTGCGATTGGTTTGGGGCTATCTGCGGCATAATCTGATGTCGGCGATGGCTTACCGGGGGGCCTTCTTCTTGCAGGTGTTCGGCATGATGCTGAACAACACGATGCTGCTCTTTTTCTGGTGGGTGCTCTTCAACCGGCTGCCCACGCTGCGGGGGTGGGACCTGGCGGGGGTGATGACGTTGTACGGGATCGTCGCCTTCGGATTCGGTGCGGCGACTGTTGTCTGTGGCAACGCTTTCCTGGTGGCGCGGGTTATCACCAGCGGCGACCTGGACTACTACCTGGCCCTGCCGGCCGACCCGCTGGTGCACCTTCTGGTCTCGCGGATGTCACTCCCCGGCTGGGGGGATCTGCTGTTTGGCCTGGCGGTGTTCCTGGCCGCCGCGCCGGACCGCTGGGGGAGCCTGCCGCTGTTTCTCCTGTTGGGCTTGCTGGCGGGTCTTATCCTGGTCGGGTTCAGCGTGCTGGTGGGGTCGCTGGCCTTCTGGGTGGGCAACGCCGACCAACTGGCGGCCCAGGCGATCAACGCGCTGATCACCTTCGGCCTGTACCCGGCGGAGATCTTCCCCGGTGTGGTGCGGGTGCTGCTCTACACCCTCATCCCGGCCGCCTTCGTCGGTTCCATCCCGGCGGGACTGCTGGACGATTTCGACTGGGGGCGGCTGGCGGCGTTGGTGGCCTTCACCGCCGGTATCACGCTGGCGGCGCGGTGGGTCTTCTCCTGGGGCCTGCGCCGCTACGAGTCGGGCAACCTGGTGACGGTACGGGGGTGATGTAAACCCTCGCTATGGGAAATCGTAGCAGAACGAAACCCAGAAACACTTGGGAAGCCGCAGAGCGCGTCTAGTGGCATGCCTGCCGTTGAGAGTGGGGTTGATGAATTTGCCGAACGCCGCAGAACGGCTCTGGAGGGCCTTAGAGAGCCGCAGAACTGCTACGTTTTCCCGCTATACCCGTTGTTTGTGCGAGCCCCACTATCAGGGTATAATCAACGAGCCTGGTTACTACTCACCCTCCCGCAGGTTTTGACGGGTTTTTAACGCAAAAGCACATCCCAACGGCTATGCAAGCCTGCGAGTGCAGCAAATTGCAACCTGTGGGAGGGTAGTCTGAGTAGTACTAAAGAAGACTGAGGAGTGACAACAACCCAAAAACCGTGAGAACGACGCCGGAGATTCTGTTGATCCAACGTAGAGCATTGGTGTTGAACCTGTCCCGGAACAGGCTCGCGCCGCTGGCCAGTGTCAACCACCATAGTGTCGAGCCAATGAAGACACCGCCTACCAGTAATGCTGACGAGGTATAATCCCTAGCACTGTTGGTTATACCTACTCCGGTGAATATCGCCGCAAAAGAGAGAACGGTCATAGGATTCGTGAGCGTCAGGAAGAATGTTGAGGCGTAGGAGCCAAGAAGCCCTTTGCCGCTTGCAGAAGCCGCTGTCTCGGCGGGTTTGGAGAGCAACGTCCTGATGCCCAGGTAACACAGGAACAGGCCACCGATCAGACTGAGCCAGGTTCGCTGACCGAGCAACAGGCTTGAGATGAATGTAAGTCCAAACCCGGCCACACTACCGTAAAAAGCATCGGCGGTCGCTGCTCCCAGGCCGGAAACTAAACCAGAAGCCCGTCCTTCAGTCAGCGTGCGGCGTATGCACAACACACCAATTGGACCGACAGGTGCGGCGATCGAAAAACCAAGCAGAATCCCTTTGAGCAGAAACTGTGTGTCCATGTACCTATGATACCAGGTCTTTGCCAGTAATCAAGCGCGTGCGGTTACTACTCAGGCGTCATTCCGAGCGACCGAAATGAGCGCAGCAGCCTGCCCTGCCACCGCGAGTACCACCGCGAGTACTCGTGGCGGGGCTCGTGGCGGTGAGCCTGTCGAAGGGACTGAAGGGAGTCGAGGAATCTGGTCGCTCTTGCCGCTGAAAACCGAGATTCCTCGACTCGCTGCGCTCGCTCGGAATGACGTGTTGTGGGAAGCCTCAGGCGTCATTCCGAGCGACCGAAATGAGCGCAGCAGCCTGCCCTGCCACCGCGAGTACCACCGCGAGTAACCACCGCGAGTACTCGTGGCGGGGCTCGTGGCGGTGAGCTTGTCGAAGGGACTGAAGGGAGTCGAGGAATCTGGTCGCTCTTGCCGCTGAAAACCGAGATTCCTCGACTCGCTGCGCTCGCTCGGAATGACGTGTTGTGGAAAGCCTGAGTAGTAACCGCGTGCGTTCAAAACCTGTCAGGTAAGGAGGAACACAAGTGAACCCTATCACCCAATTTACTGACCGCGCCATCTGCAACGTCGAAACGGTCATCGTCGGCAAGCGACAACAGATTGAGTTGCTGATGGTGGCTCTGCTGTGCCAGGGGCACGTGCTCATCGAGGACGTGCCCGGCACCGGCAAGACGATGCTGGCCCGGGCTATGGCTGCCAGCCTGGGCATCGGTTTCAAACGGCTGCAATGCACGCCCGACCTGTTGCCTAACGACATCACCGGTGTGAGCGTGTTCAACCAGAAGACCAACGCGTTCGAATTCCGGCCCGGCCCGGTCTTCGCCAACATCCTACTGGCCGACGAGATCAACCGCGCCACGCCCCGCACCCAGGCCGCGCTGCTGGAGGCCATGCAAGAACAACAGGTCACGGTGGACGGCGTCACCCGCCCGCTGCCCGCGCCGTTCCTGGTGCTGGCCACGCAGAACCCCATCGAGTACGAGGGCACTTTTCCTCTGCCAGAAGCCCAACTTGACCGTTTTCTCATTCGCCTGTCGCTGGGCTATCCCGCAGAAGACGACGAAATCCAGATCCTGCGCAATCTCAGAAAACGACATCCGATTGAGACGGTGGCGCAGGTTGTGGATGGGGCTGAACTGCTGAACCTGCACGATGCCGTCACCGATGTGCACGTGGACGAGTCGCTGGAACGGTACATCCTGGCCATCGTGCGCGCCACCCGCTCCCATCCCGACGTGACGCTGGGGGCCAGCCCGCGCGGATCGTTGGCCCTCTACAAGACCGCCCAGGCGCTGGCGGCACTGCGCGAGCGCGACTATGTCATCCCCGATGACGTCAAGATGCTGGTTCCGCTCACGCTGGCTCACCGGCTGATCGTCAAGCCGGATAGTCAGTTGCGCGGACGCACTGCCCAGACAATCCTGGCCGAGATCCTGGGGCGTACTGAACTGGACATTGGGGAACTGAAACGTGGAGCGTGAGGTGTGATATGAACAAACAACCCAACTCTCGCATGTGTTTCGTCTGCGGCCTGCAGAACCCGGCCGGGCTGAAACTGGCATTCTACGAGGAGCCAGGGGCCGGGCAGGTGTGGGTCAAGTTCGTCGTGCATGACGAGTATCAGGGCTATCCCGGCGTCGTCCACGGCGGCATCGTCGCCGCCATCCTGGACGAGGTCTCTGGGCGAGCCGTGCTCATCAATGGTTCCGACGAGGACCTGATGGCGACGCTGAAGATTACTATCCGTTACCGCCGCCCTACCCCCACTGAAACCCCACTGACAGCCGTGGGCTGGGTGGAACGGCCGGGCACGAGCAGGGCCAAGGTCGCTGGCGAGATCCGCCTGCCCGACGGCACCGTCACCGCCGAGTGCGAGGCTATTCTGACTCGCCCGCCTGAGGAGTTCCGCGAACGTTGGGAGCCGGAGAAGCCGTACTGGAAGGTGGATGAATAGATGAACGAATGTTTCTGCGCTACAATCCGGGCACGCTGCGCCGGAAAATGTCGTACTGCTTCAACGCCTGTCCTGCCCCCAGCGCCACACAGGCGATAGGGGCCTCAGCCACGTAAGTCGGCACCCCTGTCTCGTGCATGATCAGTTCATCTATCTTGCGCAACAGCGCGCCGCCACCGAGCAGCACCATGCCGCGCTCGATAATGTCCGATGATAATTCCGGCGGCGTCTTCTCCAGCACCGACTTGACCACGCTGACCACTGCCGAGAGAGGGTCAGAGAGCGCCTCGGTCACCTCCTCGGAACTGAGGGTGATGGTGTGGGGCAATCCGGCGACCTGATCGCGGCCCTGCACCTCCAAGTGCATCTCCTCCTCCAGCGGCAGTGCAGCACCGATACGGATTTTGATCTCCTCCGCCGTCGGCTGACCGATCATCAGGTTGTACTTGCGACGGATGTAGGCCATGATGGCCTCATCCATTCGCATGCCGCCCACGCGGACCGAATTTGCCACCACGATGCCATACATCGCGACGACGGCTGCCTCGGTCGCTCCACCTCCCAGGTCCACGATCATATTGCCTGATGGTGTCCCGACCGGCAGGCCCGCGCCGATTGCTCCAGCCAACGGCTCTGGTATCAGGTGTGCCCGGCTGGCGCCCGCCTCCAGTGCGGCCTCACGCACCGCTCGCCGCTCCACGCTCGTCACTCCGTAAGGCACGCTGATCATCACCCGTGGTTTGAACAGGCGAAAGCGCCCGCAAGCCTTGTGGGTGAAGTATTCCAGCATTCGCTGGGTCACTCGATAATCCGCGATGACACCGTTACGCATCGGGCGCATCACCTCGATCACGTCCGGGGTGCGGCCGAGCATCGCTTTGGCTTCCTCGCCGACGGCCACGATTTTGTACTCATGGGACGAGATGGCGACGACCGAGGGCTCCTGCAAGACAATTCCCTGCCCCTCTACGTGCACCAATACGTTGACTGTACCCAGATCAATACCTAGTTGTTTTCCGAACATCCAGCCTCCCTATCGGCTAGTTACCCTCACCCTTGCGAGCGATGGACGGTAGAATAATACATGATTTTGGGAGATTTGTCCAGCGTCGTTAAGCCGTTAGCCGGCAGCCCCCTATTCACCTATAATCACCCCTGAAGACAAGGCGCATCAGGTCACGCCGCCATGGGCGCTTGCCGTGCAGGTAGTCAAGGTGCTGAGCGAAGCGGCCGGGCTCAAAGCCGAAGTGGCGCGAAATTGCCCCCAGTTCTGTTGCACTACCCATGGCCAGAATGTCGAGCCACCAGTAAGGTATGGGATTGCGCGGCAGTAATGCGTCGAGCAGATCAACTGCGCCTCGCACCAGTGGTATACGCACGCGCACCAGTCGCCTGCGCACCCCCACCGCTGCCAGCATCTGCGCCATCATCTGCTCCAGAGTGAAGTGCTCTGGCCCGCCGAGGGGGATGGTCTGCCCGATCAGGTCATCCCGGCCCGGCGTGGCTGTGATACACCGTATCAAATCTCCGATCCACAGCGGCTGGAAGCGGGACAGACTTGCGTCGGGGATGGGCAACACGAAGGGGATCGCCTTGGCCAGCATCGCCAGCACGTTGGTAAAAACGTCTTCCAGGCCATAGGTGACGGATGCCTGGAGAGTAGTGTAGTCCAGTCCGCTCTCGCGCACGGCAGCCTCCGCCTCCCCCCTGGCGCGGAAGAGTGAGTAGGCGGAAGCGCGGTCGGCTCCCAGGTGGCTCAGGTAGATGAAGCGACGCACGCCCGCCTCCTGCGCCGCTGTGATGATGTTGGCTGTGTGTTCAACGTGTTTCTGCAGAGTTCCCCCGTGGTCGAGGTCTTCCTCCCCCGTCAGGTGAACGATTGCTGTCACATCTTGCATCGCCGTGCGCAAGGCGGGCAAATCGCTCATACTGGCTGAGACGATGGAGAAGGGGATGCCTGGGGCCAGTTGTTGCTCACGCTGAGATGGGCGCAACAAACAACGCACCTCGCGACCTTGGTCCGCCAACTGGCGCACCAAGGCCCGCCCCACGAAACCTGTGGCACCGGCGATCAGAATCATTGTCCCCTCCTCGTTTGCACGAGTGGGATTATACCACCGATGCTGGTGGTAGCCAAACGGGTAGATTGGTTGGCGGTTGCTTCTTGCACCGGTTTACCGGTTTCCCAATCTACCAAATTGTGATAACATGCCTCTGCTGAAGGCGTGCGCGTCATACCTATACAAGGAGTGGGGTGAATATGCTGAGCACACAGGATTACGTCGCTCTGGAGGATCGGTACAACGCCCATAACTACCAACCCCTCGACGTTGTCATCACGCGGGCGGAGGGAGTTTGGGTCTGGGACGTGGAGGGGCGCAAGTACCTGGATTGCCTCTCGGCCTACTCGGCCATCAACCAGGGTCACTGCCATCCTCGCATCGTGCAGGCGATGGTCGAGCAGGCTCAGAGGCTCGCGCTGACTTCGCGGGCTTTCCGCAACGACCAACTCCCGCTGCTGGCGAAGGAGTTGTGTGAGTTGACTGGCTACGAGATGATGTTGCCGATGAACTCCGGCGCGGAGGCGGTGGAGACGGCCATTAAAGCGGCCCGCAAGTGGGGCTATGTGGTCAAGGGCGTGGCGGATGACCGGGCCGAGATCATCGTTTGCACTGGCAACTTCCACGGCCGTACGATCACCATCATCACTTTCTCGCCGGAGGAGGAGTACCGAGATGGCTTTGGTCCCTTCACGCCCGGCTTCAAACTGATCCCCTACGGCGATGCCGATGCGCTGGAACGGGCGATCACGTCCAATACGGTGGCCTTTCTTTTCGAACCTATGCAGGGCGAGGGTGGTGTCGTCATCCCGCCGGAGGGGTACGTCCAGCGTGCGCGCGACATCTGCACGCGCCACAACGTGCTGATGATCGCCGACGAGATCCAGACCGGGTTGGGGCGCACTGGCAAACTTCTGGCCTGCGAACACGAAGGGGTGCGGCCAGACGTAGTGACGTTGGGCAAGGCGCTCTCAGGCGGGATGTATCCGGTCTCGGCAGTGCTATCCTCGCGGGAGGTGTTGGGCGTCTTTGGCCCGGGCGACCACGGCTCGACGTTCGGGGGTAACCCGCTGGCCTGCGCGGTGGCGCGAGAAGCACTCAAGGTCATTGTGGATGAGCATCTGTGCGAGCGCGCCGCCGAACTGGGGGATTATCTGCTGGCTCGTCTACGGGAGATTCAGAGTCCCCACGTAGCGCTTTGTCGGGGCAAGGGGCTCCTGGTCGGCATCGTGCTTAAGCCAGAGGCTGGAGGTGCGCGCCGCTTCTGCGAGGCGCTGAAAGAACGGGGTGTACTGGCTAAAGATACCCACGGGACCATCATCCGTCTGGCTCCACCACTGATCATCACGAAAGAGGAACTGGACTGGATGTTGGAGCGAATCGCAGGAGTTTTAGAACAGCGGATACTCGACTCCTACTCGGGGAGGTCGGGGTAGAAGTCTATCACCGCTTGCTCCCCGGCGTACGAAAGCACTGCCGCCCGGCCCTTCACGGCCCCAGGCGCGAGCGTCACGTCGGTGATCTGAGCCACGGTTTGCGCAAGCGTCTCCAGTGGTAATGCCAGCCCGATCAGCGTACGCGACTCATCCACGTGGAAGCGTATCACCTCAGGCCCTTCTGCCCAGTCTCCCTGCGCCGGGTCCCACACGAGTAAGTAGGAAGCGTACTCCTCGCCGGCAGGGTCGTAGTAGACGCCGACGGCCGCCTCTGTCCCCAGATCGGGATTGATGCGGGCCGAGTCAACGGGACGGCCGGTAGTTGTGTCGCCATCCAGGTCGAGCGCGAAGAGCCATTCGGTGTATACTTCCGGCGGGTCGGGAACCGGCTCGTGGAGGGCAATCCATAGCAGAACCTCGTCCTCGGTGGCCCAGCCGGCCAGTCCCGCCGGTGTTCCTTCGGCGGGCTGGAGCACCACCCGCAGGTCGGGTCCCACGCTGGCGGCACGGATGTCCATGCCGGCGGGGACCGCTTCGACCGGGGCCCCGCTCTCGTAGGTGCCCACGTCTCCCTGAGAGTCGGCGGGTGGGGGGGCGAGGGGTTCCGGCGTTGGTGTGGCGGTTGGAGTGGGGGCGAGAGCGGGGGACGGTACGGGCGTGGGTGTTGGAGTGCAGGCGACGACGTGCACGATGGCTTCGGCTACCCGGCGCGAGTCGCTGCGGGTGGCTGTGACGGTGTAGTCGCCTAAGGCATCACCAGCGGTGAAGAGACCACTTGCGCTGATGGTGCCGTCTGTGGCTTCCCACGTGACATCAACGTCGCCCTCGACGGTGAACTGATGTTGGTCGCCAGGACACAGGCTGGCCTCGCCGGGGCTGATCACCGGGGGAGATTCCATCGCTACGGGCCCTCCGCATGCTCGCAGGATGGTGATAACCGCCACTCCCGCGACGAGTATTAACATACCAATAGTAAACCAGAACAGGATCATACGCGCTCCATCGTTCAACATATCGCCCCCCGGAATGTGTACTCAAATCGCATCCGTGCCACCCGCCGGGTTGCTGACCCGACGGTGATTCCCTCTCCTATGCGCCGGCCGCACACCCACGCGATTTCGTCGCCTGATGCGAGCAGCGGTATGTGATCGCGCCAGGCACGAGGAATCTTAAGGTTAATCATAAACGCGCTCAATTTGACGCTGTGCCCGCCCATTCCCTGGGGCCGGAAACGGTCCCCCCGGCGGCGAGGACGCAGCACCAGCGGGGCGGCGAGCGTGTCCGCGTCGAAGCAGGCTGTCCAGGGGTCGGGATTTGCGGCTATCTGTGCCGCGTCCCATTCCTCCAGCACCTCTGCCTGCAACGCCCACTCCGACTGCGGCAATACTGTCGTGCCGGGCACCTGCACAGGCAGCGGTTCGGCGCTCCATAGCAGCGGTTCGTCGGGTGGTGGGCCAACATCGCCCGCGTTACCCACGGTCAGCGTGTCGTAGCCCACGGTGAGCGCCAGGCCCATCGGGAGCGTGGCCTGCGCACCGGTCTCTCCTCTCAGTCCTACCTGCCGGGCGTGCTCCACGTGGACGAAGTCCACATCGCGGAGGCTTCTTCGCAACCGGTAGGCCGCCTGGCGCAAGGTGGCGCGCTGCAGGGCCACCGGCAGCGCTCGCCAGGTAACCCGGTCGAAGATGATGGCTGTCTCCCGCTCCTCCTGCATCACTTCGGCCCAGGCCTGCTCTCGCAGTTGGGTCAGTAGTTCGTAGTCGGTGGCGACAATGGTGGCGGTGTGGCACAGCCGGGCACGGACGCTGGGGTTGTAGGTTGCAAGCAAGGGCAACAACTCGTGACGGAGGCGGTTGCGGAAGTAGGTGGTGGCCAGGGTGGAGCGAGCGAAGCGCGGCGTGAGGCCGGGGTTGGCGCAGTAGGCTTCGATGGCGGCGCGGGGGACTTCGAGGAGGGGACGGATGATG
>JAUWNP010000031.1 GCA_030612585.1 Anaerolineae bacterium
TAGGGAAGCGCACGGCGGCGAGTGTAGCCAACCGCGTGGTGCTACGGCGGTCTCCGCTGCCGTTCCCGGACATCCGTTGAGCGATGGCCCCCAATTGAGAGGAGGTGTTAGTGACCAGGCAACAGCAAGACGACCCCATCCCAGCTCACATCGCCATCATCATGGATGGCAACGGACGCTGGGCGCAGCAGAGGGGGCTGCCCCGCACGGCCGGCCACAGGGCAGGCGTGGAGACCGTGCGGCACATCGTCCGTGCCTGCACCGACCTGGGCATCAAGGTGCTGACGCTGTACACCTTCTCCACCGAGAACTGGCGACGCCCCGAGCCGGAGGTCGCTCTTCTGATGCGCCTGGCCGAGGACTATGCTCGCCGGGAGGTGGACGAACTCGACCGGAACAACGTGCAGGTTCGGATGCTCGGTCACCGCGAGGGGTTGCCCGCCTCGTTGCTGCGGGCAATGGATGAGGGCATACGCCGCACAGCGCACAACATGGGGCTGGTGCTCAACCTGGCCTTCAATTACGGGGGGCGGGCGGAGATCGTGGACGCGGCACGGGCAATGGTGACCGCCGCCCGGCAGGGCAAATTGAACCCGGCTCTGCTGGACGAGACCGTGTTCGGCCGCTTTCTCTACACCGCCGCGCTCCCGGACCCCGACCTGGTCATCCGCACGGCCGGGGAGATGCGGCTGAGCAACTTTCTCATCTGGCAGGTGGCCGGCGCCCTCTTCTGGAGCACACCGGTCTACTGGCCCGACTTTGACAAAACGCGCCTCCTGGTGGCCATCCGGGCCTGGCAGGAGAGCAGGGAGAGCGTATAAAGACTGTGGACTTGTCCTTCCGGCAGCCCCCGCTGCCGCTGCCGGACATCCGCTGACACTGAGAGGAACAAAGGAGGAAATAACCATGAAACTGGAAGACATCGTTCACACAATTGCATCTACCGGGCAAGCCGAAACGCTTGCCAACGTCACCGCCAGCGCGATACAGCGCGAGCCGGTCCGTCGCATGCTCATGGGCTATGTGGACCGGCGCATCAACCAACGCCTGGAGGAAGCCTACGACGTCAACGAACGCCGCCCGCCTGGCGTCGTCCAGGATAAGGCGCACATCTTTCGGGCACTGGTGCACTCCGTTGATCGTGCGCTGGCGCAGGGCAACATCTCCGAGACGCTCGTCAAAAAGGTGCTGCGTGACCAGGTGAATGTTTTCGCGGGATCGGCGCCCAGTGCCGCGCACGAACGTTTCTACCAGGAACACGGCGGTCACGGCCCGCCCTTTTTCTTAGTCATCTCACCGGGCAAACTGTGCAATCTGCGCTGCAAGGGATGCTATGCCAGTTCCGGCAACGACAGCGAAAAACTGGATTGGGAAGTCTTCGATCGCATCATCACCGAGGCCCAGACCCTTTGGGGTTCGCACTTCATTGTCATCTCCGGCGGCGAGCCGCTGGCCTACCGCTCCCAGGGCAAGGGCGTTCTCGATGCGGCAGCCAAACACCAGGATATGTTCTTCCTGATGTACACCAACGGCACGCTGATTGACGAAGAAATGGCTGCCCGCATGGCCGAGGTGGGCAACCTCACCCCGGCCATCTCGGTCGAGGGGTGGGAGGAGCGCACCGACGCCCGGCGTGGCAAGGGGGTATTCCAGCGCGTCTTGCAGTCTATGGCCAACCTGCGCCAGGCCGGCGTGCCCTTCGGCATCTCCCTCACCGCCACGTGCGAGAACTGCGAGGAGATCCTCTCCGACAAATTCCTCGACTTCTTCTTCGAAGAGCAGGGAGCCATATACGGCTGGATTTTCCAGTACATGCCCATAGGACGGGGCTTCACGCTGAACCTGCTCCCCACGCCCCAGCAACGGGTGTGGATGTGGGAACGCACCTGGCAGGTGGTGCGCGAGAAGAAATACTTCCTGGCCGACTTCTGGAACCTGGGTCCCTGCTCCGACGGCTGTATATCGGCCGGGCGCCATGGCGGTTACCTGTACATTGACTGGAACGGCAAGGTGATGCCCTGCGTCTTCGTCCCCTACTCGCCGGTCAACGTCAACGACGCCTACCGGGAGGGCAAGACGCTGAATGATGTTCTAGAGGACCCGTTCTTCAAGGCCATCCGCGAGTGGCAGGACGAGTACGGCTACGCGGCGACGCGACTGGAGGAGCACAACAACTGGCTGATGCCCTGCCCTATCCGCGATCACCACCGCGACTTCCGGCGCATCCTGGAGGCAACCGAGCCGGACCCGGAGGACGATGCCGCGCTGCAGGCGATGATAGACCCGGCCTACCGTGATGGGCTTATCGAATACAACGAGGCGGTGGCCCGGCTGATGGATCCCATCTGGGAGCAGGAATACCTGGGCAACGGCAGGGAGTCCCAGAGCGGTGGTAGATGAACTGTGGGCTGGCTTCAGGATGAAACCGCCGAACCGCCCTTGACAACACCACTTTTCTGTGGTATACTACTTTCGGAACTTTCGGAAGATTAGGCAGTTTTTAGTATGCTCGACAAAATGACCAAGTTATCCTCCAGGCAACGAGATTTTCTGAGCCATCTGCTCGACCTCTATCGTGAGGCCGGGGGGCCGGTGCATTACGCGGATGTGGCGCGGGCGCTGGACGTGCGTCCGGTCACGGCCTACGAGATGTTGCGCCTGTTGGAGGCAAAGGGGTTGGTGCACTCCGAGACAGTGCGCCCCCAAGGCCACAAAGGTCGTTCCGTCGTCGTCTTTTACCCCACAGAAAAAGCCACGGCCTTGCTGTCCGAGTTGGCGGACGACAACGTGAACGAACGAGAGTGGGACGAGGCTAAAGCGGGCATCCTGCAAGCCCTGGAGCAGGGAAAGGGCACCGATTACCAGGAGATGTTGGAGGAGGTGCTGTTACGCATCCCGGAGCGCAGAACCCCGCTCATCTTCGGGGCCGACATGGTCACGGCTATCATCCTGGCCTTTTACGAGTTGCGGGATACGGCGGCGGCGAGGCGGATTCTCCCCCACCTGCGCCGGTTCGGCCCACCGGGATGGGCAATTCTCTATTCGCTGGCTGGGTTCAGCATGGCCCTCTCGCTGGTCGAAAAGGCCAACCGGAGGACCACCTCGCTGCTGCTCTCTTATTCTCAGCAGTTCCGCGAACACCTGGACAACCTGACCGGCAAGGACAAGACGCGCCTGTCCGATTTCGTTTACGAGGTGTTACAGGCCGTCGGTCTGTGAGGAAGGAAGAAGGAGGTGCTGTGTATGCACAATGGCGTTATGCTGGACACACGTGCGTGAAGCGTAAAAAGTAAAACATACTAACCATAAAATGAGGAGGTAAAACAATGGCTGGATTGATTGAGAAAAGCCTGCTGGCGGGCCTGGGTGTGATGGTGTTGACCCGCGACAAGGTGAAAGAGTTCGTGGATAAACTGGTCGAGGAAGGGGAGGTCAAGCCGGAGGAAGCCCCCAGCATCGTTGACAAACTGGTGGAGCGGGGCGAGGCGGAGCGGGAGGAACTGCGCAAACTGGTGCGCCAGGAACTCGACAAGACCCGCTTCGTGGTTTCCCGCAAGGACGTCGAAGCACTGAGCCAGAAGATTGACGACTTGGCCGCCAAGGTCGAGGAACTGGTGGGCAAGAAGCCAACGAAGAAACAGACGGCCTAAGAAGAATGCACCGGCCGGATGATACCAGACATCCGGCCGGTGCCGGACTTGGCGCCCAATTCGGCATTCCCCTGCCCACGGGCGATGAACTGGTGGGCCACTACCCCGACTCTCAAATCTATTGATGCACGAGATTCTGGCACTGCTGGAGGATATGCGGGCGCGGTAGGCGAATTGAATTGAGGAGAAGAGATTTGTCACATAAGCTATTGTACTTGTTGGGCCGAGCCGTCGTTCTTCTTTACGCGCGGCTGATGCTCAGGTTGAACGTCCTCTGGTACGCGCCGCTCCCTGCAGGTCCCAAGCTAATCGTCGCCAACCACCCCAGCATCTCCGACCCCTTCTACCTGGCGCTGCTGTCCCCTCAGCCGATCAAGATACTCATCATTGATAACCCTTTTTCTGTGCCCCTGCTTGGTGCCTATCTGCGGAGGTCTGGACATGTCCCGGTTGTACCCGGCAACGGGCAGACAGCCTTCGACGAAGCCCGGCAACTGCTTGAAGCGGGCCACTCGGTCGCTCTCTTCCCGGAGGGGTGGGTCAGTCCGCCAGAGGGCGGCTTCAACCCCCCCCGCACCGGCGCCGCGCGGTTGGCATTGCTCACCGGCGTTCCCGTCGTTCCGGTTGGCATCTACCTGCCGCGCGAGCGAAACCACGTCGTCTCTGCCACCATCAACGGCAAGCGCACCGTCGGCTATTGGTATCTGCGCGGGCCGTACAGCGTGACCGTGGGTCAGGCGTTGCGCTTCGAAGGTGGCGTCAACGACCAAGACCACGTGGCTGCCGTTTCGGATCGCATCATGCAGCGAATCGCCTCGCTTGCTCACCAAAGCGAGCGACGGACGACAGGACGCAACCTGCCCCCCTGTCTCCCGCCAGGACATCGAGGGACTGAACCGCAAGATGGACGAACTGGCTACCCGGATCGAGGAACTGGCAGGCAAGAAGCCGGCGAAGAAACAGGCGGCATGACAACGCACCGGCCGGACGATAACACACATCCGGCCGGTGCCGGGCTTGTGCCCTTGGGAGGACAGTTATGACCGAACGCATCGAAACAGACGTCGTGGTCGTCGGGGCCGGCACAGCCGGCACTTATTTCGCCTGGCGTTTGGCCCAGGTTGGTTTCAAGACTGTCGTACTGGAAAAGCGCCACCTGGACGAACTGGGCGCCGACATTGGCATTTTCCACATGGACGAGATTCGCTTCGCCCAATTCGGCATCCCCTTGCCCACGGGCGATGAACTGATAGACTACTACCCCGATGGCCGAGCCTGGCCGCCGGACGGTGACGACTCCAAACTGGTAAAGTATGCTTTCTACGTTATGGAGAAGCCGCTATTCATCCAGCGGCTGCATCACTACGCCGCACTGGCCGGCGTGCGGTTCATCAAGCAGGCCACCGTCGGCGACATCATCGTCGAGAATGGCGCACTCGTCGGCCTGCGGGCCACGACGAGCGACGGACCACTGGAGGTGCGCGCCCGGCTGGTCGCCGATTGCTCCGGCATCGGCGGCGCGGTGCGCACTCGTCTGCCCGACGGCTTTGGCGTCGAGAATGATCCCATCTCCGACGACGACACGTTGTTCGTCATCCTCCAGTACTGGGACGACATTGAGGGCAAGCGCCCGACTGGGCTGAACTTTTACCCGTTCCACAAAACGTTTTGCAATCCTAGTTACGGCGACGGGGCCATCCTGGGCATCGGGCAGCCGGGCGGCTATGAACGCGCCGAACAGGTGCAGCAGGCGTTTCTGGCCGATCGATTCCCCAACCCACACCGGCTCGTAAAGCGCTGCCAGGGGCCAACGCCCTTTCGCCGCCCGCCCTACTCACTGGTGGGGAATGGCTTTATGGTGATGGGAGACGCGGCCTTTATGACCAAGCCCTTTTCCGGCGAGGGAGTGACCTCCGGCTTCACCGCCTGCCAGATCGCAGCCGAGGTAACCGCAGCCGCGCTGTCGAAAGGCGACATCAGCCGGGCGGCACTGTGGCCGTACAACGTGCGCTACTTTCGTGACCAGGGCGCCAAGTTCGCCGAACTCTTGGCGCAACTCCCCGCCGCCGCAGAACTCTCCCGGCGGGACGTGAACTATCTCTTCGAGCAAGACATCATCTTTAGCGGCGAAGACTTTACCAAGATGAACCGCGATTTCGAGGTGCAGAGATCCACCGGCGAGGTGCTCTCCCTGGCAGCCAGACTGGTCCGGGGCGTAATCAGTGGGCAGTTCTCAGCGGCGAGTCTCAGGGCGTTGCTGGGGGCGATGTCGGTCTCCGGCAAACTCAGGGCTGCCTACGAGCGTTACCCTGGGACGCCTGCTGGCTTTGAGGCGTGGGTGGCGGAGGTGCGCCCGCTCTGGGAGGCAGTGGGGACTTGTACTGAGCGGAGTCGAAGTAAATGAGCCTGAAAACCCAACTGGCGCGGCAGTTTGTCCGCCGCCTGAGCCCGCAGGATGTGCTCGACCTGGCCGGGGAAGCCGCGCGGGAATGGATGGCCCGCCTGCCCGTGGAGGAGCGGGCCGCCTTCCTGGGCCGCCTGGTGGAGGAGAACCTGAGTGCTGCCTTGCAGGGATTGGGACGAGAGGAGCGGGCTACGCTGATGAACAGCCTTTTGCCTGCCATAGCCCGCCACTTTCCGCTGGACGACGTGGACATCCTGGGAGCCTTTGCCGATTTCGAGAGTCCCCAGAAGCCTGACTGGAAGGAGGCATAACTCATGCGCGTTGCCATTACAACCGATTCTTTCCGCGATGGGCTAGGAGGCGTGGCTACGGCCGTGGCGGCGCTGGCCCGTGCATTGCGGGCGGCGGGCCACACGGTGCGCATCTTCACCGCCGCCGACCCCTCTCACGCCGCAATGGGACTGGACGTGACCGGGCTCCCGGCGTTGCACTACGAGCGGCTGCCCGGCGGCCGGGTCGTCGTCGCGCCGGTCGGCCTGGCGCGAGAGTTGGCCGCCTTCCGGCCCGACGTGATCCACAATCACTCGATGGCCGCGATGGGCACCCAGGCCCTGGCGGCGGCCCGCTTGCTGGACGTCCCCATCCTGGGCACCTGCCACGTCTACCTGGCTGGCTTCCTGGGCTACGCGCCACTACCGCTGGACCGGGTGCCCCTGATGGACGAGGCCGCCTGGCGTTACACCGTCACCTTCTTCAACCTCTTCCCCCTCGTCACCACGCCCTCGCAGGTGATGGCGCGGGAGTTGACCGCCCACGGCCTGCACGTGCCGGTGGTGGCCGTCTCCAACGGCGTGGACACCCGCCTGTTCCGCCCCGGCCCACGAGTGAGCGGCAAAGACAGTGTGACGGTGCTGCACGTGGGGCGGCTGAGTTACGAGAAGAACATAGACCTTCTACTACGCGCTTTCGCCCGCATTGCAGGGGACTATCCCGCTGCGCGGCTGACCATCGCCGGCGACGGCCCCGACCGGGAGGCCCTGACCCGGCTGGCGGGCGAACTGGGGCTAAGCGAGCGCGTGCGCTTCACCGGCTTCGTGCCCCACGAGCAACTGCCGGCGCTCTACCAGGCCGCCGACCTGTTCGCCACCGGTTCGACCATCGAGACACAGGGGCTGGTCGTGCTGGAAGCGATGGCCTGTGGCCTGCCGGTGGCCGGCGTAGACGCGCTGGCGCTGCCGGAAGCAGTGCACCACGGCGTCAACGGCTTCCTGGCGCCACCCGGGGACGAGGCGGCGTTGGCGCAGCACCTGGCGTGCCTGATAGCCGACGCCGGCCTGCGGCAGCGCATGGGAGCGGCCTCGTGCCGTCTGGCCGAAAGGCACAGCCTGGAGCAGATTGTCGCACAGTACGAGCAGCTCTACCGGGAGGTCGCTGCCGCACCCCCGCCGGCCTTCCCGCCAGCCTGGATGCGGCGCGGCGGCTGGCTGTGGGGACTGCTGACGACCGGCAGGCATACCGTGCGCGGATGGGATTTCATGAGCCAGTTGCTCGACCTCTACCGTGAGGTCAAGGCCCCGGTGCATTACGCAGACGTGGCACAAGCGCTGGGCGTGAGCCCAGACACGGCCTACGAGGTGCTGCGCCTGCTGGAGAACAAAGGACTGGTGCGTTCCGAGACGGAACGCCTCCAGGACCGCAGTGGCCGCCCCGTCGTCGCCTTTTCCCCAACGGAGGAGGCGGCGGGCCTTATGACCGAATTGGCAGGCGGCACCCCGAGCGAGTGGGAATGGGAGGAAGCCAAAGCAGGCATCCTGGAGGCTCTGGAAGCAGGAAAGGGCACTGACTACCAGGATTTGCTGAACACACTCTTGCTGCGTATCCCGGAGCGCAAATCGCCGCTCCTCTTCTCCACCGACGTGGTCACGGCCATCATCCTGGTCTTTTACGAGTTACGGGATAAAGCGGCGGCGAAGCGGCTCGTCCCTCACCTGCGCTGGTTCGGCCCGCCGGAGTGGGCGACGCTCTATTCGCTGTCCGGATTCAGCCTGGCCCTCTCGCTGGTCGAGAAAGCCAACCGCCGGGCCACTTCACTGTTGCTTTCCTACTCCCAGCAGTTCCGTCAACATCTGGACAGCCTGACCGGGGGGGAGAAGGCGCGCCTCTCCGATTTCGCCCACGAGGTACTGCGGGCCGTCGGCCTGCGAGAAGAGAAATGAAGCGTATGCACGAGAAAGCCCCCATCGTCGCCGACAAACTGGTACGCCAGGAACTCGACCGCGTGACTCCCATCCTCTGTCAGGACATTGAGGAACTGAACGTATAGACGTGAAGAAGGTTACCATAATCACGAAGAGCAAACTGGAGACGATCGGCCGGGTCACCGGTTACTCGAAAGGTGAGAGAGGCGTCACTTTTGAGTGCGGGAACCGGGTGGTAGTTCTGGAGGTCTTTGACGATCGCATGGTACGGGTGGTGGTCGCGCCGCACGGAAGCCCGGCCACGTTCTCCTACGCCGTCGTCAGTTCTCTCTCGTCCTGGCCGCGCTGTGCGTTCACGCTGGAGGAGCGGGAACACGAGTTCTCGCTACGTACCGCTGCCCTCGACGTCCGGGTCAAAAAGACGCCTTTCAGCCTCATCTTTTGCGACCGGGACGGGCAGGTACTCAACGCAGACCGGGAGGGCTTTGCCTGCGCCTGGAAGGACTCGCACGTGCGCTGCTACAAGCAGATGCGGGAGGGGGAACGTTTCTTCGGGTTCGGGGAAAAGGCCGGCCCGCTGGACAAGCGGGGTGGAGCGATGGTGATGTGGGCCAGGGAGACGCTCTACCGCTCGACGAACATCGACCCGCTCTACCAATCCATCCCGTTCTTCATCGGCGTCAGCGGTGGCACAGCGTATGGCATATTCTTCGACAACACCCACCGCGGTTACTTTGATATGGGGCGGGAGAACCCGCATGAGTACTCCTTCGGGGCAGACGGCGGAGCGTTGGACTACTACTTTATCTACGGGCCAGATCTCCGCTCAATCCTGAACCTGTACACCCGCCTGACGGGACGGATGCCTCTCCCGCCAAAGTGGGCACTGGGGTACCACCAATCCCGCTATTCCTACCACACCGAGGAAAAAGTCAGGAGGATTGCCGGCAAGTTCCGTCGCCGGGGGATTCCATGTGACGCTATCCACCTGGACAGCCACTACATGGACGGCTTCCGTTCCTTCACCTTCGACCGCCAGCGGTTTCCCGACCCCGGACGGCTGGTCGCCGACCTCCGGCAGCAGGGATTCCACGTGGTGACGGTCGTGGACCCGGGTGTCAAGATAGATGAGGATTTCCCCATCTATCGGGAATGCACAGAGCACGGCTTTTATTGCCGCAAGGCAGACGGGACGCCCTTCGTCGGCCTGGGATGGCCCGGCCGCATCATCTTCCCCGACTTTACCAGGAAGGATGTAAAAGAGTGGTGGGTGGATCTTCATACATTCTACTTCGACCTGGGGATTGAGGGCATCTGGAACGACATGAACGAACCCAGTCTGAACATCAATCCCCGCACGCATGGCATGTGGCAGTGGCTAATAGACGAAAGCGACATGTACATGGACGACCAGGGGCTGAACTCTAACGTCGCAAAGGTGCGTAACGTCTACGCCCTGAACGAGTGTGAGGCGACGTTCCAGGCCTTCCGCAAGCACCGCCCGCACTGGAGGCCGTTTATCCTGACCCGCTCCGGCTACGCGGGTCTCCAGCGGTACGCCGCCACCTGGACGGGGGACAACTGGAGTTCCTTCGCGCACATCGGCCTGAGTGTGCGCATGCTGCTCAACCTGGGCCTGTCCGGCGTCCCCTTCGCCGGGGCCGACATCGGCGGGTTCATGGGCGTCCGCAAGATGTTCTGCCAGGACCCACGCCTGTACGCCCGCTGGATCCAGATCGGCGTCTTTTACCCTTTCTGCAGGACGCACACGGCGATCTACACCAGACCCCAGGAGCCGTGGTCCTTTGGCCGGCGGGTGGAGGAGATCAGCCGCAGGTACATCACGCTGCGCTACAGACTCCTGCCCTACATCTACAACCTGTTCTGGGAGGCGGCGACCGGGGGCGTTCCCATCATACGGCCGCTCTTTTTCAATCACCAGGCGGATGAGCGGTGCTATGATCCTCGCTTCGAGAATCAGTTCTTCCTCGGCCAGGATCTGCTCATCGTGCCGGCCACCGAGAAGAAGTGTGAAAGAGTCGCGGTCTATTTGCCGGCCGGAGAGTGGATACACTTCTGGAGCGGCGAGGAGTTCGCGGGAGGGAAGGAGTACCAGGTCGCCGTGGGACTTGATGACATCCCCGTCTTCGTGCGGCGGGGCGCCATCCTGCCTATGCAACCCCCGATGCAATACGTCGGCGAGAAAAGAATAGATGTCTTGACCCTGCAGGTCTATCCAGCAAAGAGCGGCTCACTGGAACTGTACGAGGACGACGGCCTCACTCAGGACTACCGCTCCGGTGACTATTGCATCACCCGGTTTGAGTGCTCCGCCACCGACGGGGAGGTTCGGATCTCCACCGATGACCGGGATGGATCGTTCAGGCCGGAGTATACGCACTTTCTCTTTCGTGTATTCCTGCCCACGCAGCCCGGAGAGGTAACCGTTGATGGGCGGACAGCGGAACAGTGGACCTACGACGAGCGGTCCCGCTTCCTGGAGTTCCGGTGCGACGTGGGAAGCAGAGAGATATGGCTGTCTATCCATACATAAGGAGTTTGGCATTGATGAAATGTAACTACCCAGCCGCTCCTGCCGGATCTGGCGATCCGGCAGCCCAATGGTGCAAAAACGCCAGATTGTGACTGAGAAGCACTGAAAATCTGCGTCATACTGGAGCAAGAGGGGATACCGATTGTGAGAGGTGGTGGGGAAATGAGCCTGAAAACTCACCTGGCGCGCCTGGTAGCCAACGCCAGCCTGCGGCGGTGCATGGGAGCGGCCTCGCGCTGCCTGGCTGAAGCGCACAGCCTGGAGCGAATTGCTGCACAGTACGGGCGGCTCTACAGGGAGGTTGCTGCTGCGCCCCAGCCATCCTTCCCGCCAGCGTGGATGCGGCGCGGCGGCTGGCTGTGGGGAGCGCTGGCGGGCGGCACGCACATCTTGCGCGGGCTGGGGGGACGTATTGCCTGATGGTATTCGAGGAGGAGGAAGAAGTATGTGGCGATTTCTGAAGAACCTGTGGAAAAAGCCGCCTCGCAAAGTCGGCCTGGCCCTCAGCGGCGGTGGTGCGCGGGGGTTGGCCCACATCGGTGTACTCAAAATCCTGGAGCAAGAGGGAGTACCAATTGACTACCTGGCCGGCACCAGTATGGGCGGTCTCATCGCGGCAGCCTACGCGGCCGGGTTGAGCCCCGATCTTATGGAACAGGAAGCGTTGCGCATGGCCAGCCTCCGCCGGCTCCTGGCCCTGGCCGATCCATCGTTACCCCGGCGCGGCCTTTTCAAGGGTCAAAAGGTGCGCGAGTATCTCGCCAGGCATCTGGGTGATCGCACCTTTGATGACCTGCGAGTGCCTCTGACCCTGGTCGCCGTGGACCTGAACACCGGCCAGGAGGTGTTCCTGAACCAGGGACAGATAGCGGACGCCGTGCGAGCCACCGTTGCCCTGCCGGGCATCTTCACGCCGGTGGAGTGGGATGGGCAGTTGCTCGTGGACGGCGGACTCCTCGACAACCTCCCCGCCGGCGCGGTACGCCAGATGGGGGCCGATGTCGTCATTGCCGTAGATGTCACCAGCGATTCGGGGGTCGTTGCCTCGCTGGTCGAGGGGTTGCACCAGCGCCGCTACGTCCCCAGCGGGTTGGTGGATACCGTCGAGGTGTTGTGGCGTTCGTTGGATGTGATGATGGCAGAGATCAGTCGTCGCCAGCTGGCCGAGGCACATCCCGAGGTCATCATCCGGCCCGCCATCCCCCCGGACGTGACCGTGCTCACCGGCTTCCCCCGCGCCGCCGAGATCATCGCCGCCGGAGAGGAGGCCGCGCAAGAGGCACTGCCGCGCATCCGGGCACTGTCGGCCTCCCCCGCCCCGTGATACCCCTTATTCCCCACTTGTGGTAGAATAGACCCCAATGGCCCGCTCACCTATCCGCAGAGTCCGGCATTTGCAGCGCTACCGCGAGATCGTGGGAGTCTTCATCCGCCACGGCTTCGGCGAACTGGCGGATCTGCTGGAACTGCAGCCCTACCTGGCGCTGCCCCGGCGACTGCTGCGCCGCTGGCGTCGCGAGGCTCCCCCGTTGGGCGCGCCACAACGAGTGCGCCTGGTGCTGGAGGAACTGGGCCCCACCTTCATCAAATTGGGCCAGGTGCTCAGCACCCGCCCCGACCTGATCCCCCCGGCCTACATCACCGAACTCGCCAAATTGCAGGATACCGTACCCCCGGCGGAGTGGGAGCCGGTGCGGGCACAGATCGAGGCCGAACTGGGCGCGCCGCTGGAAAAACTGTTCACCACCTTCGATCCCACTCCCATAGCCGCCGCCTCGCTGGCCCAGGTGCACAATGCCACACTGCCCGATGGCTCAGACGTAGTCGTCAAAGTGCAGCGCCCCAACATTGAAGCGACCATTGAAACCGACATAGAGATCCTCTTCGACCTGGCCCGCCTGCTCCAGGCGCGCACCCCGCTGGGGGAACTCTACGACCTGCCCGAGATCGCCGAGGACTTTGCCACCACCTTGCAGGCCGAACTGGATTACCGCCGCGAGGGGCGTAACGCCGACCGCTTCCGTGCCAACTTCGCCGACGAACATTATCTTCATATCCCACAGATCTACTGGGACTACACCACCCACCGCGTGCTGATACTTGAGCGCATCAGTGGCATCAAGATTGACGACATTGAGGCACTGGACGCGGTGGGCTACGACCGTCCTCGCATCGCTCTTCACACCATTCGCATGATCGTCAAGGAGGTATTGGAGGACGGCTTCTTCCACGCCGACCCCCACCCAGGCAACTTCGTCGTCATGCCGGGTGAGGTCATCGGCGCGATGGACTTCGGGATGGTGGGCCACCTGGGCCGGCGTGAGAAGGATGAACTGATCCGCCTGTATATCGTCGCCATACAATTGGACGATGAAGGGCTCGTGGATCAGTTGATCCGCATGGGAGCCGCCGCCGGACAGGTGGACCGGGCTGGACTGCAGCGAGACGTGACGCGGCTGCTCCGCAAATACCAGGGACTGCCGCTCGAGGCAATCAACACCAGCGAAGTGATTGAAGAATCAATGTCCCTCGCTTTCCGTCATCACCTGCACATGCCCTCCGAGTACTGGCTGTTGGCTAAGACGCTCGGCATGATGGAAGGGGTGGGGGTGAAACTGGACCCCGGCTTTGATGTTTTCGCCGTTTCCAAGCCTTATGTGCGGCGCTTTATGTGGCAACAGTTCTCCCCACGTATCCTGGGAGAAAAGGCTTTGCGCGGGGGCCAGGAATGGAGCGATTTGGTGCTGACCATGCCACGCCGTCTCTCCCGCCTGCTAGACGACGTGGAAGCGGGCAATCTGTCAGCCAACCTGCATCTGCCGGAAGTCCCCGGCTTGATAGCCCGCCTGGACCGCATCGCCAACCGGCTCTCAATGAGCATCCTGCTGGCCGCGCTAATCATGGGGCTGGCTACGTTGGTCCCGGCCTTTAACCTGGCGGAGCAGTGGGGGCTGGTGATCGCATTGATCCTCATTAGTTTCGCCGGCGCCAGCCTGCTGGGCCTGTGGCTGATCTTCTCCATCTGGCGCTCGAGGAAGTGATACCTACCTGGTAGATTGGTCACTTGTCATTGGTCATTTGTCATTGGTCATTTGTCATTGGTCATTTGTCATTGTATAATCGCCCCGCTATGCAGGTAACCACAGGGAATGATTTCCACGTTGCCATCAACGCGCACCTCCTTTCGGGCCGGGCCTGGTACCGCAGCGCTGGCGTGCATCAGTACATCCACCATCTGCTGCGCCACCTGGGGCAGGCCGACGGTAGGCTGCGCTACACCGTTCTACTGGGCGAGGGTGTGCTACCTCCAGACATTGCCCTCACCTCACTCCGATCCCGCTGGCCCACGAGCCGGGCAGCGGTGCGGGTATTGTGGGAGCAGTTGGTGCAACCCTGGACGCTGCGCCGGATCGGAGCGCACCTGGTGCACGGGCCGGCCTTCGTCGGCCCACTGCTCGCTCCCTGTCCAGTGGTCATCACCATCCACGACCTGAGTTTCATCCGCTTCCCCACGTTGTTTCGCCCCGCCAACCGGCTCTATCTGACGGTGCTGACACGCCTCTCGGCACGTCGCGCCCGGCGGCTCATCGCCGTCTCAGCCCACACCGCCGCCGAGACTACGCGGCTGCTGGGCGTCCCGTCGGAACGGATTGACGTGGTCTACCATGGGGTGGATCCGGCCTTCCACCCCTTACCGGCCGATGAGGTGGCGGTTTTCCGCCAGCGCCGAGGGCTGCCGGAGCGGTTTGTGCTGTGTGTAGGTACGCTAGAACCACGCAAGAACCAAACCCGTCTAGTGGAGGCTTTCGCACGTATACATGATGGTCAGGTCAAACTAGTCCTGGTCGGAGGGAAAGGCTGGCTCTACGACGAACTGTTCACCAGAGTGGAAGCCCTGGGTTTGAGCAAGGAAATCATCTTCCCTGGCTACGTGATGAACGACGAACTACCCCTGTGGTACAACGCTGCAACCATCCTGGCTTACCCATCGCTGTACGAAGGATTTGGGATGCCGGTGCTGGAAGCGCAGGCGTGCGGCACGCCGGTGCTGACCTCGAATGTATCCTCGCTACCCGAGGCGGCCGGCGACGCGGCTTCAATGGTGGACCCTTACGACGTGGGGGCACTGGCAGCGGAGTTAGATCGGCTGTTGACGGACAAACCACTACGTCACGAGTTGCGGAAGCGCGGCCTGGCCCACGCCAGCCAGTTCACCTGGCCGCTCATGGCGCAGGAGACAGCGGACGTGTACCGGCGTGCTTTGGCCGAAGGAGGAAGAACATGAGATCGCGCCGCCGGGCCCCCTGGTGGGTCGTAGTATCCGACATCCTGCTGATCAACGCCAGCGTATCTCTAGCCTACTGGGTGCGCTACGAACTGCGGTGGCTCCGTGACGTCACTCAACATCATCCTCTATCGGCTTATGTCCCCTTTGGCCTTCTGTTCACTGTGCTGATGCTGCTGGCCTTCCAGATGGACCAGGTCTACCAACAGTGGCGCGGGCGCTCTTGGCTTGATCAGACCTACTGCATCATCAACGCCGCGGCCAAGTCCGTGGTGGTACTCTTTGCCATTACCTTTTTTCTGGACTTCTTCGGACCTCTTCAGTACTCACGGGCGCTTTTCCTGCAGGCAGGCCTGATCGTCATCGCACTAATGAGCGTGGCACGGCTGACGCAGAACGGAATTGAGGGCCATCTGCGCGCTCGCGGTGTCGGGGCAACCCAGGTCATCATCGTCGGGGCTGGCGAGGTGGGGCGTACCGTTATGCGCACCATCGCGGCACGGCCCGAGTTGGGCTATCAGATCGCCGGCTTTGTGGACGATAATCCCCAAAAGGGCGAGACCGACATCGGTCGCTTCAAGGCCCTGGGGCCGCTGCGCAACCTATCCCGGCTGATCGAGGAAGAGGCAGTGGACGAGGTCATCATCACACTGCCCTGGATGTATCACCGCAAGATTATGTCCATCGTGCGCGAGTGTGAGCGGCGGCACGTGAACGCCTGCATCGTGCCGGACCTCTTCCAGATGAGCCTGAGTCAGGTGGATGTGGACAACCTGGGCGGGGTGCCGCTGATCAGCGTGCGGGAGGTCGGATTCGGGAAGGGAGCGCTGCTGATCAAACGCGGAATAGATGTCGTAGGGGCCGTGATTGGCCTGGTGCTGGGGGGCCCGCTCCTGGCGCTGATCGGGCTGGCTATCCGGCTCGATTCGCCCGGCCCGATCGTCTTCCGTCAGACCCGCGTGGGGGCTGCTGGGAAGACATTCAATATGTACAAGTTCCGCTCAATGCGCGAGGGAGCCGAAGCAGAACTGGAACAGTTGCGCGAACTAAACGAGGCCGACGGTCCTATCTTCAAGATTCGCGACGACCCACGCCTGACTCGCGTGGGCCGGTTTCTGCGGCGCACTAGCCTCGACGAACTACCGCAATTGTGGAATGTGTTACGCGGGGAGATGAGCCTGGTCGGGCCACGTCCGCCCCTCCCGGCCGAGGTCACCCATTACATGGAGTGGCACAAGAAACGGCTGGAGGTACGTCCGGGGATAACCGCGTTGTGGCAGGTCAGTGGACGCAGCACACTCAGTTTCGACGAGGGGGTGCTGCTCGACATCTACTACATCGAAAACTGGTCTCTGTGGCTCGATTTCAAAATCCTGTTACGCACCATCCCCAAGGCACTGTTTGGGGACGGCGCATATTAGTACCCCCTCCTCGGCCCCTGCCACGCATTCAGTAGTAGCGTCACCTCTTGGTACAAGCCTGGGCTGGCCCCCAGCCAGGCCGTGACCTCCTCCCGTTCCGGCTGCCGCCCATCCCACTTCCATCTCGTGGCTTGCTTGGCCACCAGATCTAAGAACCGGCCCCGCCAGGGCTCATCCAGGGAAAACAGATCTTCGGTAAGCGCCTTGACTCTTTCTTCCACGATAAACCTTACCCCTTTCCCCACCCCGTTACATCCCAGATGCCTAGTACGCCAAATGCACGTGAAAACTGGGAGATCGCATCACCGCCGCGCCTTGATTGCCTGACTCGTCGTGAAACACGACCAGAGGCCAGCGGAGGACCATCGTCCTCCACTGGCACGGACTCCCAGTTCAAAGTGAGTGTAGCCCCTGGCTCCATCCCCCTACCGCACGATCATGCCCCAGGTCACCTCGGAGGATACGAGCACGAAGCCACCCCCACACCGGAGATGTGATGTTATATTAAGCCCCAACGAATCCTGGCTGGCAGAGTGCCCCGGCGAAAGTCTCCAGCGTATTCGCCTTCACCGCCAGCACGACCTGCTGCTCCGCTTCTGTGAGGTTGAGAGTGGTCAGCACCTCGCGGCGGCGGCCGTTGAGCAACCGCTTGCAGAAAGTGGAATCGGTGAGGGCCATCCAGACCAACTCGTCAATCTTACGTGTGGGCATCGTTTATCTCCTCACGTGCCACTGCCACCGTGGTCATAATAGCACAGCACTGCCCGCCCGGACAGTTCCGCCGCGCCAGGTGCCACAGGGCCAAGACCCAACACCAGAAGCATCACCAAGGTCATCAACACCAGACCTAGCTTACTACGTTTGTTCTTCATCGCTCACCCTCCTTCCCTTATCGAACCTAATGTTATGATAACATAGGCCTCTTAACAAACCTCTTAACAACAAGCCTGTTTTTCGCATTTTCCGAACAAACAAAAAGGCTGCCTGGGGGCAGCCTCCACAGATCAGGTTTAGATTCTGGGGAATACGTGGAACGGTGGACTCAGTCCGGCTTCTCTTCGGCGATCCGCTCGTATAATCTCTTTGTCTCAATCGAAGGTTCGACATTCAACTCCCGCCTGAGAATCTCCTGGCAACGGTGGTACTGAGCCAACGCCTCGGAACGCCGGCCCACCTCGGCGTGGCAGTGCATAAGGCGCCGATGGACGTCCTCACGCAGTTCATCCACCTCCAGGGCTCGCCTGTACCAGCCGATCGCCTCTGCAAACTCTCTCCGCGCCTCGTGGCACCGCCCCATCCCAATCAATGTCTCAATATACATCTCCCGGAGCGCCTCCCGCTTCGGCACGCACCACAACCGCTCCACCTCGGGCAAGAAATCCCCCCGGTAGAGCGCGACCGCGCGCCGCCACAGGTTCTCTGTCTGCCAGTCCCGGGGCGGCAGGAGCCGCGCCCGCTCGACTAGCGCCTCGAACTCTTCGACGTCGAACCAGTAATCTACGTCGCCCAGCCGATATCGTCCTCCCTCCACCACCACGGCGTCGGCGCCCACGGCGCGGCGCATCCGGTGGAGCGTGGTGTGGAAACTATACGTCATCTTTTTCGCAGATAACTCGGGCCAGAAGACCACCCCGATGGCGCCCCGCTCCAGGGGTCCGTGTAGGAGAATGTAGAAGAATAATTCCTTGGCCATCGCCGCCTGCCACTCGGAAGACGAAACAGGGTGCCCATCGCGGACGACCCGCCCCTCACCGAAGGCATAGATCTCCAAACGACTCGCCTCACCTTCCTCCGCTCCTGCATCTCCTTGCACCAACTCTTCCCCGAAGGCCCTCAAATGCCCGATTTTCTCAGCGATGGCACTGCAGGCGGTCACGCCTTCGGCAACACCTAGTCTCAAAAGTTCCTCAGCGTGCTGTCCCTCCACGACCACAAACTGGTCTGTGCCGATCTCGTCCGCCAGGCCTATCGCCCGGCGTAATTCCACAACAGCCTGCGGCTGATTCCCAGCCAACAAATGGGCTTTGGCCAGCAGGAACCGGGCCCGGGCCAACTCACGCTTCGCCTGCCGCCGCTCCAGGAAATGCACGGCCTCAGAGAGAAAACGGAGCCCCGTTTCGACTTCGCCGCTTTCGGCCAACGTGATCCCCTCGGCCACAGGCAGCAATCCGCGCTCCTCGAAATCCAGCCTCTTCTCCTCAGCCAACTGGTGGGCCTGCTCCAACACAGTGAGCGCCCGCGTGTGATCCCCCTGCCAGCGGTACATGTCCATCCGCGCCGCTAGGACTCGGACAGCCATGCCCGGCCTACTCTCTCGCGCGATCTGCCAGGCGACGTTGTAAAAGGATGCGGCACGCTGGTAGGCTCCAACGTCCCGGTAGACGCTGGCCATCCCATCCGAGATGTTGGCCTGGCCGCGCAGATCGCCCCCACGATGCGCGGCCGCCAGTCCCTCCTCGTACAACGCCAGCGCCTCACGATACTCTCCACGATCGTAGTGGAGCATGCCCAAGTTATTGAGCACCCCAGCCAGTTGTGTGGGCGATCCCAGCCGCCTCCCGATGGCCAGCGCCTCGTTCAGGCAGGCGGCCGCCTCGTCGAAGCGCCCGTGAGGAGCAAACGCGAACGTCAAGTCCTGCAGTAGGTTGACCACATCGTAGGGGCTGCCGACCTGCCGGAACAGCGCCAACGCATCCTGCAGTTTGGCCACCCCCTCAGCGAGACGGCCCAGCCTGACGTAGGCCGTCCCGATCAGCCGCCGGGCCTGCGCCCGTTCCATTACCTCGTCTTCACCCAGCATCTCCAACGCAGTCCGTGCCTCTGCAATCACGTCCTCGTAGCGGCCTTCAAACAGTCCCAACGTCGCACGCTGGATGTGCACCTTAGCCAGACGGGCCATGTCTCTTCGGGTGGCAAACCCGGCCTCGGCGTGAGACAGCGCCTGCCGTGCCCGCTCGTAGTCGTAACGGTCGGTGAGCACCTTGCTCTGATAGAGCGCCAGCCGGGGGGCTTGAGGCCTGGCCTCCTCGGGCAGCGCCTCCGCCCAGCGCAGGAGCGTCTCGACCCACCCCCGCGCGAACCACTCCATCGCCACCCGCTCCATAAGTACTGTCGCGTCCGGATAGTCCTCGGCAGCCAGGTAGTGGTAGGCCGCCTCTTCCACGTCGTCGTCCCGCTCGAACCGCTTCGCGGCGCGCAGGTGCAGTTCGGTGTAGCGGGTCGGGTCGCGCTGGCGCAACTGCTCGTGCAGGAAGTCGCGGAACAGATTGTGGTAGCGATAGGTCGCCGCGCCCCCTTTCCCAAAACGGGTGACGAAGAGATTGCGCCGCTCCACCTCCGCCAGCAGAGCACGCGCCCCCCCAATCTGCAAGACCTCGCGGCACAGCCATGGCGACATCTCACGCAGCAAAGCCGAGGTGCGCAGAAAATGCTGGACGTCAGGCGGCTGCCGGCTCAATACCTCTCTGGCCAGGTAGTCGAACGTCTCGGCCGTAGCCCGCCCCGCATCAAGCAGGGTAGCCCTGGCCTCGTCGCGCAGCATATCGGCCAGCAGCAAGACGCCGGTGATCCAGCCCTCGGAGTTAGTGGCCATCGCTTCCGCTTGGCTTTGAGAGATCTCGATGCGCGCTAGTTGCAGAAGATTCCGGATCTCCTGGGGATCGAAGCGCAGGTCCTGGGCCGTCAGGCCGATGAGTTGGCGCTTGGCAACCAGGCGGGTGACAGGGACGTCGGGCAGCGCGCGGCTGCCCAGCATCAGGTGGCAGTTGAAGGGGAAAACCTCAAGCAGACGGCGGATAAACGGCTGGATGCCGAAGGCACCGCCCAGTGCCTCATAGTTATCCACCACGACGACGAAGGGCGTGTCAATCTCAAGCATCTCGTTGACCAACTCTCCCACAATCACGGTCGGGTCGCGGAAGAGATCGCCAGACAACGAAGCCAACGCTGCCCGGGTGCGCTTGCCGAAGCCTCGGAAGCACTCGCCGATAGCGCCCACCAGGTACTCGATGAACGCACCCAGATCACGGTCGCGCTCGTCGGCGGTGTACCAACACACTGGCAGAGGGCTGTGCTGCGCGAAGTCCACCAACGCCGACGTCTTGCCATAGCCGGCCGGGGCGGAGACAAATGTCAACTTACACTCGAGTCCGCGCTCGATGATCTGGCACACCTGCGGCCGGTGCAGGAGGCCAGCAGGACTGGGGACCAGCAGTTTGGAACGGACGAGAGTAAGTGCAGAGACAACCACGCTTGTGGGCTCCTACGACCGCTGACTCGCTAATTCGCACAGAATCACAATTTCATAAAGTATACCCCCACACTGACAAAGAGGCAAACCGCCGCATCAATGTCCCACACTATTGTCCGATTGGTATCTTCTCAAAAAGTTGGGGCGAAAGTAGGTCGGATTTGCTATCCGACCCTGTGGCGGTTAGCAAAACCGCCCTACGCTGCCCTTGCCCCAAGGTATTGAGAAGATACTCCGATTGCACTTGTGCGTTTGCCCCAACCATTGTACCATGGGCCCCATTAAATTGACGTAGTCTGCAGAGAAAGACGAATATCTACTTCGCTGGCTCCATCCGTGGGGGGCGGGATGACGCGGCGCTCTACCGCCAGATCATCGCGATGCTGATGGAATACGGGGAGGTGCTCACCGAACACGCCGGTGATGCAAGCCTGACTCGCGCTGGGGAGTATGGGCCGTCCGACGAGGCGATCTACGGGCGGGATATGGCATGGCTGACGGAGGCCAACACAGTGGTCGCCGAGGTCACCATCCCCAGCCACGGCGTGGGATACGAGGTCGCCTGGGCCGAGGCGCTGGGCAAGCCAGGGGGCTCGGTCAGAGACCGGCACCAGCGACTTTTCAGATGGCCTTTTAGTACCCCAGTTCCTTCTTCAGCACCAAGCCAAGCCTGCGAATACCTTCGACGATGACATCCGGCGGGCAGTAGGAGAAGTTGAGTCGCATGGCGTTGTGTCCCCCATCCTGATTGGGATAGAAGTGGACGCCAGGCACGTAGGCGACATTCTCGGCGATGACCTTCTTCGCAAACTCAAGTGTGTCAATGGGCTCCGGCACACGCGCCCAGAGGAACAACCCACCATGCGGACGGGTCCAACTGCTGCCCTCAGGCCAGAACTCGGCCAGCGCATCAAGCATCGTATCCCGGCGCTCCTTATAGACCTGGCATATATGCTTGACGTGAGGCTTGATCAACCCACGCTGGCAGATGTCGTTGGCAACGTATTGGATGAAGGAACTCGTGTGCAGATCAGCGCCCTGCTTGGCCTGCACGAAGCGCAGCATCAGCACCTCCGGGCAGACGATCCATCCCAACCGCAGGCCCGGGGCCATAATCTTGGAAAAGGTCCCCAGGTAGGTAGTGCGCTCAGGGATGAAGGTGCAGATAGGAGGGATGTCCTCGCCCTCGTACCGCAACTGGCCGTAGGGGTCGTCCTCGACGACCGGGAGGTTCAGTTTCGTAGCGACCTCTGCCAGTTGCTGGCGGCGCTCCAGGGGCATCGTCGTACCGGCAGGGTTGTGGAAGTTGGGCAGAACGTAGATAAACTTGGGCGGCTTGCCGAAGTCGGCGAGCACCTTTTCGTAGGCATGCTCCATCTCATCCACGATCATGCCATACTCATCGAGGCGCACGGTGTGATAGCGTGCCTGATAAGCGTTCCAGGCCTGGATCGCTCCCAGGTAGGTGGGACGGCCGGTGAGCACGAAGTCACCGGGGTCAATGAAAATCTTGCCAATCAGGTCCAGGGCCTGCTGAGAACCATTGGTCAGCAGGACGTTGCCGGGCACGGCCGGGACGCCATACTTGTGCATTGTGGTGGCCAGGTACTCCTTGAGCGGTCCATACCCCTCAGTGGCGCCATATTGCAGTGCCTTGGCGCCGTCCTCGTGGATGATGTAGCGGCAGGCTTCCTCGACCTCGCGCAGAGGGAAGAGGTCCGGGGCTGGCAGACCACCGGCGAAGGAGATGATGTCCGGCTGTTGGGTCAGTTTGAGCAGTTCGCGGATGGCGGAACTCTTCATGCCTTCCGTGCGAGAGGCCAGGTGCGGCGCCCAATCCAGCACTGGTATGTCGCGGTACAGATCAAAATTCAGTTCCATCGTTCACCTCCTGACTTGAGATTTATGGTCGGGCAGCGCAACAAATAGCCCGCCATAGCCAACGGCGTGACGATTCCTTGTGCGAAAACGTCGCCGTCGGCTACCTGGCGGGCGCTGCAGACGAATATCAATTCACCAACCGTGTCATCGGTTGCCATGCGGGCCCTGTACTGTTCCAGCCTTGCTCCCGCTGTAATTGTAGCACCAGAACGACAGGAGGTCAAATGGACGAGGAGGCAAGTGGGCAAGTGAGCAAGTGGGCAAGGAGACGAGTAGACAAGTAAATAACGAGGGAGGAGAGATGTCACGACATAGGCGCGATGAGCGTCACTTGACTATCAGGCGAAATGGAAGTATCCTTAGTCAGTATAGTAGTCAGTAGTCAGCCGTTAGTGAGTAGCCGCTATCGGCCAAGAGATTGGGAGGTTGTCTGTGTACGAAATCTTGCACAAGGAAACACTCAGCGATGTCACCAAGTTGATGGGCATCTCCGCACCAGAAGTGGCGCGGAAAGTACAGGCGGGCCAGTTCGTCATCGTGCGCATTGACGAGCACGGAGAGCGCATCCCGCTCACCGTCGCCGACTACGACCGAGAGGCTGGCACCATCACACTCATCTTCCAAGAGGTCGGCAAGACGACGATACATCTGGGGACACTCGAGCCGGGCGACGAGTTGGCTACCTTCGTTGGGCCACTGGGGCACCCGACCGAGATTGAGGACTACGGCACCGTCATCTTTGTGGGAGGCGGAGTCGGTATCGCCCCCATCTATCCTATTGCGCGGGCACTCAAAGAGGCAGGCAACACCGTCATCTCGATCATCGGGGCGCGCAACAAGGAGTTGCTCTTCTGGGAGGACGAGATGCGCGCGGTAAGCGACGAACTGATCGTCTGCACCGACGACGGCTCCTACGGGCGCAAAGCGTTGGTCACCGAGCCGCTCAAGGAGTTGTTGGAGCAGCACGATGGAGAGATCACCCGCGTGTGGGCCATCGGGCCGGCAATCATGATGAAGTTCTGCGCCAAGACGACAGAGCCCTTCGGTGTGAAAACCATCGTCAGCCTGAACACGATTATGATTGACGGGACGGGCATGTGCGGCGGATGCCGGGTGCAGTTGACCGACGGTGCCAAGTTCGTATGCGTGGACGGGCCCGAGTTCGACGCCCACCAGGTGGACTGGGACCTGTTGCTGGCACGGCAGCGGTTCTATCTGGAAGAGGAAAAGCAGGCTGTCGAGCGGTGGCGACACCGATGCCAATTGGAGGTAGATTAGTGGTGACTGAATTGACCAACAGAGAACGGCTGCAAATTCCCCGCCAGACGATGCCGATCCAGGATGCACTCGTCCGGCGGGCCAATTTCGACGAAGTGGCGCTCGGCTTCACCCTGGAACTGGCGCAGCAAGAGGCAGAGCGGTGCCTACAATGCGCAAAACCGCACTGTGTGGAGGGCTGTCCGGTGGAAGTCCTCATTCCTGAATTCATCCTGGCACTGCGGGAGGGAGACATAGAGGGCGCGGTACGGGCTATGAAGGAAAAGAACGATCTCCCCGCCATCTGTGGCCGGGTCTGCCCGCAGGAGACACAGTGCGAGATCATGTGCGTGTTGGCCAAGAAGGGCGAACCGGTGGCAATCGGCCGGCTGGAGCGGTTCGTGGGCGACTACGAACTGGAACACCACGTCTGTCCACTCGAACGCGCTACACCGACTGGTAAGCGCGTTGCCATCGTCGGCTCCGGCCCGGCCGGGGTCACCTGCGCTGCGGACCTGGGGCGACTGGGGCACGACGTGACGATTTTCGAGTCGCTGCACCAGCCCGGCGGCGTGCTCACGTACGGCATCCCGGAGTTCCGTATGCCCAAACGTGTAGTGCACGCCGAGATTGACTACGCCGCCGAGTGTCTGGGCATCAACGTACACCCAGACGCGGTGATCGGGAATCTGTACACGATTGACGAACTGCTTAATAAACAAGACGGGCAGGGCTTCGACGCCATTTTCCTGGGGACGGGCGCGGGGCTGCCGTCATTCATGCGCATCCCTGGCATCAACTACAATGGCGTTCTTTCGGCCAACGAGTTCCTGACGCGGGTCAACCTGATGAAAGGTTACCTCTTCCCGGAGTACGACACGCCGGTCAAAGTAGGTAAGCAAGTGGCAGTGATTGGCGCAGGGAATGTGGCGATGGATTCCGCCCGTTGCGCGCTCCGGCTAGGCACGATCCACGCGCAAGAGAAGGGAGGTGAGCCGTCGGAGGTGCACATCGTCTACCGGCGCTCGCCGGTCGAGGTGCCAGCCCGGGCCGAGGAAGTGCATCACGCCAAGGAGGAAGGAGTCATCTTCGATTTCCTGACCAACCCGGTGGAGGTTTACGGGGACGAGAACGGCAACGTGTGCGGCATGCGCTGCATCCGCATGGAACTGGGCGAGCCAGACGAGAGCGGCCGGCGGCGTCCCATCCCCATTGAGGGCTCCGAATTCGATATGGATGTGGACTTGGTAATTATGGCGCTGGGGACGCGGCCCAATCCGCTGGTCTTCAACAAGGCTGGTGGGCTGGAACGGACGAAGTGGGGCACCGTAGTCGCCGACCAGGAGACGGGTCGGACGACAAAAGCGCGGGTGTGGGCTGGCGGGGACGTGGTCACCGGTGCAGCGACGGTCATCAGTGCAATGGGTGCTGGCAAGCGGGCCGCCGCCGACATTGCCCGTTTTCTGCGGGGAGAGAGCAACCCCTGGCAAAACAGCACATAGGAACCGCGTGGAACGCGTTACGTGTCGCGTGTTGCGTGTTGCGTGAAAGGTCGGCAGGGCACCAGGATCACAAACCACGGCCTGAGACACAGAACAATGAAAACGTCAGCGCCGCTCAAGAGAGCGGCGCTGTGCTTCCTCAGGGAGTAGGAGTGGGAGAAGGAATGGGCGTAGGCGTCGGCTCCAGCCAGGTGAAGGCCCGCACCTCGCTGGAATTGCCGGCTTCCTCGTAGACCAATTTACCGCTCCCGTCCCGTGCCTCCCGCACGACTTGCACCTGCCAGCGGAACTCGCGTACAGCGACGTCCGAGGGTGGCAGCAAATCGAAGGGAACACGCCAAGCGGTGACACGGGTGTAGACCGTGTCCGACACCACATCGCCGGGTGGTTGAACGAGGGTCAGCGCGTACCACTCGTCATCGCGTAATATGCTCACCGAGGCCCATTGCAGGAGAATGGGCTCATCACTTCCCACGAAGATTGCGTCGTCGGGTGGGCTGAGAAGCAAAGGCAACTGGTAGGGCGGGACAGGCGTGGGCGTGATGTTGGGGTCTATGGTCGGCGTAGGACTGGGCACGAGCGTGCCCACCGGGATGACGAGCGACTGATTGACGCGGATGGTATCGTCGTCAGGAGCCAGGTCATTGGCACGACGGATGACCTCCACCGCGAGTTCGTGTTCTTCAGCAATGGAACTGAGCGTGTCCCCCTGAACGACGACGTGAATGGTAAAGTCACTTGGCGTGGCCGTAGGAGTGCCCGGTCCTGGCGTGCTGGTGGGCCCGGGAGTGGCCGCAGGAATGAGCAGAAGTTGCCCTACCTGAAGCAGCTCTGGGTCCACGTCCGAGTTCAATGCCAGGATAGCCTCGACGGTGGTATCGTATACAACGGCGATGACGATAAGAGTCTCATCCTCCTGTACCTGATGGACACGCGGAGGGATGGGGGTTGGGGTGGGCGCGATGACAGGAGTCTGGGTAGGTGTGGCGGATGTGGGGGATGGTGTGGCAGTAGGCGTATTAGTGGGAGCGAGTGTGGGGGGCACGTGTTCGGGCTCGGCGGTTAGCAGCGTATAAAGCCCGAAGCCACCTGCTGCCAGGATCGCCAACGCCAACACGATGACGATCAGGGCACTGACCCAGCCAGGTAATCCCCGTCGGACATCTTCCTCCGGTGCGGCTTCCTCAACGAGCGAAGCCCCGCACATCAAGCAGGTCGTCGCTTGGGAAGCCACACGAGCACCGCAGGCAGGACAGCAACGAGGCTTCTCAGTTGGAAGAGAGACTTCAAGTTCTTTAGCCATTATCACCCACCAAACAGCGGGGCGCATGATAACATGGAAACGGGAAATGACAAACTAAAGTGGGGCAGACTTTCCAGTCTGCCGCTCAAGCAGGCTAGAAAGCCTGCTCCACGCTACGCCAGACGGCCATCCAGTTCCAGGCCCTCGGCAATGGACTGCATCGCCTCTAGCACGACGCCGACGTGCTCCCACAGTTCGACGCCGATCATCTGAGCACCTTCTTCGATCATCCCCCGGTGCGCGCCGGCAGCGAAGTGCCCGTCCTTCCACTTCTTTTTCACCGACTTGACCCTGACATCACGGATGTCCTTGCTGGGCCGTACCAGCGCGACAGCGACGATGAGACCGGTCAGGTCATCCACGGCATAGAGCGTCTTCTCCATCAATGTCTCACGTTCCACGCCGGTGATCTCGACAGCGTGGGAGAGCACCGCGCGGATGATCTCCTCCGGCCAGCCGCGCTCGCGCAGGATGCGAGCACCAGAATTGGGGTGACCGTCGGGGCCCATATCGGGGTAGCGCTCATAGTCGAAGTCGTGCAGTAGCCCAACGAGACCCCACTTCTCCTCGTCCTCCCCGAAGCGACGGGCGTAAGCCCGCACACTCGCCTCGACGGCGAGCATGTGTCTGATCAGGTTGGGACTCTTGGTGTATTCGTTGACCAGTTCCCAGGCATCTTCGCGATTCATCGTGTCCCTCCTATTCTGGCACAGACAAGCAGTGCTCAGACTTCCGAAGTCCTATTAGCGGATCGGCAACGGCTCACCCAGGACGGGAAGCGGATGCCGCACGTTCACATCCCACCAGGCCAGCGCCAGCGCGGGGTACTCCCGCATCTCCCACGTGACCCGCCGGATGGTGTAGTCCTGCAGGTCGGCGAGAACAGCGACGGCGTCTACCCCCAGCGCGTCGCAGAGGTAGAGTGCACGGGCAGCGTGGAAGCGCTGCGTGACAACCACCACCCGCTCCAGGCCGAAGATGTCCCGCGCACGATAGCAAGTATCGTAGGTACGCCGGCCGGCGTAGTCAAGCACAATGGCTTCCTCCGGCACACCCAGGCTGACGGCATATTCTAGCATGCGCTGGGGCTCGTTGTAGTCCACGAAGCGATTGTCGCCGCTGCAGAGCAATTTCTGGACAGTCCCGGCGTGGTAGAGGTCGGCAGCGATAGCGACGCGGTCGGCCAGGACGGGAGTAAGGGAACCATCGGGCCACAGGCCAGCGCCCAGGACGATAGCGACGGAGCGCGACGGCACGTCCTCGGCGCAGGTGTAGATGCGGTCACGGTACTTCTGCTCGATCCACAGCCGCAGCCCCCCCAAGAGCACGACCATCGTCACCCCACAGCCAGCGGCGATGAACGACACACTCCTCAGCACCCGCCTCATCCTCACAATCAGGGCAACACCTCCACGACGTTCGCCAGCGCGTTGACATCGGGGGCCTGCACAAAGATAACGTAACGCGCCACGCGACAGACGTACACCGCTCCTGCGTCAGTCTCCCACCATCGGCCAGCCAACCCCGCCGGCGGGTCCGCGGGTCGAGCAGGCAGGTATCGCTGGGGAATCAGTGCGATGAGGGCATACTCGAACTCAGCAGCCTCGGCGGTGTTGTCCCATACAGTGCGCCAGACAAGCACCCGGTGTCCGTCCTCGTGCTCCCAGACTACGAAGGTATCACCATCCCAGCCGTCGGCAGACTGCCAGGCTGTCTCTCCCGGCAGTGTCTCGTCGAGATATAGGCCGGTGACGAACTCGCCCAGCGTATCCCGAAGAAGCATCGTCCAGCCCTCGCCGAGTACGGCGCTAAGGTCGGGCACAACGACGCTAGCGGGCGCGTCCCGCTCCTCCAGGTAGCGCTCCAGGTGAAGCACCTGCTCTGTCGAGCGGGGCGGGTCGGTGTAGGCGTGGTTGATGGCTTCCCACCCATCGGCCTGGAAGAGGGCAGTGGTGAACTGGCGGCCCTCCCGGTACGGGAAGCGTTGCAATCGTGCCCAGGCCTCGACGCGATCCAGTTCCTCTCCATAACCGGGTTGCTCCGCCTGCAAGATCAGTTCCGCCAGGCGCTCCCAGTCAGCCGCCGCCAGGTTTTCGTAGCGATATAGCGCCGTCAGTAGGGTCGCGTCCCCCTCCACCAGCGCCCGAACGGCCAACGTGGCATCGGTAGTCATGGCGCGAGCTTCCATTGCCCCCAGGTCGAAGTGCTGATCCTGTAAAGCGTGAGTGTAGGCGTGCGCCAGTAGCGCCTGATCGTCAACACCGCTCTCCTGCTGACCGGTAGCAACGTAGAGTTGCTCCTGTTCAGGCACATAGACGCCCGCTACCTGGTGAGCACAGATGGAGATGGGCACATCGGGCAACAGCCCCAGGGCAATATGTGGAAACAGTTCGGCCTCCGGATCGCGTTTGGCGTAGAGCTGGCGAAGGAGCATGGTCATCTCGCGCTCGTCGAGGAAACTGAGCGGCACCTCGGCACGGGGGTAGAGGCCACGTAAAGTCTCCACCTGATGGGCGATCTGATCGAAAAGACGGGCGGCCTGTACCTGAGGCCACAAACCCTCTTCAAGCGTCGGAGAGGGGATGGGCGATGGGGTTGGGAGAGGCGTGGGGAGCCAGGACACGAATGGCAGAGTCGCGGCAGGCAGTGGGCTCTCCCAACTCTGGAAAGAGGTGACGACGATACCAGCAAGCAGGGCGAAGACGCCGATGACCGCTATGACCATCAAAATGACAGTATGACGCTGTCCGGGAGTGAAGTCAGAATCATTCACCCCAAGGCCTCGCATTGCCGCTCAATGAGACGGGCGATGCCCTCTGCGGCCAAATCCAGCAAACGATTGAGGGTCTCTCTCGAAAAGGGCGCTCCTTCGGCCGTGCCTTGCACCTCGACCAGGCGACCGTCAACCGTCATCACGACGTTAAGATCCACCTCAGCATCGTGATCCTCGGTATAGCACAGGTCGAGCCGTACCTGGCCGTTCACGACGCCGACGCTGACCGCTGCAACCAGTGGTTTCAGTGCACCTGGCGGCACCAGGCCCTGTTCGGCCAGGCGGCGCAGCGCCAGAGCAACGGCAACGTAGCCGCCGGTGATGGCGGTTGTGCGGGTGCCCCCGTCAGCCTGGAGCACGTCACAGTCTACAATCAGCGTGCGCCCGCCTAGCAAGTCGAGATCCACGGCGGTGCGCAGGGAGCGCCCGATGAGGCGGCGAATCTCCTGGGTCCGGCCGCCCAGGCCACGGACCTCGCGGGGAGTGCGGCTGTGGGTAGAGCGCGGGAGAAGAGCATATTCGGCGGTCAGCCAGCCAGCGCCCTGGTTCTCCATCCAGCGGGGCACGCCGTCCTCCACACTGACGTTGCAGAGCACGCGGGTGCGGCCCACTTCGATCAGCACCGAACCCTCAGGGTACTCGACGTAATTCAATGTTATGCAAACCGGACGGAGTTCATCCGGCCTTCGACCGTCTGGGCGCATAGACTTCCTTCTTCTAGACCCCATCAACCTCGCCAGCGATAGCCGTGCGCCAGCGCCGCCCGGAAGTCCGCCTTTACCCCCTCCTTGTTCCGGATCCACCAGCGATCGTCGTGGGGATTTTGCGGCCAGTTGCCGACCTTCGGCCAGCGGTAGAGCAACAGGCAACGGATCTGCTGGTAGTGCGGCGACTGGTTCCAGCGGTTGATCTCCGCGTAGGCTCGCTGCACCCAACCACTGTTGACGTCGGCCCAGGTGTCCACCTGGTCGGTCTCAGTGATAAAGACTGGCAAGTGTCGCCACCGGCGGGGGATCATGTCCATGTAGGTGCGATAGGCATAGAAGTGGTAGTACTGCCAGCGCAGGATGTTGCCTGGATCAGTCACGTTCCCGGTGTGATCCTCGCCAAAACACCGCTTGCTCTCAATATATCGCAGATCTGGGCCGTGGGTGTAGGTATGTAGGGCAATGCCGTCGAGCGCGGTGATCTCGGCCAGCATAGCCAGGAACCAGGCACTGTTGTCACTGCCGGGGCCGTAGTAGGGATCAACCACACCGGGGCAGACAATGGCCCTCCCCTGCACCGCTTGGATCGCTGCGCGTGCCTGGTTGAAGCACTGGGCGTACAACTGCGGCGTGATCTCCTGCCCGCCCACGCCGTTCACGTTGCCCGGCCACTCGCGGGGGTTGTTCATCTCATTGCCAATGATCCACACGTGGCAGCCGTGCTGCTGGTCGGCGGGATCAATCGAGCGCTCGACCCACCGACCACAGGCCTGGGCAAAGTTAGCGTACCGCTCCGCGCCCGGGACTGTGCCGCCACCGCCATAGCCGTTGTTCAGACGAGCGATCACCCCGAATCCAGCGCGCGACCACTCGTAGTAGGCCGCGCGGTTCCCCCTGGCGGAGACGGGATCGTCGCCGACCGCTTCGGTGAACAGCACCCACCCCGTCCTGCCACTGCCGGCGAAGATGTCCCGGTCGTAGGGGTCGTGGATGCCGTAGATGTATGGACTCTCGCCGGGGATCATCTGCGCCACCGGTTGGCGCGGGTCGGGCTGCGTCTCGGCTTCGACGTACCAGGCAGCGACGTAACCCTCCTTGAGACTGGGCGTGCGGATGTGTAGCCACTGGTCATCAACCCCAACCTTGGTCGCCGCAACGGCGGGATCCTCCAGCACAGTCAGCGGCGTGCCGTCAGCCACCGCCCAGATTAGCGTCTCGGGCGCGACGACGGGCGAGCGTCGCACCTTAAGCGGCTCCAGCGGCCGGACGATAGTGACGGGCTGCGTTGGGCGCTCCTCCCCGATCGGCCAGTCGAAGGCAGCAATGGCGTCCCACAGTTCGGCGCCCGGGTAGTCCGGATTGTCCTGGTCATTCCGGGCATGCTGCCAACTCCAGAAGCTGGCGGCAGGCAGGTTCAACTCACGCACCTTCTGCAGGAACTGGCGGATCTCATCTGGCGTCGCCGTCCAGTTGGCCCAACCCTCGTAGTAGGCTGCCCCAACCGGTACGTAGGTCAGGTGAGGCCATAGTTGGCGGTACTGATCGTAGGAGGTCTGCAACTGCTCAGCAGCGTTGTGCGCCTGAAGCCAGTACACCTGCGGCATGGCGTAGTTGCAGCGGGGCATGAACTCGTTCCACAACCTCTGCCACTCCTCTGTCCACTGGTAGGTGCGGGGGAAGCGGTGCGAACAGGCGGCGATGGGGAAGTCCGGGCCCAACCGTTCCCGCAACCGTGTCATGTAGTTGCGGCAGTCCACCTCGTCGCCGTGCCAGGTCCACACCGGATTGCCCGTCTCCTCCAGGTCCACCGCAAAGCCGGCCAGCCCCAGCGCCTGCACGCGATCGGCCGCGATGTCCGCCTCCTCGACCGCCGTGCGCACGTCCGTATTGTACCGATCACAGCCGTAGACGAACTGCCAGCCCCAGACGGTGATGCCAGCGTTCTGCAGCGCCGCAATGGTAGCCACGAGCATCGTGTCATGCTGATCCTCGTACGGATAGCGATCCCGGCCATCGGCGATCTTGACCTGGACATGCGTCAGTCCCGCCGCGCGCGCGCGTGCGACTATCTGCTGGGCGCTGCCCCCGTCACAGTTCTGAATCTCCCAGATGAACATACCTTTGCCCTTGAGCATGTCCTTCCTCCTTTCCTAATCCACCAATTTACCAGTTTCCCAATCTACCAATACAGTATATCACAACAGCCCTGGGGAGCAAAATCCCCGCCGTCGCGGATGAGGGAAATCACACCTGTTTAGCGTATGTCCGTGATGTCGAGAACAGGCGGACAATCGGCACACGAGCCACGACGACCCTATCTCCGCCAGCGGCCTGCCAGCAGAACGCCCAGCACCCCCAATGGCAACGCGACTGCGGAGAAGGGGCAGAGCCCGCCTTCTGGCTTTTCTGGCTCCTCCTCCTCACCTGGCCCCTCAACCGACTCCTCACCTGGCTCCTCAACTGGGGCAGCGGGCGCAGACGTTGGCGTCGCGACAGGAATAGACAGTGGCGGCGCCGCGCCGGGAGAGATGTGTGGATCGTCTACCCAGAGAGTGCCTTCACTGCTGGTCTCGTCCGCGCCCAGACTGAACCCGTAGCCCGTCACCCGCGTCGAGTCCAGTTCGGACAGGCCGCCCTCGTCGGCCCACTCCGCCCGCGCGAAACTCTCCCACGGGAAACCGATCTGTCCCCATCCCAGGGCGTTCTCCGACGTGATCTCGAAATCCACCTCGAAGGGCGTCGGCTCGTCGGTGTCGCCGGAAAAAAGCATCAGCGTGACCCATTGGGGCGTCCCGTCAGAGCGGAGGAACAGGGAGATCCCTGCGCCGCCGCTCCAGTCCTGAGGCGACTCGAAAGATCGCCCGCAATCCACCCACCCGTCGGGCACGATGCTGTAGTGGATGCGCAGGGAAGTGACGCCGCTGTGAGCCATTCCGGTGTCCGACCCACATTCGATGGTGGAGCCCATCCCGTCGGTGCCGGTCTCCCAGTGATCGGTAGTAG
>JAUWNP010000134.1 GCA_030612585.1 Anaerolineae bacterium
ATGGAGCAGACCGTAGTCATCGCCGTCGAGCCGGACATCCCCAACGACGGCGTCCAGTTCCAATCTGCCGTGCCTCAAGAGTTGCGCGACCAGATCGTGGCCGGGCTGCTGGCCATCGCTGCAACTGAAGAAGGCGTGGAAGCCCTGAAGACCGCCTACCAGTGGGAAGAACTGATGGAGGCGGACGACTCCTTCTACGATGCGTTCCGTCAGATTCTCCAGGCCGCTGGCATCAGCGCCGAGGACCTGATGGGAGACTAGTAGGGGCGAACCCTTGCGGTCGCCCGCCTGGGCAGGCACAAGACCTGCCCCTACATAGAATAAACCTATGCGAGGGGGGACCCTGTGTCCCCCCTCGTTACGAAGGGGAGGCAGGATGTTTGAGGTCAAGAACCTGACCAAAATCTACGATGATGGGACCGTCGCCCTGCGCGACGTCAGTTTCGAGGTAGCGGATGGCGAGTTCCTGATCATCATCGGCCTGAGCGGCTCCGGCAAGTCCACCCTCCTGCGCTGCATCAACCGCTTGATTGATCCAACCGAGGGGCAAATCTTGTGGGATGGTGTGGACATCACGGCCGCCGAACAGACCGAACTGCGCGAGATTCGGCGCCAGATTGGGATGATTTTTCAGCACTTTAACCTGGTCAAGCGTTCCCCTGTGCTCACCAACGTCCTCGCCGGGCGGCTGGGGTACGTGAACCCGTGGGCCAGCCTCCTGCACCGCTTCCCGGACGAGGATCGGAAGATGGCAATGGCGGCGCTGGAGCGGATGGGCATCACCGACCAGGCCCACAAGCGGGCAGACGAACTGAGCGGCGGGCAGCAACAGCGGGTGGGAATCGCCCGCGCGCTGATGCAGCAGCCCCGCATGATCCTGGCCGACGAGCCGGTAGCCAGCCTGGATCCCGTGCTGGCCCACTCTATCCTGGAACGGTTGGAAGAATTAAACCAGGAGGAGGAGATCACCATCCTGTGCAGCCTGCACTACCTGGACCTGGTGCAGCAATACGCCACGCGAGTGATCGGCCTGCGAGATGGAGAGATCGTCTACCGGGGCACCAGGGAGGAGATCCGCGCGATGACGGACGAGGAATTCAAAGAGATCTATGGCAAGGAAGCGGTCAGAGTGGGCCTGGGGCTGCAAGGAGAGGTGGAGTAATGGCAACGCGGAAAGTTCAACAGGAATTCCAGCCCAGCCTGGCGCCACCGGTTGTGGCGGGCGTGGCCTCGCTGCTCGTTCCCGGCCTGGGCCAGGCACTGGCCCGGCAACTTCAACGCGGACTGCTCCTACTGAGCGCCCTGGTCACCGGCATTGGTCTATTTGCCTGGCGGATCAACTTGCTGGCCCCCAGGGAGATCGGAGCGGTGTCAAAGCTCATCAAAGCCCTCAGCCGCCGACCGCTCTTTGTAGGCCCGACGCTGGTGCTCATCGTGGCTTTGTGGCTATGGACCGCCTGGGACGCTTACCAGCAGGCCAGGTCAGCCCGGCGGGGCGGGCTGGGCATCTTTGCGCTCGTGCTCGTGCTTTTCTTTACACTGGGCTGGCAGATCAGCGAGATCAACCTCTACAAGATGGTAACAGAACTTGCGGACGCCTCAGGGCCTCTCTCTCGGGTCGTGTGGCCGTGGGCGGCGGCTGTCACGCGGGACGTTGAGACAGTCGGCGCGCGGGCCGACGTCCTCTCTCCCTGCGACGACGAACCACCGCCTCCCCCGCCAGAAGAAATACCCGGCCAGCCTTACCTGATGGCCGACCCGACCTGTGGCGATCTTTCTCAGCAGGCAGAGGAAGGGGGAAAACTCGTAACCATACCCGGCACTGTTTTGACCGTCATCGGGCGAGGCTTTGAACCGAACACAAAGACCCAAATCTGGTGGGCGGATCCCATCGGCAACGAGTTTCAGATGCGCCGGGCAGGAGAGTACCTCGCGATTCTGACCGACGACCAGGGAGCTTTCCAGTTCGATGTCGCCATACCCTACCGGCTCATCCCTCCCAGTTCCGAGGGCCGCCAGGTCCACCGGATAGAGGCGCGGCAAATCTCGGCGGTGGGCAACCTGAAACCCAGCGACACATTGCGGCACAACATCGAAAAGATGGTAGAGACCATCGTTCTGGGAATGATGGCGACACTTTTTGGCATCATCCTCGCCATCCCCATCAGTTTCCTGGCCGCCCGAAATCTGATGTCCGGTTCTCCGATCACGATGGCGCTCTATTTTATCACCCGCACCATCCTGAACATCATCCGTTCCATTGAGCCAATGATCTGGGCCATTCTAGCCGTGACAGTGGTGGGGCTGGGCCCCTTCGCCGGCATCATCGCCCTGACCGTTCACTCCATCGCCGCGCTGGGCAAACTCTACTCCGAGGCTATCGAGTCCATTGACCCCGGTCAAATCGAGGCCGTCCAGGCCACCGGTGCGACGCAGCTGCAGATGATTATGTACGCGGTGGTGCCGCAGATGATCCCGCCCTTCGTTTCCTTCTCCATCTATCGCTGGGACATCAACGTCCGTATGTCCACGGTCATCGGACTGGTGGGCGGCGGTGGCATCGGCTTCCTGCTGATCCAGTACATCCGGCTGTTGGACTACCGTTCGGCAGGGATTTGCGTCTGGTTTATCGCCATCACCGTGGCGACCCTGGACTATATCAGCGCGGACATCCGGCAGCGGTTCATATAGACAGCAATGCCCCATCTGGCAGTGGTGATCGTCAGTTGGAACGTGCGCGACCTGCTGGCGGCTTGCCTGCGCTCTCTCTTTGCTGACTTGGACCTGTCGGGCCTCGAGGCCCAGATTTGGGTAGTGGACAACGCTTCCGCCGACGGCACGCCGGAGATGGTGGCGAAGGCATTTCCCGCCGTCCGCCTCATCGCCTGCGACGAGAATCTGGGCTTCGCCGCAGGCAACAACCTGGCGCTGCGCGAAATCTCCAACTCCCACACTCCCACACCCCCAAACTACATTTGGCTACTCAACCCCGATACAAAAGTGCAACCTGGGGCGACGGTGGCGCTGGTGAGTTTCATGAAGCGCACGCCGCAGGCCGCCGTGGCCGGGGCGAAACTACTCTACGCTGACGGCTCTCTCCAGCAGAGCGCCTTTCGCTTTCCAGGCATAGTCCAACTGGTCTTCGAGTTCTTCCCCCTCCCCCCCCGTTTCTACAACACTCCGCTCAATGGCCGCTACCCGCGCCGCCTCTACGAGGGGGACTCTCCCTTCCCGGTGGATCACCCTCTGGGCGCAGCGATGATGGTGCGGCGGGAAGCCATCGAGCAGGTGGGTCTCCTGGACGAGGATTTCTGGATGTACTGCGAGGAGATTGACTGGTGCTGGCGTTTGCGCAAGGCCGGCTGGCAAGCCTACTGCGTACCTGCTGCTCGAGTGATCCATCACGCGGGCCAGTCCAGCGGTCAGATCCGCATTCCCTCCTTCGTGAACCTCTGGACCAGCCGGGCCCGGCTCTACGCGCGCCACCACGGGCCGATCACGCGGTGGTTGGCGCAGGCACTAGTCCGCGCTGGGATGCAGCGGCGGATGCAGAAGGCTTCCCCGGAGATGATTGTTGCCTGCCAGCAGGTCATTCGAGCCTGGGATGGAGTCCAATGAACGTGACTGCTATCGTTCCCGCTTTGAACGAGGAACACAACATCGTGGACTGCCTGGAGAGCCTGGCCTGGGCAGACCGGCGAGTCGTCTTCATGGACTCCCGCACCACTGACCGGACGGAAGAACTGGCTCGCAAGGTCGAGGCGGAGGTGATGTTGCATCCCTTTGAGAACTTCGCCCAGTTTCACAACGCTGCGATGGAGCAGGTGGAGGCGGACTGGATCTTCTTCGTGGACGCTGACGAGCGGGCCACGCCGGAACTGGCGGAGGAAGTGCGCTCAGTAACAGACGGCAGTCACGAGGAGGTAGCCTGGTCGGTGCCACGCCATAACTACATCTTTGGACGTCTCACTCTGGGGGCAGGTTGGTATCCCGACTACCAGTCGCGTCTGCTCCTGCGAGGTCGTGTGCATTGGGAGCGGCCTGTTCACGAAGTCGCCGTGGTAGACGGCCCTGAGGGATACCTGAAGAACCCCCTCATCCATTACAACTACGACGATCTGGCCGACTTCATCGCCCGACAGGAGAGGTACACCGGCTTCGATGCAGAGATACTCTTCCAGCAAAGAGTCCGCCCCCACTTCTACACCCCCTACTCCCAGGCTGTGCGCCAATTCTGGTGGCGGTTTGTGACACTGCGGGGAACGCGAGACGGGTTGCACGGACTGTGGTTGAGCCTGCTGATGGCCTACTACGAGGCGGTGAAGTACCGGAAACTGGCGCGGTTGTGGCGGGCGACGAATCGTTGACGGCTTAGGCCAGGTGTGCTATACTGAACACCGGACAATCACGTGGATATTCTGCATCCAACGCCGGAGGAGATGGTCGCCGCGCTGCTCGCCGCAGCAGAAGCGGGGCGGTGGAACCACTGGAAGCAAGAAGTTAGGCAACACGCCGGGGACTGGCAAGAGGCCAAGTGTATATGTCGTCCTTTGACTAAAGTACAATCCCACGACAAGTAGAGCCACGATGAACGAACCTGTCCTGGTACTCAACGGCAATTACGAGCCTATCAACGTCTGCAACACTAAGCGCGCTATGGGGTTGATTCTGATGGGCAAGGCCACGGTGTTGGAGAACGGCCGGGGGTTCATTCGCACCGTCTCCCGCACCTACGAGCGCCCGTCCGTCATTCGCCTGGTCTATGTGGTACGCCGGCCACGTCCTCGCGTGCGGCTGTGCAAGCGGGAGATCCTGCGCCGGGACGAGTACCGCTGCCAGTACTGCGGGCAGCAGACGCGTCAACTGACGATAGACCACGTCGTCCCCCGCTACCGGGGCGGGCAGCACTCCTGGAAGAACCTGGTGGCGGCCTGCCCGCAGTGCAACCGGCGCAAGGGTGGGCGCACGCTGGCAGGGGCGCGGATGAAGTTGCTGCGCCAGCCTTTCGAGCCACGGCCCACGGCACAGTATCTCTTCGGGCGCTACCTGGCGGGCGATGGCTTGTGGACCAGGTACCTGGAAGGGTGGTAGTAGGGGACAGCACAGCAATCGGCGGCGTGGAAGTAGGGGCGCGGTGGCTGCGCCCCTGCTTGTTATATACGTTATCCTGAGGAGGCATCCAGTGGGTAAACCGTTTAACTATGGAGGGCAAGCAGTCATCGAAGGGGTGATGATGCGTGGATCGCGCATGCTGGCGGTCGCGCTGCGCCACCCCGAGGGACACATCATGGTGGAGACAGAACCGCTCAACGAGGCACTCTACCGTGGGCCGATCAGCCGTATCCCTTTCTTGCGCGGGTTGGTGACGTTGTGGGACGCGCTCGGTTTGGGAATGAAGGCACTTATGATGTCGGCTGACGTGGCGACGGGCGAGGAGGTATCGCTTTCAGGCCCAGTTGGCTGGGGAACGGCGCTTGTGGGGGTTGGTATGGGCGTGGGGCTCTTTATGGTGCTGCCCTCGTTCCTGGTGGGGCTGCTCGCTATCCCTTTGGAGTGGCTTAGTTCCTTGCTGGAAGGGATCGTGCGACTGTTCATAGTTGTGGGCTATATGTGGGCCGTCGGGTTTATGCCCGATATACGGCGCGTGTTCGCCTACCACGGCGCGGAGCATAAGACGATCCACGCTTACGAAGCAGGAGCGGAACTGACCGTGGACGGTGTACGTCCCTTCTCGACGGCTCATACCCGCTGTGGCACGGCCTTTCTCTTGATAGTAGTTGTGTTGACGGTCCTGATATTCGCTCCCTTCAACACGCCGTCATTGCTCTGGCGTGTGCTCAGCCGGATCACGCTGCTTCCGGTCATCGCAGGCATCGCCTACGAGACTCTCCGCCTGACGGCCCGCCTGGCCGACCGGCCCTGGATGCGGGTGATAATCGCGCCGAACCTGGCGCTCCAGCGATTGACGACTCGCGAGCCAGATGATGAGATGCTGGAGGTGGCAATCGCGGCGCTGAAGGCCGTGCTGGAGGGTGAGGAGACGAGTTGAATGGACGTGCTCGCGGCTATGCGGCAACGGGTGAGCGTGCGCGATTATGACGGGCATCCGGTGGAGCCGGGCTTGCTTGAGCGACTGTCTGACCTGGCCGACGGGGCTGACCATCTGACCAATGTCCCCCCACGTATCGTGTTGGTCAGCGGCGTGGAGCGGACGCGGCGTATCCTCACCTACATGATCGGTTCCTACGGGCTGGTGCATAACCCACCGCACCTGCTGGTGGGGGTGCTGCCTGAGGAAAGCGACGTGGCCCGGCTCGACCTGGGCTACGTGCTGGAGCAGGTGGTACTGGAGGCGACCTGTCTGGGATTGGGCACCTGCTGGGTGACCGGCTCCTACGACGCACAGCGTGCCGGGGACGCCGTGGGGCTGGCACCGGGAGAAGTGGCAGCGGCGGTCTGTGCGCTGGGCTATCCTGCCAAGGACCGCTGGGGCCGTTTCCACAGCCGCACCGTGCGCTATCTGGCCGGTGGTCACCGGCGAAAGCCCCTGACAGGCATTGTCTTCTCCGACCGCTGGGGTGAGCCGTGGTCGCCGGGCAGAGCCGGTCCGACGCCGGTTACTATACTGGAGCACGCCCGGCTGGCCCCTTCGGCCGTCAACCGCCAGCCGTGGCGCTTCATCATCAGGCCAGACCACGTGGCGCTTGCGCTGGTACGGCCTGCGCCCATAGACGGAGGCATCGTGATGGCCCACTTCGCGCTGGCCTCTGCTGCGCTGGGGGGCGAGGGGCGGTGGGAGGTGCGGCTGGGAAATGCAGCCCTGGCGCGGGAGTGCGGGTTGCCGCGGGGGGCAATCCCCGTGGCGACTTTTAACGGATTTGGGGAGCGGATTGAGTGAAGAATCAGCCAGTGCTCAGAACGAGGTATGCGCTTGTCATCTGCCTGATCCTGACAGCGGGCCTGTTTCTAGACGGTTGTGGCACCGTCCCGACTGCTGCAATACCCTCCGCTATCGCATCGCCTGTCCCTACCGACGTGAGCGCCACGGTTTCTGAACAGTTGGTGAGAGTCATCCCGCTGGCAGGAACTCTGGCAGACAAGAAATCTGAAGTCTCAAGCCTGGCCTGGTATGGCGACTATCTGATCGTCCTGCCTCAGTATCCCAGCCGGTTTGCGTCCCAGGATGATGGGCAGGTCTTCGCTATCTCCAAAGAGGATATTCTCGCCTTTCTGGATAGCACATCTGACGCGCCGATCACACCTCAAGACATCGCCTTCGTCGCCCCCGGCCTGGCCCAACAGATCGCAGGATTTGAGGGATATGAGGCCATTGCCTTTCAGGATAATCGAGTGTTCGTGACCATCGAATCGAAGCCCGGGAGGTCAATGTTGGGCTATCTGGTGGCAGGGGAGATAACGCCTGACCTGAGCATGTTGCACCTTGACGTCACCACCCTGACTGAAATACCACCCCAGGCCGACTTGGGCAACATGACCGACGAAGCCCTGTTGGTCGCGGGGGACAGGCTCATCACCATCTACGAGGCGAACGGTGCTGTCGTCAACCCCGCACCAGTAGCCCGGTCGTTTGACCTCTCTCTCCAGCCCATGGATCCTGTCGTCCCCTTTCCTACCGTCGAATACCGCATCACCGACGCCACAGCCCTGGACAACACCGGTCGCTTCTGGGCGCTGAACTATTTCTGGCCAGGAGACAAGACCAAACTCAGACCAGCAGCCGACGCACTGGCGGCCAAATATGGCGAGGGCCCCACCCACGCCCGGTTCACCACCGTCGAGCGATTGGTAGAGTTCCAATACACCGCAAGCGGTATTTCGCTCGTTGATACCCCGCCCATCCAACTTGAGTTGATTGACGACGATCACTCTCGTAACTGGGAAGGAGTGGTGCGCCTCGACGACATAGGCTTCTTGCTTATGACAGACACGCATCCTGAGACGATTCTGGGATTCGTGCCTGCGCCTTAGGCCGTGCCGGGACGGTGGCAGGTCTCCGCCGAACGTGGCCCACTGCTCCCCATGCACGCGCGGGCGGCTTCTGAATTGCCTGTGACGGAACTGGTGATTGACGAGCAAGTGTTAGTTCGCTGCCCCCACGTTCCTGGGGAAGAGCGGCGGCCCGCTGACCACCTGTGTCCCTGGTCGAAGTTCTCCCCAAGACAGTCCATCTTGTAGCGGCGCTGGTGGCTGCCAGCCCAGACGATGCCACAGTTTGGCCATCCGCTCGGGCAACACTGGCTGGAGCAGGATGGAGGTCAACCGCAAGGCCTCAACGGCATAGTAGAGGATCGTCGCCACCCGGTCTGTCTGCCCCATCTTGACCTGATTCCAGGGCCAAGGTAACTTCGATCCCCTCTCCCTCAACAGTTGCTATTCTCTCACTTCTCACTTCATGCTGGATAGAGCAGATGTATCTTCTCAATACCTTGGGGCAAGGGCAGCGTAGGGCGGTTTTGCTAACCGCCACAGGGTCGGATAGCAAATCCGACCTACTTTCGCCCCAACTTTTTGAGAAGATACGAGCAGATTACCTTGCTTGCAAATAGTCGAGCAATAAAGTTCTGGTCGCCAGGGCCTCGCCATAATCGTCCAACTCAATCGTCCACCATGTACACGGACACGGAGTAGTCAACAAGCGCTCAACGATTGGCCCGATGACGGTTAAGTCTTGCGGGGGATGATGCCGGTCTGTCTCCCGTTCGTACATGTGTACCTCAAACAGCCGATCCGCGAACATTTCGACGAAATCGAGAGGGGTTAGTTCGCCGCTCTGAACGCGCCGGCAAGAAACTGCGTGTCCGATGTCCAGGGTGATCATCGCCCCAGATTCGCGTGCCCATTCGACAACGGTTTCAGGGTTGCTAGTCGGACCTCGGCGCAAGTTTTCCAGACAGACGATGATGCCCAGGTTCTGTGCATACTGGACCAGCCGCGAAAGGTTCGCTACAACCCGGCCGGAATCGAGCGGGGCTTTTCGATCAAGGCCGGTGTGGACAGTGATGACCTGTTCCCCCCGGCCGCGCATCGCTTCCAGTGCCGACAGGTGAACATGCATAGCACGGTCGGCGATGGTGACATCAGCGTGTCCGATCTCATGGCGCGGGAAAAAACCGTGGTATCGCACGGAGACGCCCATCTTGAGCAATGGGTCTATGTGCGTGGGAAGCAAGGCGAATGCTTCAGGGTTAGGCGAATACTCTATCGCAAATCCATGCTCTGCGATCCAATCGAACCGGTCAGGATACGTGTGCCACTTGGCGGAAAGTGCGATTATCATTACCATAAAAAGTATACCACAACGACACGCAAAAGCAACAGTTATCCGTTGGTGTCCTGCAATCCGCGTTCTTGATTTGACACTCCATCCCCCCTGTGCTATACTTACACCACAACCGCATACTGCTACGGCAGAGGTGTCCCGAAGCCCGGATGCGAGGGACACAAAGGGGAAAGCCGGTCAAAGTCCGGCACTGTCCCGCAACTGTAGGTTAGTCAGATAGTCAAGTAGTCAAATAGTCAGACGATGCGACTACGAGACCACCAGACTACAAGACTAACAAGCCAGGATACCCGCCTCTGCCAGTGCACACAGTAACCTTCGTGGAAAGGGGGTGGCGCATAAAGGGTTCTCTAGTACCAACGGCCCTTCCCCAACTGATGTGAGGGGGAGGGCTTTTTCAATGACCAATGAACAATGACAAATAACCAATGCGAAAAATAGGAGGAAAACAATGCGTTTACGCAATCTCGTATTAACCATCACGCTGGGGGCTGCGATTACGGTCGGCCTGCTTCTGGCCCTGAGTCTTCACGCTATCCCGGCGCAGGCTCAGCCCGCACTGGCCCCAGTAGTCCCCGCGCTTGATCACAGCGATGCTATCAGCGACGCGCTGGGCTACTTGCAGACGAAGCAACTGCCCGACGGTGGGCTCGAGTGCTGGACCCCGGGAGAGGCGGATGACTTCACTACTATCAAGACAGTTGTCGCACTTGCCGCCGCCCGTCGCCCGGTCAGTTTTCTGACCTCAGTCAGCGGCACCACGCCGCTGGATTACTTGGCGGCGCGGGCTATCACCTACACGCACGATACCACCGGCACGCTCTTCCCCGGCCGGGCTGGCATGCTGGCCGTGGCTGTCGTCGCTGGCGACAGCGATCCGTACGACTTTGGCGGGATGAACGTTACTAACGAATTGACCGCCACCTATCACCCCGCGACCGGCGCGTACAGCACCACCGCCCAGGGACCCTACTCCAGCGGCGCGGCTGGTACCATCAACCAACTGTGGGCTGTCCTCGGCCTGGCGGCGGCCCAGGAGACCGTGCCCATCTCCGCCACCGATTTCCTCATCGGCCTGCAGGAGACCGACGGTGGATGGGGCTACGGCTTCGGCGGCAACGTGGACGTCACGGCGCTGGTGCTCCAGGCCCTCATCACCAGCGGCAACGTGGGACCGACCCACGCCAAGGTGCAGGAAGGACTGGACTACCTGCGAGCCCAGCAGGATAATCAGGGCAGTTGGGGTTACATCGACTGGTGGACTGGTAACTATGTCGCCAGCGCCGACTCAACTGCCGCCGCCATCCAGGCCATCGTCGCGGCCGGCTACACTCCGGCGACGGAGAGCTGGGCGCACTCGCCCAACCCCCATACGGCCCTGATCGACTTCCGGGCAGGCGACGGCAGTTTTAGCGGCAACGCGCTGGGCACCGCCCACGCCATCGCCGGCCTGGCCGAAGCGTCGCTGCCCATCTTCGGGCGGGCGCAGCGAGCCAACCGTGCTCTCACCTGGATGAACGAACAGCAGAATGGTGACGGCTCCTGGTCCGGCTGGACTGGCCCCGACCCTGGTGCTACCTGCGACGCCGTGCTGGCCTTCGCGGCGGCGGGGTTCGACCCTGATAGCGTCACAGCGGCCGGCAGCGTCACCTCGGCGATGGACTACCTCTCGTCCACCGCGTCTACTTACGCGGACAATGGCCCCGACGCAGCGGGGAAACTAGCCGTGGCGGTCAAGGCCGCTGGCAGCGACGCTTACAACTTCGGTGGCGTGAACGTCGTCCACGTGCTCACTTCCACTCACTACAGCCCAACTCTGGGTGCTTTTGGCGTCCCCACCAACACCTGGCACCAGGCCTTCGCCATCCTCGGACTGGCGGCTGCCGGCGAGACTACCCCCGTCAGCGCCACACAGACGCTCACCGGCTTGCAGCAATTCGACGGGGGCTGGAAGTACGATCTATCCCCCAGCCCGTGGAACACCACCAGCCCCGATAATACCGGCCTGGCGATGCAGGCTTTGATCGCGGCCGGTGTGCCGCTCAGCGACACCAGCGTCGTCAGCGCGACCGCTTTCCTGCGGAGCCAGCAAGACGCCCAGGGTGGGTGGGGCAACGCCAATACCACTGCCTACGCCATGCAGGGCCTGTTGGCGGCGGATGAGGACTTGGTCGCCGACTGGTCTTCTGAGAACGGCCATAGCCCCTACGACGCGCTGGCCACCTATCAGAAGCCCGATGGCCCCTTTGTCTACATGTGGGATTCGCCGTGGGGTCCGCCGACCGATAACGGCATGGCGACCTGGCAGGCGGTGCCGGCGCTGCTGGGCGTGCACTATCCATTCTTGCCCACCGGGCTGGCGCCGTTCAGCCCCGTCAATCGCGGCCCAGATCCCGATCGTATGGTCGCCTGCCCGCCGCGTGCCACGTGGGGCAACAGCGTGGATGTGATCGTCCCCTTCGGCAGTGATCTCGACGCCGACGGCAGCATCACGCTGGACTGGCGCGTCTCCGGCGAGACATCGTGGGTGACAGGCACGACGGTCCACCGGGCCGATGGCTACTACACCGCCACGTTGCCTGTCACGGTCCCGGTGGCCTACGAGTTCCAGGCTACTTTCGCAGATCCGGACGAAGTACAGTACGGATCCGAGATCACCGATACAGTCGTACTGAGCAGCACGCTGGAGCCTCATAACATCTACCTGCCGCTCGTTCTGAAGCAGTAAACGTTTCGACAGACCCGGTTCCGGCGTGGTCAGA
>JAUWNP010000036.1 GCA_030612585.1 Anaerolineae bacterium
CCTCAACCAGCGGGACGTCCGTGTCCCTGTGGATGACGGTGAACCGTGGCGGCTGCTGTTTACCTACCATCTGGATACTTCGTCGTCCTCTGCGCAATTCAAATGACGCACTATGGAGCTGAAAAATCATTTATGACTTCCGGCACATTGTGGGCGTACAGGATCTCGTTGCGGGTGACGGTCACTGTGTCGGCCCTGGCGCGGCGTCCACATCGGCAGACACTTCTTCCTCGCCGACAACCGCGTTTTGCTCCGCCATCCGGGTGACCAGCCGGTCAAAGCGGGCTAGCACCTCCTGCTCTTGGAGCGCTTGAAAGCGGAGGAATTCCTCGTAGGGGATGAGGGCTGCCTCTGGCCTGCTGCCGCGCGTCAGGACGTAGGGGATATTTTCCTTGGCCACCTGGTCAAAGACAGGCCGGAAGCGGCGCTGTAATTCGGTTACGCCAATGATTTTATGCATCGTTCTCCTCTGGTGATGGAATATGTACCCTAGTATGTATTATACTACAGATTAGGTGTTTGTGTAAGCCGCGCCGCCTGTTTACGGCGGCGCGGGGACTCTTGTCCAAGATCTCGAAGGGGTTTAGTCGCATTACGTCATCGCGAGCTGACCAAGCGGAGATTGCCACCGCGAGTACCACCGCGAGTACTCGTGGCGGGGCTCGTGGCGGTGCTTCGTCGCTTCGCTCCTCGCAATGACGGGTTCATGATGGCGCTTTGCTCTGTGCCAGCAACTCTTTCAGGTCGTAGTTCACGCTGGTGACGCCGAAGTCTGGCTCTTTCTCGAACGGCTTACGGACGTAGCGCGGCGGGTGGGCCTGGCCGTCTTCCACTTCCACAATCGCCAGGATGTACTGGTTGGGGGAGTTGATACCGGTCAGGATTTCGTTGCGGGTGACGGTGACCGTGTCGGCCCCGGCGCGGCGGCCTTTGACCTCGATGAAGCGGAGGCGGCTGGTGCGCGGGTTTAGGCTCTCGATGTCGTAGCCCAGGTTGTCTTTGCTCACGTCGCGGGGGTGGTTGTCCAGCGCGGCCTCGGCCTGCATCACGGCTTGCATAGCGATGGCTTCGGTAACGCGTGTGTCTAGCAGTTCCGGCGGCGTCCGCTCGCCGAGCAAAAGGCCAGCCGGGACGACGATGGCCCCGCCGAAAATGACCGGCGGCGTGGCCGAGATCTGCCGCTCCAGCGCCAGTTCCTCGGTGCGCCGTTCCAGGCGGGCGGCCAGTTCGTCGGCCCGCTGCTGCGCCCTGGCGGCGTTGAGTCTCACGTTCACCTTGCCCGCCTTCTCCTGCTGGCGCAGTTCGGCGGCGCGTTTGTCCCAGTAGTTGATCTCCTTGGTCAACCGCTCGTGCACCGCCGCCAGCGTTTTGTCAATCAACTCCTCACGGCGCTTGCGCACGCGGTCCAGGTGGCGCGGCACCAGGTTTTCGATGGCATACTCCAGGGCCCTGGTTTCCAGGTGATCGCCGGCCAACCAGTCGGCCTCCAGTACCGGCGCTAATGTGGCCAGTTGTTCAGGGGTGGCCGGTTCGTAGTCCAGGTAGGGGGCGTAACCGCCTGCCCGGACGTTCCCCTCTTCGTCAATCTCGACAAAGTGTACCTCGCGGGAGATGAGGCGTTTGTCACCAGTACTTCGACTGCGCTCAGCACAAGCCTCGGTAGTTCGGGCGTCCTGGATGTTTTGCCCCAGGAAGAACAGCACCCGTGGGGCCTGACCGGGGTCGGTGGGGTCAACGAGCACTGCCCCGGAGCGCAGCGTCTCGCGGTGCTTGCCCAGCACCAGGTCAATCACGGTATCGAGCAGGGGGTGGCCGGGGCAGACGAAGTCCGCCTGGGGCAGCCCGACCTGGCCCATCAGTTCCTTGTCGAAGCAAATCCGGTCGTACTTTTCCCACACCGGCACCGTGGTACCGAGTTCCCTGGCGCGGTTGCGGATGCGGGCGGGCACGTAGCCGATGCGATAGCGTCCCGGCTCTCGCTCGCGGACCGAGCCGCCCAGGGTCTCGAAGGCCTGCATAAAAAACGACCTGATGTAGTGGGGCTGCAATCGTCGGGCGGCGTAGCGCTCCATCTCCTCACGGATGCGCACGATTTGGGTGGTGTCCATGCTCTCGGTGACGAGCGAGCGGGTCTCCAGCAGTTCGCGCACTCGCTCGCGGTCAATGGCATTGTCCACCGTCTGTTCCAGTTTGGCCCGGACCTCGGGCTGGTCGCCGTAGCGGATCGCCTCGACGAGCAGTCTGCGGAGCGGGGTCTGCTCGAACAGCGCGCCCAGCACGTCAAAGACCTTGCCCTCCAGCGCTCTGCCCTCGGTCTCCAGTTTTCGCAGGAGGCGAGCGTAGACGTAGCCCTCCCGCGTCTCCCCGGCGACGAGGTTCCACAGGTGGCAGACCTCTGTCTGGCCGATGCGGTGGATGCGGCCAAAGCGCTGCTCCAACCGGTTGGGGTTCCAGGGCAGGTCGTAGTTGATCATCAGGTGCGCCCGCTGGAGGTTGATGCCCTCGCCGGCGGCGTCGGTCGCCAGCAGGAAGTAGACGTCGGGGTCGTTGCGGAAGCGGTCTTCTGTCGCCCGGCGCTTTTCCCTTGGTATGCTGCCATGGATGCTGACCAGAACGTCATCGCGGCCAAAGAGCGTGCTGATGCGCTCCCACAGGTAGGTGAGCGTGTCGCGGTGCTCGGTAAAGATCACCATCTTCCGGCGCCGCCCGTGCCCGTCAACCATCCGCTCGTCGTCCTGGATGATGGTCGCCAGTTCCTCCCACTTGCGGTCGGTACCGCTCTGCCGCACCCGGTAGGCCATTGTCTCCAGATGTTTGAGCGTCTCGATCTCGGCCTTCAACTCGGCGATGGTCAGCGCGGCGGTGGCGTTGTCAATGATCTGTTCCTCGATGGCCTCTACTTCTTCAGCCGGGGCGTCGTCCAGGCCGTCGAGGTATTCTTGATCGTACAAACTGGGACCGCGAGCATCTTGCTCGCCTGCCGACAAGATGTCGGCGTTCCGTGTTTCGGTCAACTGTTTCTCAAGCCGCTGGCGACGCCGCTTCAGGGATTGGTAGATCGCCTCCGGGGAGGAGGCCAGCCGGCGCTGAAGGATGATCAGGGCAAAGCCGACGGTGCCCTTGCGCTTGTCGTCGGCCAGTTTGTCCGCCCGGTTGAACTCGGTGCGGACATATTCGGTGACCTCGTCGTAAAGGCGGCTCTCTCCGGGCGAGAGTGGGTAACTGACTGTGTACGCCCTGCGCTCGGGGAATAGCGGGCGACCGTCGAATCGGCGCAGGTCCTCTTTGATCATGCGCCGCATGATGTCGGAGATATCCACCTCGTGCACACCTTCGCGGAAGCGCCCGGCGAAGCGGTCTTGATCGAGCAGGGCCAGGAACAACTGGAAGTCTTCTTCCTTGCCATTGTGAGGGGTGGCTGTTATCAGGAGGAAGTGACGGGTAATGTCCCTGAGCAACTTGCCCAGTTTGTAACGTTTGGTCTCTTCGAGTTCCCCACCCCAAAAATGGGCCGACATCTTGTGCGCCTCGTCAACCACGACGAGGTCCCAATCGGTGTGGCGCAGTTTTTCTTTCAGGTGCTCGTTACGCGCGATCTGATCCAGGCGGATGATGACCCGGTCTTTTTCCAGGAATGGGTTTCCACTGACGGCCGTTTCAAAGGTCTCGCGCGTGAGGATCTCGAAGCGGAGTTGGAATTTGAACCAGAGTTCGTCCTGCCATTGGGCCGCCAGGTTCCCCGGCACGCAGATCAGGCAGCGGTGGACGTCCCCCCGGACGATCAGTTCTTTGATGAACAGGCCAGCCATGATGGTCTTGCCAGCGCCGGGGTCGTCGGCCAGCAAGAAGCGCAGTGGCTGGCGGGGCAACATGTCACCGTAAACACCGATGATCTGGTGTGGGAGCGGTTCAATCAGTGAGGTATGGACCGCCAATACGGGATCGAACAAATAGGCCAGGTGGATGCGGTACGCTTCTGCCACCAGACGGAAGAGGTCACCATCGGCGTTAAAGTGCCAGACGCGCTTGGTTTCCGCGATCTCCAGGTTGGGTTCGTCGTTGCGGAAGAGCAGTTGTGTGCCGGGCTGGCCATCGGCGCGCTTGTAGAAGAGTTCGACGGCGGTGGAGCCGTGCCACTTGGCGTCCACGACAGAGACGGTTTGGGCCGGGACGATGCCTTTGACTTTGGTGCCTGGTTTGAGGTCTTCCAGTTTTGCCATGGCACTCTCTCTGTTCGAGGGGTCCATTTTGCGCTATTATAGTTCATCTGTCCTGCCCTGACAAACAGAAGAGCCGCTGGGATTTCGAAGCAAATCGCTGCGGTGGGACGCCACGCTACCAAGAAACATAGGCGAGCGGTGTCATTGCGAGCGCAGCGAAGCAATCTCCACGTGGGCCATGGGGGGATTGCCACCGCGAGTACTCGTGGCGGTGCTTCGTCGCTGGCGCTCCTCGCAATGACAGGTTGACTGTCTCTTGCACAATGAGTGGCGCATTCGCGCCACGCGTAGCTCAGAATGACAACCAATCGTCAGGGTTACTTTGGAGGCGCTTTCTTGAGTCTACTCCTGCTGCAGTATCCACTGAATCTCTCCGGCATAAGCCGCGCTCTGCGGGTCGGCGGTGATGAGTTCGATCTTCTCGGGACCATCCACGCCCAGATTCAACTCCACTGCGCGGGCGATCTGTTCTTGCTGGAAGATGGGCCCCTGGCTGACGGCTGGCGTGGTGCCGAAATAGCGCAGGATGGCCACACCGACGGCATCAATGGCCACGCGGTCTGTGCCGGCCAGGATGACCTGGGCGGCGACCCGTTTGCCCCGACCTGGCCCGCCATCCACGAAGGCTTCGACGCCATCCAGTACGATCAGAGCGGGCTGATAGGCGACGTTGATCTCGGCGATCATGTGTCGCTGATGGGGCGAACTGTGCAGTTCGCTCATGTAGTCGTAGCGCTCTCCCGGCACCGATTTGGCAACCAGCCCGACGGAGTTCTTGAGAGACAGGGTGAAGTGTCCGCCATAGGGTGTCGTTGTGGGTAGAGCTGGGCGGGGCATCAGCGCTGTTGAAGTTAGGTTGTTGCGGTGGCCTCGGTGGTTGTACTCGCGGGTGGCGCGACACGGTGGCGGAGATGATGGCCGAACCGCGCAGCAGTGTCAAGTACGGCAATGTCTTTCCTGATGAGATGGGGTGGGGGTAGAGTCTCGATTGGAACCTTTTCTAGGCAAGCGCCATCAAACGCTGCCGCTGCTCCCGGAGCGCCCTCCACTTGGGCTCGTCCTCGATCCGGGCCTCGTTCAAGCGGTTGTAGAGCCCAGCGCGGGCCATTAACTCCTCGTGCGTCCCCATCTCGATGACCTGGCTGCCTTCCAGGACGACGATGAGGTCTGCCCCGCGTATCGTGGACAGGCGATGCGCGATGACGATGGTCGTCCGGCCTACCATCAGTCGTTCGAGCGCTTGTTGGATCAGTGACTCGGTCTCAGTATCTACCGAGGAGGTCGCCTCGTCCAGGATCAAGATTGGCGCATCCTTGAGCACCGCGCGAGCAATCGCCATGCGCTGCCTCTGCCCACCGGACAGTTTGACGCCGCGCTCGCCGATCATTGTGGCGTAGCCATTGGGCAACTGGGTGATGAATTCGTGCGCATTGGCGATCTCAGCCGCCTCGATCATTTCCTCTTCGGTAGCCCCCGGATGGCCAAACAGGATGTTTTCGCGCGCCGTTCCATGAAAGAGGAATACCTCCTGCAGCACAATGCTGATCTGCTGGCGCAGGCTCTTGAGCGTCAGGTCGCGGATGTCGTGTCCGTCCAGCGTGATCGAACCCTCGCACACGTCGTAAAATCGCGGGATGAGGTTGGCCAACGTCGTCTTGCCCACGCCCGTCGGCCCCACCAGTGCGACGACGGTGCCCGGTGCGACATTGAGATTGATGTGCTCCAGCACTGTGTCCCCCATAGCGTAGCGAAAGCCCACATTGCGCAAGGTAATCGCGCCCTTGGCCCTGCCAGTCAACTCGATGGCACCAGGCCGTTCAACTACGTCGGGAAGTTCGTTCAAGAGTTCGGCCACGCGCTCCGCACCTGCCAGGGCCTCTTGAACGCTTTCCCACGCCCCGCTCAGGGCGCGCACGGGCTGGTAGAGCATCTCCAGGTAAAGGAAAAAAGCCACCAGGTCCTCAATGGGCAATACCTGGTTCAATGCGAGTTGTCCGCCAAAGTAGATGAGTACGATCGTGCCCAAAGATGAGGCGAACTCTACAAACGGGTGGAACGTTGCCATCAAACGCAATGCGTGGAGCAGTGAATCGCGATACCTGACGATATGGGTAGAGACGCGCGTTGTCTCAACCTCCTCCCTCGTGAAAGTTTTGATTTCACGGATGCCTGAGAGATTGTCGTTGAGCGTGGCGTTGAGTTCACCTAACTCGGCCTGACGCTTGCGAAACGCTGGCCGTACGTACTTGGGAAAGCCCCGCATAGCCAACGCGATCAAAGGAATCGGGATCATGCTCAATAGCGCGAGTTGCCAATTCATGCCGATCAGCACCGCGGTAACGCCGATCAGCATAAGCGCATTCACCATCATGTCCGGCATCGCGTGCGCGATCAACCGCTCGAGCAAGTCGGAATCATTGACCATACGCGACATCAACTGGCCTGTTTGCTTGTCCTCGTAGAAACGAAGCGATAGACGCTGCAGATGCTCATAAATACTCACCCGGACATCCGCGACAACGCTCCAGCCTGCCACGTGGGCCATGTAACTTCTGACAAATTGTAGGCCCGCGCGCACTACATAGATACCCAGTGCAAGCATGGCCAGCCGAGCGATGAAACCGATTGCCTCTGGTCCCGCAGCCGGATCGGTGATAGTCGCGACCATACTCCTGATAATCCACGGGACGACCAACTGCGCGCCTACGAGCAAGAGCATGCTCACCACCGCCAACGCTAGCGGACCAATGTACTTTCGAGCATACTTGAACACAAACTTGAGAGGCTTCACTGCACTATCCTCCAGTATGATATACCAACCCACCTCGCGCATCCGCTGATGCTCAGGTCTACAGACTTTGGCGAGCGAGTGCACGATGCGTTCGGAAGTTGGTTCTAGCGAAGTTATACCCAAAACAGTGCGCTTGTCAAGCCGTAGCACTGCAGAATCTCCTGACGAGCGACTTTGGGGTTAGTCGAGGGAAGACAGGTGGGATCGCCCGCTTCGACGTGATCCAGCAGTTGGATGACCCCACTCGCTTCGTGCTGGTCGAGGTCTACCGGACGCCGGAGGACCCGGCGCGGCACAAGGAGATGGCCCACTACTAGACCTGGCGCGACACGGTGGCGGAGATGATGGCCGAGCCGCGCAGCAGTGTCAAGTACGGCAACGTCTTTCCTGATGAGATGGGGTGGGGGTAGAGTGCGACTGGTTATCCTGAAGACACCGGCTGCGCTGGGCGAGGCAAAAGATTCAGCAGAGCGGGAATCGAAATGACGACCAATATCCAGCCAGCCTCAACCAGCGTCCTTAACGACTCGAACCAGCGTTCGGTTTCCACAGAGTGCCAACCAAACCAGACAGGCCAGTCTTGCCGGGGAACAATGATCCACTTACCTACGGCCATCGACAACATCGCCAGGAGAACTCCGGCGAGCAGCGCCAGCAGGCGCTTCCTGGAACTGGCGGAACGCAGGTATCCCCAGGCCCCCGCAGCCAGGGACAGCAGCGAGACCGTCATATATAGATTCTCATACCGGTACTCATCAAAGTTAATGAACAACCTCATCAAGGAAGCACTGTACAGCGTGAATGAAACCAGCGTCCAATCGTGCCTGATGCGCAGATAGACCGGACGCGTGCGACGCCAGGCAGCGAGTGCGAAAACAATCAAGAGTACGGTCAACAGCAGGCCCACCCAGAAGATACCTGACCTGATCCCTTGCCACACATAGCGAGAAAATTCGTCACCAACCCTGACGATTCGATAATACAGAATGAGCGTCCACGGCTCGAATGCATCCAAGACGATGTACAAAAAGAAGGCGGAGAAAAGTATCCCAATAGATGGCAAAGACCAGCGAGGCAGGCCTTTGAAGAGACCCATGATGGATACAACCAACACGAAAGCCATCAGGGCGATGAATGCAACGCCGATGATGGCGGGCGGCAGGAGCGGCTCCATACTGGAGATCACGGGGATTAGAAACAACGCCAGTCCAACCAGCAGCGCCGGCCTCGAAACCGGCTCCCATGTAACAGGTCCATTCGTGGGGGAGTTCATGTGTTTGTTCCTCCTTTCCTGCAGATGTTCGCGCAGCGTCGCGCCAGGCCAGTCACGCAATTCCTGCAGGCACACCGCCGCCAGCGATAGCCAACCCCGCTTGTCTGCCGTCTCGACCGCTTCTGCAAAAACTTCCCGCATCTCTGCTGCAAACTCTGCGCGAAATTCCCACGGATAGAGACGTACCAGGATGCCATAAATGCGGATGATGAACCGAACCATGACGCTTACGCCTGCTCCCTAACGGCGCGCAACTGCGCCGTGGTGACCAATGAATTCAACCGCTCAACTTCAGCCTTCAGGACGCGCCGCCCCAGATCGGTGAGCGCGTACTCCTTGCGCTCCCGGTTCGAGGGGGTGGCGCCGGATTCGTTCACCCGCCGGATCCAACCCTGATTCAGCAGTCGCTTGATAGCGCCGTACAACGTACCGGTGCTCAGCAGAACGCGCCCCTCACTCAGGACTTGCACCTCTTTCATAATTGCATAGCCGTGCTTCGGCTCCTGGGTGAGACTCAACACGATGAAAAAAGTCGCCTCCCTGAGCGGTAGATTCGACTGAACGTCTGTGCAAGTTGTCATAGGGCTTCCTTAATGCGTAGTTTAACGATATGTCATCTAACGTCATATTACCATAATTCGTGGGAAAAGTCAAGGGTTTTCCTAAGGTGCAACGCACTTGGGCAGGTTCCTGAACATGACCTGCTACATCGATTTCAATCTCATCTCTGGCGCTTGCGCAGTCTACAAGTGCGTTGCACCTTATTGGCTCTAAAGGGCCTTAGAGAGACTCAGAACTGCTACGATTCCGCGACTATCCATCGGTTGCGCAAAACGGGAATGACAGATAGAATGGCGTCGGGAGGTAGTAATATGGATGGGTTGGGGGTAAAACGAATTGAGAAACCAGGTTTTTCAGAAAAAACCCGGTTTCTTGGGAGGCTATAAGTTCATGCGTTTTGAGTTTGCCACTGCCACGCGTATCATCTTTGGAGCGGGCACCCTGGGCGAGATTGGGCCGTTGGCGGCGGAAATGGGGGGGCGGGCACTGGTGGTGACAGGCCGCACTGTCGCGCGTGGTGCGCCGCTGCTCGACGGACTGGCCGCGCAAGGGATAGACTGCGTCACTTTCTCCGTGGCCGGTGAGCCGACGACCGAGGTGGCCCGCCTGGGCACCCAACGCGCGCGGGAGGAGAACTGTGATTTGGTCATCGGGTTTGGCGGGGGGAGCGTGCTGGACACCGGCAAGGCCATCGCCGCCCTGCTGACCAACGGCGGTGATCCCCTCGACTACCTGGAGGTCATCGGCCGGGGGCGGCCACTCACCCAACCCTCGGCACCTTGCATCGCCATCCCGACGACGGCCGGCACGGGCGCTGAGGTGACGCGCAACGCGGTGCTGGCCTCGCCTGAGCACCGGGTGAAGGTCAGCCTGCGCAGCCCGCTGATGCTGCCGCGCCTGGCGCTGGTGGATCCTGAACTCACGCACAGCATGCCACCGGAGGTCACGGCCAGCACCGGCTTGGATGCGCTCACGCAGGTGATGGAACCGTACGTCTCGAAGCGGTCCAACCCGCTGACGGATGCGTTGTGCCGGGAGGGGATGCGGTGCGCTGCCCGTTCGCTGCGCCGGGCCTACGCTTGTGGTGAGCAGGGCCGAACCAAACAGGGCGACGATACGGCGGCTCGCGAGGACATGGCCCTGGCCAGTCTCTTCGGCGGGCTGGCCCTGGCCAACGCCAAACTGGGGGCGGTGCACGGCTTCGCCGGGCCGGTGGGGGGGATGTTCCCAGCGCCCCACGGCGCTGTGTGTGCGAGTCTCTTGCCCCACGCGATGACGGTCAACGTGCAAGCCTTACAGGAGCGGCTACCGGGGAGCGAGGCGCTGCACCGGTATGACGAGATCGCCTGTATCCTGACCGGGAGTGACAAGGCCACCGCCGGCGATGGCGTCGCCTGGGTGCAGGAACTGTGCCAGGCGTTACGGGTTCCCTCGCTGGCCTCTTACGGGGTGACGCCGGAGGATTTCCCGGTGCTGATCGAGAAAGGCTCTGTCTCCAGCAGTATGCAGGGTAACCCGATCAAACTCACCCCCGGCGAGATGCGGGAGATCCTGACGCGGGCGCTGTAGGGATAGAACTTGGGGGAGGGCGCATTCAAACCTTGTGGTACAGGTCGGCAAGAGCCCGGACGTGAACGTTCGGACTGAAAGAGCGAAGCCCTAACGGGCTAAAATTCAGTCCCGAAGGGGCTTTGCTCTCTCAGCACGGGGATTTAGCCCCGTGCCGTACCCGTGCTCCCCCGACGATTATACGCGCCCCCCAGGGAAAGCGTCGCGGCTCAAGACTGTGGAGCCGTGCTGTGGGATAAGTTGGCAACTTGTCCTTCTCATCCCTGGTAGGTTGGCCGAATGCGCGCCCGTCGCAGCAGGTTGGCGTTGGCGATCACGGTCACGGAACTGGTGGCCATAGCGATCTCGGCCAGCACTGGATGCATCATCCCCAGAATGGCCAGGGGGATCATCACTACGTTGTAGAAGAAGGCCCAGAACAGCCCCTGTACCACCTTGTTGAACGTGGCGCGGGAGAGTTTCACCGCGCTGACCACGCCGGAGAGGTCGCCGCGTACCAGCGTGATGTCGGCGGCTTCGATGGCGATGTCGGTGCCGGTGCCGATGGCGATGCCCACATCGGCCTGGGTCAGCGCCGGGGCGTCGTTGATGCCGTCGCCGACCATGGCGACCAATCCGTCCGTCCCTTTCGACGATCTCAGGGCAAGTTCCGCCTGCAGCCGCTGGATCTCGGCCAGTTTGGCCTCTGGCAGCACCTCGGCCAGCACGCGCTCTATCCCCACCTGACGGGCGATGGCCGCGGCCGTGCGCTGGTTGTCGCCGGTAAGCATCACCGTCTCCAAGCCCAGTGTTGTCAATTCGCGGACGGCGGCAATGGCATCATCCTTGAGTGTGTCGGCCACAGCCAGCAGCCCCAGCAACTCCCCATCCACAGCGACCAGCATCGCCGTTTTGCCCTCGTCCTCCAGGCGGCGCATATCATCTTCCAACGCGGCTACGGCAATGGAGTGTTCCTCGAGCAATGTCCGGCTGCCCACCAACACGCTCCGTCCGTCAACAGTACCCCGCACGCCTTTGCCGCGTTGTGCCTCAAAGTCGCGCAATTCCCCCAACGCCAGCCCTTGCTCCTCCGCCCGGCGCACCACTGCCTGGCCCAGCGGATGCTCGCTTCCCACTTCCACCGATGCCGCCCAGCGCAGCAAATTGCGAGTGGCGAATTCCGTCCCCCCCTCTCCTTCTCTCTTTGTCCCCTTCGGCAAGCTCAGGGCAGGCTCCTTGTCCCCGTGTCTCCTTGTCTCCGTGTCTCCGTGTCGCTCCTCGTCTCTCGCAAGCACGTCCGTCACCTCGGGCTTGCCCTTGGTGAGGGTGCCCGTCTTGTCAAAGACCACCACCCGCACGTCCCGCATGGCCTGGATGGCCTCGCCGGAGCGGATGAGGATGCCGTTCTCGGCGCCGATGCCGCTGCCGACCATCAGCGCTGTGGGCGTGGCCAGCCCCAGCGCACAGGGGCAGGCGATGACCAGCACTGAGACGGTATTGATCAGCGCCAGCGTGAAACGGTTCAGGCTGGGGTCCACCCAGGGCAGGAAGCCGCTGGCCCACACGGTGACGGGGCGCAGTGTCTCGGGGAAGATGAACCAGGCCAGGAAGGTGAGCAGCGCGATGCCGACGACGATGGGCACGAAGACGGCCGTCACCCGGTCGGCGAAGGCCTGGATGGGCACCTTGGTGCCCTGGGCCTGCTCGACCAGGCGCACCATCTGGGCCAGGAACGTATCCTTGCCCACGCGGGTGGCGCGTATTTTCAGCAGGCCATCCTGATTGACTGTGGCCCCGATCATTTCGTCGCCAGGGTGTTTGTTGACGGGCATGGATTCGCCCGTGGCCATGGATTCGTCCACGGTGCTCTCCCCTTCAACGACGATCCCATCAGTGGGGATCTTTTCGCCGGGGCGGACGACCATCACGTCGCCCACCTGCACCGCCTCAATGGGCAGTTCCCGCTCTGCGCCGTCCACCAGGATGCGGGCGGTCTTGGCTCCCAGTTCCAGTAGTTTGCGGATGGCCTGGGAGGCGCGCCCCTTGGCGCTTGCCTCCACGTAGCGGCCGGTCAGGTGGAAGGCCATGATCATAGCCGACACCCCAGCGTAGGTGGGGATAGGCGCGAAGAAGGTGGCGATGCCGGTGAGGAAAGAGGCCCCGGTGCCCAGCGCGATAAGCGCGTCCATGTTTGGCGCGCCATGGATGGACGACTTGTAGGCCGCCACGTAGGTACGCCGGCCGACCCAGAAGAGCACCGGCGCGGCCAGGAGCAGCATACCTAATTTGAAGATGGTCGGGTTCGGCCAGGCCACTCCAAACAGCATCTCCGGCAGCATCCAGAGGATGAGGGGGCCGGTGAAGAGCCAGGCCAGGAGCATCCGCCGCCGGGCGTCCTGCATCTTGCGCACCTCGCGGGAGAGTTCCTCTTCCGCCTGCTCCTCTGCGCCCCGCCCTGAAGAGCCGGGGCTGGAAAGTTCCCCCAGCGCCGCTTCTTCAGGGCGGCGTAACACCTCGTAACCCGCCTCGGCCACGACGCGGCGGAAATCGGGCGGCCCGGTCACAGTGGGGATGTATTCCACGGTGGCTTTCTCGGTCGCCAGGTTGACGTTGACATTCAGCACGCCGGGCGTCTTTGCCAGCGCTCCCTCGACGTGGGCCACGCAACTGGCGCAGGTCATTCCGCCGATAGGCAGGCTGTCGGTTTTGGTGAGCACGTCGTACCCTGTATCGCGCACAGCGCCGACCAGGCGGTCCAGGTGAACCAGTTTGGGATCGAAGATGACCGACGCCTGCTCTGTAGCCAGATTGACGTTAGTGTCGCTCACCCCTTCCACACCCTTCAAGGCCCGTTCCACGTGGGCCACGCACGAAGCACAGGTCATGCCCTGCACGGGCAAAGCAATCCGTTTTGCTGTCTCCTCATTCCTCATTTGCTCATTCCTCGTCTGCTCATTCCTCGTCTACTCATTCCTCGTCTACTCATTCCTCGTCTACTCATTCCTCATCTACTCATCTACTCATTTACTCATCCACTCATCCACTCATCTACTCACTACTTTCCTTCATCCGGCGCAACCGCATACCGTTCAGGATCACCGCCACGGACGCGCCGACGTCGGCTGCAATCGCCATCCACAACGTGGCCAGGCCCGCCGCAGCCAGAGCGAATATGACCGCCTTGACCGCCAGCGCAAACAGGATGTTGGCCGTTACGACATCTTTCGTCCTGCGGCTGAGCCAGACGATGAACGGCAGTTGGGCCAGGTCGTCGCCCATCAGGACCACGTCGGCCGTCTCCATGGCCTGGGCCGATCCCGCGCCGCCCATGGCGATGCCCACGTCCGCCTGGGCCAGCGCCGGGGCGTCGTTGATGCCATCGCCGACCATCGCCACGACCTGGTACTGCTCTGCCAGCGCCGCGATGGCGGTCACTTTCTCCTCCGGCAACAGCCCGGCGCGCACCTCGTCAATCCCGACCTGGCGGGCGATTGCCTGTGCCACAATCGGGTTGTCGCCGGTGAGCATCACGGTGTGGACGTCTGCGTGGACCTTCAGATCGGCGAGTGCCTTCTTGCTGCTGTCGCGTAGGGTATCTGCCACGGCGAACAGCGCACATACCTCGTCGTCATGTCTGACCATTATAACTGTCTTGCCCTGGGCCGCCAGCTCGTCGGCGCGCTGGCAAACGAACTCCGGGTGTGGAAAATACTCGTCAAAGTGGGCGTGACTGGCGACGGTGACCGAAACGTCGTTCACAATACCTTCCATTCCTCGCCCGCTCAACACAGCGACGGCCTGGGCCTGGGGCACTACTACTCCTCTGGCCTGCGCCTCCGCCAGCAACGCCCGGGCCAGCGGGTGGGACGACTGCGCCTCGACTGCAGCCGCGTGTTGCAGCCCGCAATCCTCCGGGCACTGCCCACAGGTGCAAACGTCCACGACGTCGGTTATGACGGGACGCCCCTCGGTCAGGGTGCCGGTCTTGTCGAAGGCGAAGACCCTGACCCGGCTCAAGGCCTCCAGGTAGCGCCCGCCCTTGATCAGTACCCCGCGTGAGGCACCGTTGGTCATAGCGCTCACCAGGCTGACCGGCGTGCTGATCACCAGGGCGCAGGGACAGGCGATGACCAGCATCTGCAGCGCTCGCATCAGCCAGCCTTGTTCTCCCCAGAACATCTGCCCGAAGAGCAGCGGCGGGATGGCGGCCACGAGTACTGCCGTCGCGGCCACCGCTGGTGTGTAGACGCGGGCGAAGCGGTCAATGAAGCGCTGCACCGGCGCTTGCCGCGACTGGGCTTGCTGCACCAGCGCGTGCATGCGGCTCAGCGTGTTGTCTGCCGCCAGGTGGGTCACCTCCACCTCCAGCGCGCCGGAGGTGTTGATGGTGCCGGCGAAGACTTCATCGCCAGGCTTTTTGTCCACCGGCACGCTCTCACCGGTGATAGGGGCCTGATCCACCGCGCTCTGCCCGGCGCGCACGATGCCGTCCACACTGACCCGGTCGCCGGGGCGCACCAGCACGCGGTCGGCGATGGTCAGTCGCTCCACCGGCACCTCCTGGGTCTCGCCTGTGGGCAGCATCTTGAGGGCCACCGGCGGCGCCAGGTCCAGCAGGCTATCAAGCGCGCCGCGCGCACGCTCTGTGGCGTACCCCTCCAGCGCCTCCCCCAACGAAAACAACACCACTACAATCGCCGCCTCGGCCCACTCGCCGATGAACGCTGCGCCCACGACGGCGATGACCATCAGCGTGTTGATGCCCAGGCTGCGGGAGAGCCACAATTCCTGGAAGGCGTGGCGCGCCACCGGGATGCCCCCCACGACGATAGCGGCCGCAAAGAGGGCTGCCCCCCCCAGCCTCCCCAACGTTGGGGGGACTGCCCCCCCCAGCCCCCCCAACGTTGGGGGGGAGTATATTGCTGCCAGTGCCAGGCCAAGCAGCGTCAGCAGGCCAGCGACGGCAGCGAGCGTTGTCTCGCGCTTCGAAAAGACGAAGCGGACAAAGCCCAGGAGCGGCTTATTTTCCCGGTGGCGGTTGCTCTCCCCTTTGTCGGTGTCTTCAGTGACCAGCGTATAGCCCGCTGCCCCCACAGCCTTGGCGATCTGCTCCGTCGCCACATCTGGTTCCGCGAACGAAACGATCAGCGTGCCAATGGCGTGGTCAACCTGGCAATTGTCCACGCCCTCCACCCGGCTGACGGTCGCCCGGACTCTTGCGGCGCAGTCTATGCAGGTCAGTCCTGCGATCTTGAATGTCTTGGTTGGCATTGGCGCTGGTATCCCTCGAGCCGACTGGTAGGTCGGATTTGCTATCCGACCTATGGCGGTTAGCAAAACCGCCCTACTATATCCCAAAAGGTTCAGATGAAGAGCGTAGTCGTCGACTCGCGCGCTTCCTGGATGTATGTTCCTATGGCCCCGTACTCGTCAATCAAGTCCTCGCGCAGATCCTGGCGGCTGATACCCATGATCTCCATCGTCATATCGCAGGCGATGATCTTGCCGCCCAGTTCCTTGAAATCGGCCATCAGTCTCTCCAATGGCGCTACGTTGGCTTTTTTCATGCGCCGCTTGATCATCCACTTGCCCAGGCCCAGCATGTGCATCTTCGAAAGTGGCCCTTTCTCCAATCCGCCCTTCTGCAGCCGTTGCAGACCCCAGAATGTGAAGTAGATCGAGGCATCCATGCCCATCGCCAGCGCCCCGTTGCCGATGATCAGCGCGCTGTAGAGTTTATCCATGTCGCCGCTATGGACGATTATGGTTGTCTTATCTGTCATTTGCTCACCTCCGCCAAGGGGGGCTTGTGTAGCGCCTCAGCTGCCACACAAGAACCCCCTCGTTTGGAAAGGTTTTGTCCTCAGCGGTACCTCAGCAGCAGCAAGAGCCGCAGCCTGTGTGGGCCTTTTCGCTCTCGGCCTTCAGGTATTTCTCCGGCTCTTTTTCAAAGGCCACCTTACAGCCCGGAGCACAGAAGTAATAGGTCTCGCCCTTGTACTCTGTCTTGGCGGGGGCGGTCTTCGGATCCACCTCCATGCCACATACTACGTCCTTAGCCATTGTCACTCATCTCCTTTATTCTAAGTAGGTTCTAACGTATCTTACTCATCGTCGAAGCCGGTTCCGAATCTCCTCAAACTCGGCTATGGTGATCTCCCCCTGGGCGAACCGCTCGTCCAGTACCTGGCGTGCCGTTGGCTGGCGCTGCTCGCTGGATGAGCGAGTGCCGGTCGTCTGGCGGAGCACCAGGACTGTGCCCCCGACGAGGGGGGCGAGCAGAGCGGACCAGAACAGGAGCATTCCAAAGAAACCAAATCCCATCATCATTTTTTCACCTCCTGGTTATTGTGTTTCTATCCTACCACAGCAGCCGCCTGGTGGCTAGAGAGATTTAGCCTGTCTCCACCCCCGCCGTTCGGCGGGTATCTGTTCACAGGGCTCCCTCTATCTCTGGATGCGAATCGTCCAGCCGGTGTCCGTCCCCTCGACGCTTAGCAACTTCAACTGAAGTGCCTCGACCGCCATCGGGATCTCTTTTTTCGACGCCGGATGCGTGCCGACGACTTCGATCACGTCGCCCGGCGCGGCCTTGCGCAACGCTTTGCGTGTCTCTACCAGCGGCACAGGGCAGGTCTCTCCCCGGCAATCCACTGTGATGTTGGCCTCAACCGCCGGGCACTTTGCCTCTCGAGTATCCACCTTGATCTTAGGCATCGCTCCACCTCACTCCGTAAACTCAACTATCACCTTGTCCACGTCCCACAAGGGCTCGATCTTCTCCATAATCTCCTCGCGGATGTTGGTGGCGAACTGGTGGTCGGCAGGCAGGTCAATCACCACCCGCACTGCCCCTTCGGCGACCTCGATCTCCTTGACCAGTTTGGTGCGCACCAGGTCGAGCCCCACCACCGGGTTCATCACACGCTTGAGCCGCCGGCGCACCACCTTGACCGTCGTCGGCACGCGCTCCTTGACCAGCCCGTGGCGCTCCTCGTAGTTCTGGACCGCGGCCCGTAGCCCGTCCACGGCCAGTACAGAACAGTGTGTCTTGATCGGCGGCAGGCCACCCAGCGCATCCGATGCCTGTTTCCACGTGATCGCTTTGACCTCTTCCAGAGTCTTGCCCTTGGCTAACTCGGTGATGATGGAGCCGGTGGCGATGTTGGAGGCGCAGCCGTAAGACTCGAACTTGACGTCGGTTATGCGCAGGGCTTCTGGGTCCACTTTTAAGTAAACGGCCACCATATCGCCGCAGGCGGGACTGCCCTCGATTGCCTTGGCATCGGGGTCCTCTATGCGCCCCACGTTGCGCGGGTGGCGGAAATGTTCCATCACGATTTCACTGTATGGTAATGGCATTTGTTCACCTCCACAGATTCGTAGATTCGTAAATTCGTAAATTCGGGATTCGTAAATTCGGCTTTATTCCTTCCCCAACGGGCTGATCTTCCGCAGAGCCGAGACGACTTCGGCCACCGCCTGTGCCACCGCGTCCACGTCCTTGGCCTGGTTGAAGCGACCGAAGGTGAAGCGCACCGAGCCGTGCGCTCGTTCATGGTTGCCACCTATCCCCAGGATGACGTGGCTGCCCTCCAACGAGCGGCTGAAGCAGGCCGAGCCGGTGCTGACGGCGAAGCCCCGCATGTCCAGGTGCAACAGGATTGCTTCACCCTCGACGAAGCGGAACGACACGTTGGCGTTTTGGGGCAGCCGCAACGTGGGATGGCCGTTGAGGCGCGAGTGTGGAATCTGCAACAGGTGCTCGATCAACCGGTCGCGCATCTCTTGCAGCCGCGCCGTCTCCTCCGGCGTGACCAACTCGACCGCTTTGGCAAAGCCGGCTGCGCCGGGGATGTTTTCTGTCCCGGCCCGCAGGTTGAACTCCTGGAATCCGCCGTCCATCCATTTGGCCAATGAGGTACCCTGGCGCACGTACAATCCGCCCACTCCCTTGGGCCCGTGGATCAGATGCGCCGTCACCGTGACCAGGTCAACTGGCATCTCCCGTACGTCCAGTGGCACGCGGGGGAAACTGTGGGTGGCGTCGGTGTGGAAGAGCACACCCTTCTCGCGGCAGATAGCGCCGATGGTGGCCACGTCTTGCAGCGTGCCGATTTCCTGGTTGCTCGCCTGGATCGAGACCAGGATCGTCTCCGGTGTGATCGTCTCGCGCAGTTGATCCAGGCCTATCCGCCCGCGCTCATCCACATCGAGATAGGTCACCCGGAAGCCTTGCTTTTCCAGGGCCCTGGCGCTGTAGAGGACGGGGAAGTCCTCGATTTTGGAGACGATGACGTGTTTGCCCTTCTTCTCCCCCAGGGCCATAGCCACCCCTTTGATGGCCAGATTGCTGGATTCGGTGCTGCCGGAGGTGAAGATAAACTCCTCCGGAGCGGCTCCCATGGCAGTGGCGACCCGCGACCGGGCGTCGTCCATCGCGTCTCGGGCATCTATGCCCGCGGAGTAGCCGAACTGCGAGGTGGCGACGGCGTAGGCGTCGAAGAAGTAGGGCTTCATCGCCTCCAGTACCTGCTCGTCCAGCCGGGCTGCGGCTGCGTTATCAAGATAGACGATGTTCTCAAACATAGGACCTCTCCCGACGCTCTGCCTGCACTCGCCTACGAGGCCAGGCGCAGGTGGCGTCTCTATCGTACTCAGGGTTATTGTATCACATTTTTATGATAAAGTCAATCATTATCTGTTAAATTCACGTTAGAAAAAGGGCATCCACTGGGCCAGCCAGCCCAGATTGTTGGTAAAGACCAGCAGCCCGAGGAGGATGAGAAAGAGGCCGCTGATGATGGTCACGGCCCGCATGGCTCGCCGCGCCCGGCGCAAGATGCCGGCCGCCTGGCCGACGCCCAATGCCATAAGCAGGAAGGGGATCCCCAGGCCCATCGAGTAGACGAACAGCAGCAACGCGCCACGCCCCACTGTCGCTTCGTTCAGCGCCAGCGTCAGGATCGCCCCCAGCGTCGCCCCCACGCAGGGAGACCAGCCCGCTCCGAAAAAGAAACCCATCAGTGCCGAGGAGAGGTAGCCCAGTTCTGGCCGGGGGCGGTAGTGGCGGCGGGTGTCGTAGTATAGAAGGGGGATCTTGAGCAGTCCCAGTGTGTGCAACCCAAAGACGAAGATCACTACGCCGCCAACCCTCATCAGCGCTAGCCGGTAGGTGTAGAGCAACTGCCCGATTCCACTGGCGGCCGCACCCAGGGCGACAAAGATGACCGAGAATCCCAGGACGAAAAAGAGCCCGTGGAGAAAGGTCACCCGGCGGGATAGGGTGCCTTCCTCGGCTGACGCCACCTGCCCGCCAAGGTAGCCCAGGTAGGCCGGTACCAAAGGCAGCACGCACGGTGAAGCGAAGGAGAGTACTCCGGCGCTAAGGGCCACGAATAACGAGATACTCAGTGTCTGCATTTCTTGCATCTCAGGTATATCTCCTGCCTTCCTTGTCTGCTGTTCTAGATTCGCAACTGGGTCAGTTCATCCTCACTGGCTGATGAGGCCAAAATCACCTCACTCAGATCAGTGTGGTCTGTCCCATAGTGCACCTGTACCTTATCACCTCGCGCATCGCTGTAGCGAGCCGTGATCGCGGCCGCAAGGTGGATCTCTTCCTCGCCTGCTTCACCCCGCAGGAGCGTGACCGGGCTGCCCCAGCCTTTGACCTCGAAGAGGAGTTCACCCTGCCGGGCCAGGATCAGGAGGTGGCGGTTCTCCTCTTCGTTCCGTCCCACCACCGCCTTGGCCCCGGGCGAGAGCTGGAAGTGGCGGCCCACCTTCAACAGGTTGACGTCGTTGAGATCGAAGTGCGGGCAAGAATGGATCAGACCCCGCATCCGCCGGGCGAAGCCAGGATCGGTGAGCAGACAACCTCCCGCCGGACAGGGGTAGTCCGTGATGCTATACTCTTCAGCCAGGGCCATCTGCGGTTTGCGAGAGCGCCCCTGGATCGCCAGGAGTTTCTCGCGGTCCACGAGGCCCTCGTTCTCAGGGATTGTAGGCTCAAGCAGCCGGGCCGACAGAGGGCGCAGCAGCCGGCCTTCCAGGCCCGATTCGCGATCAATGATGCGCATGGCCTGGCGGTGTTGGGACATCGGGCGCTGTCCCAGTACCTCGCCGGTGAAGACGAAAGCGGCATTGATCTCCTCCATCCGCTCCCTGGCCCGCGAGAACATCAGGATGCGGCAATCGAGGCAAGGGTTTACCCCGCTGCCGTAGCCATGCTTGGGGTTCCTGATCACTTGGAAGAATTCCTCGGTGACGACAACCGTCTTGCAGGGGATGTCAAATTCCCCGGCGATGTGCCTGGCCTCGCATCTCCCCTTGCGGTTGCAGTTGCAGAAGGGAGTAATGAAGTTCAACGCCTCCACCTCGATACCCTGATCCAGGATCAATTTCACCGCCAGGGTGGAGTCCAGTCCACCAGAAAGTAGAGCGATTGCTTTTGGGTTCATAACTCTGTAGTGCATCGCGGATCAGCAAGACGGCTCAGTCGCAATATGGAAGCGCCACTACCTCGCCCAGGATGAGCCCCTTTCATATTCCGTCTCCCCAAACTAAGCGTGGTGCAGCATCGTTCCAACTCCAGACTTCGTCCACAAGTACCACTTCGACTGGCTCGGCGCCTGTCACACTTCTGACCTTGCGCCTGACCTGTTCGACGAGGTATCCCGCCAGCGTACATTCGGGATGGGTCAATACCATGCGCACTTCCACGCCCCGTCCATTGAAGGCAATCTCCCGGATCAGCCCCAGGTCCACGACGTTGGTGCCGACCTCGGGATCAATCACCTCCCGCAGGGCCTGGCGGATGTCGGCCTCACGGGCGGGTGACAGGGTGCGCTCATGCGTGGGCAGCGGCGGGGGTGGGATGCGTGAGAGCACGCGCTCTAACTCCTGCACCCGCTCCTTGAGACGGCTTTGTCGGCCTAGAGCCTCGCTGAGCGTGCGCAACACGGGGTCAGGTAACCTGCCGTGCTCCAGGTCCGCTCCGGGCTTCTCCGAGCGCTTCGGCCCTGCCATGTGACCTGGCACACCCACGATTGTCGCCCCAGCCGGAACAGGCTTGATCACCACCGAACCGGCGCCGATCCGAGCGTTGTCTCCGACCGTGATTGGGCCCAGAATCGTCGCGCCTGCGCCGATAACCACGCTGTTCCCGATGGTAGGATGGCGTTTCGTCTTGTGCAGGGTTGTGCCGCCCAATACCACCCCCTGGTACATCAGCACGTCGTCGCCGATCTCCGCTGTCTCGCCGATGACCACCCCCATGCCGTGGTCAATGAAGACGCGGCGTCCGATCCTGGCCCCGGGGTGGATCTCGATGCCAGTCAGCCAGCGATTGAGTTGCGAGACGAGCCGGCCCAGGAAGAGCAGTTTGTGTTCCCAGAGAGAATGGGCCAGCCGGTGCAGCCAGAGGGCGTGCAACCCCGGGTAACAAAAGATTATCTCCCAGACCGTCCTGGCCGCCGGGTCCTTGGCGAAGACGGCTTCTATATCTTCCCCCACGCGCTCGAACATTTTGATAGAAGTCTACTTTCTCCTTGCCCGATAGTCGGCAATAGCCTGGTGCAAGGCCTCGGGGCCGACGGTGGAATCCGCTTTCTGCTCCGGGATGCCACCCAGTGCTTCCGCTACCACCTCCGGCGTGATCTGCAGAGCCTCTGCCAACGTCTTGCCTTGCGCCATGACGCAGGTCAGGCTGCTGGCGGCAATGGCCACGGGGCAGCCCAACGTCTTGTGCTTGACCTCAGCGATGCGGTCATCGGCCACGCGGATCCAGAAGTAGGCCAGGTCTTCAGGACAACGGGGACCACCCCCGGCCTTGCCGAAACTGTCAGCGTTCTCGATGCTGCCCACGTTCCGTGGGTGGCGAAAGTGGTCCAGAATCTGCTCACTGTACACAACTTCCTCCCAGCGCCACTGTACCCGGCTGTTATATCAACCTCCGGCGGATGATGTCCTCCATGACCTCCAGGAAGCGCTCCACCTCGGCTCTTGTGTTGTAGATGTAGAAACTGGCCCGCACCGTCGCCTTCACTCCCAGCCGGTCGGTCAGCGGGTAGGCGCAGTGCCCGCCGGCCCGCACCGCGATCCCCTCGTCGTTGAGGAACTGAGCCACCAGGTACGCATCCCCTTGCTCGACGTTGAAGGCCAGGACACCACACCGCTTCTCGGGGTCGAGCGGTCCGTACACCCGCACCCCCCCAATGGCCTGCAACCCTTCCAGCGCATATCCGATCAGCGTTCTCTCGTGCGCTCGCACCTGCGCCATCCCGATCCGTTCCAGGTAGTCCACAGCCCCCTCCAGACTCTTACCCGTGCGCAGGTCTGTGGCCCCGCCCAGGGCGATCCCGCCGCAGACGTTGGCGGTGCCGGCCTCGAATTTCCAGGGTAGCCTGTTCCAGGTGGTGCGCTCCAGGGTCACGTCGGCGATCATGTCCCCGCCGTAGAGGAAGGGGGCCATCTCTTCCAGCAACTCTCGCCGGCCATACAGCGCCCCGATGCCCATCGGGGCCAGCATCTTGTGCCCGGAGAGGGCGAAGAAGTCGCAGCCGATTTCTTTGACATTCACCGGCATGTGCGGTGCCGACTGCGCACCATCCACCAGGAACAGCGCCCCGGCCTGATGGGCCAGGCGACCGATCTCCCGCACCGGATTGATGGTGCCCAGCACGTTGGAGACGTGGGCACAGCAGACCAGCCTGGTGCGCCCGGTGATCGCTTCCCTCAACTGCTCCAAATCCAGGGTTCCATCCTCGTGGATGCCAACCACCTTGAGGGTCACGCCGGCCCGCTGGCGTACCATCTGCCAGGGCACCAGATCCGAGTGATGCTCCATCACGGTGACCACCACTTCGTCGCCGTGGCGCAAGCGGGTCCGCTCGTTTTCGCCGAACAACAGCGAATAGGCCACCAGGTTGATCGCTTCAGTGCTGTTGCGCACGAAGACGATTTCCCCGCTGTCGTCGGCGCCGATGAAACGGGCCACGTTCTCGTGAGCCTGCTCGTACAGTTCCGTCGCCTCCTGCCCCAGCGTGTGAGGCGAGCGGTGGACGTTGGCGTTGTAGGTGGAGTAGAACTCCTGGATGGTACGTAGTACCTGGCGCGGCTTCTGCGTCGTGGCGGCGTTGTCGAAGTAGATCAGAGGCTGGCCCCCGATCCTGCGCTGCAGGATGGGGAAGTCGGCGCGTATGGTCTGTGCGTCCAGGATAGATGTCTCTTTCACTCTCATCCATCTCCCGCTGGCGAGCGCACGGTCTCAACCGCCGGCGGCTTATGGGCGCTCACCTGAACACTGATGATTTTGCCTTTCAGTGCTTCGCTCATCCCGGGTTCGTCGAAGCGATGCTGGGCGGCGATGGCAGTGTCCTGGAAGCCCGCTCTCCTGATTGTCTCCAGGTACGCCTGCCTTTCGAGTGCCCCCGCAACACAATCGGCCCACGCTTCGAAACTGCGCCTGATCTCTTCCGGAAGTTCTCCCTCGGTGACCAGGTCAGAGATCAGCATCCTGCCGCCGGGTTTCAGCACTCGAAACGCCTCCCGGTAGACCGCCGCCTTGTCCGGCGACAGGTTTACGACACAGTTGCTGATGATTACATCTATGGAGTCGTTTCCCACGGGCAAGTTCTCTATCTCGCCTACCCTGAACTCCACGTTCTCGTATCCGTGAAACCTCGCGGCGCGGCGCGCCCGCTCGACCATCTCCTGTGTCATATCCACGCCGATGACGCGTCCGTTTCTTCCTACTCTTTGCGCGGCCAGGAAGACATCCAATCCTGCACCGGAGCCAAGGTCCAGGACCGTTTCGCCTTCCCTCAAGCCAGCCAGAGCCGTGGGATTCCCGCATCCCAGGCCCATCACCGCCGATGCGGGGACGCTTTCGCTCTCTGCGCGGGAATACCCGATGGACACAGCCTGCTCGATGGGATCTGGTCCACACGAGCAACTAGGGCAGCAGGTTTCGTCGCTGGATGCGATCTTACCGTAGCGATCCCTCACGAATTCCTTGATCTCTCTCGCCTGGTTCATATCATACTCCTTCTGCCTCATGTTACTGAATATGACTTCTCTGCCACGACAATCTCGACTGGTAAACCCCACATAGACGTTTCTGTTACATCAAGAACCTGAAACTGGGCATCTTCCAACGCCTTCTGAACAAAGATCGGCCTGCAATCAACGTAACTAGGAAACTTCCTGTGCGCCCATTCATAAAGTCTCGTCATCACACCAGCCCTCCCCTTTTTGGACATTGCCACAACACAGATACGCCCGCCGCCTGGAAGAACTCGTTGGCACTCGTGCAAGACAGTCGGAATTTCTGGTGCATCGAAGAGTTCCAGAGTGAAGCTCACAAAAACTGCGTCGAAGAAATTTGCTTCGAAGGGAAGTTGAGGTGCGGTGCCGCACCTCAACTTCACTCTTTCTGATAATCCTGCTTCCTTGACTCTCGATAGGGCGATATTGAGCATCTCTTCCGATATATCAATTCCATAGACCTGGCCTGAATTGCCGACCAATTGAGCCAAAGCCAGAATGCAATGTCCGGTACCAAATCCAATCTCAAGAACTATCTCTCCTTCCTGGGCACCTAGTTTTTGCAGACCGGCGTCTCTATATTTCTTCTCGAAGGGACCAGTCACTATATCATACCATTTGCTCATCTTATCGTAACTGGCTTTGGCTTCTTCCTTTGGCCTTGTGACTCTACTTATCTCCGTTTCATTTTTGGACATGTTTTTCCCGATGTTACCTTGTCATTCCTCTGTCTGCTCTTCCTGTCAGTGCTAGAGGCCGACGTACCTGGCGTACAGCGACCGGGCCACAGCTTCGTCGGTGGTGCCCTTGATGATGGTGCGCCCGTCGGGGAAGACGGTCAGTTCGTAGGAATCGATCCGGAAGCGCAGCATATAATCATTGAAGGTGACCGGTCCCACTGGGTTGAGTCGCTCTGCCAGGTCAGGGAAAGAGACCCTGGCTTCCCCGCGCACGTTGACCTGCACCGCCTCCCGGCCGCAGAGGCTGGTCAGGTAGGAACCCACCATGGCCTCCAGGAACTCGAACTGGCCCAGGTCGCAGGCCGGGCAGAGATTGTCCCTCTTCTCCAGTTTCAGCCCCTCCAGGGTGCTGGTCCAGGCGTCCACGTAGATCAGTTGGCCATGGAGTTCCTCTTCCTTACCCATGAGGAGCTTGAGAGCCTCGGTTACCTCCAGCGAGGCCACAATGTTCACCGCCGGGCCCAGCACCCCCACCATGTCGCAGGTGGGTGTGCTACCGGGCGCGGGCATCTGAGCCAGGAAACAGCGGAAGCAGGGAGTGCGGTGGGGAATGATGACCATTGTCATTCCATAGGTGACGATCACCGCCCCATAGACCCAGGGGATAGAGTGCTTGACGCAGGCATCGTTGACCAGAAAGCGGGTTTCGAAGTTGTCGGTGCCATCCAGGACCAGGTCCACGTCACCGATGATCTCTTCCACGTTGCCGGGGTTGACGTCGGCCACGATGGGCTCTATCTCCACCTGGGAATTGACCTTGCGCAGTCTCTCGGCAGCGGCCACGGCCTTGGGCAGTCCCCTGGCGATGTCCTCCTCGTCGAAAAGGATCTGTCGTTGCAGGTTATTCAGTTCGATGTAGTCGCGATCTACGATCTTAACCCGGCCCACTCCGGCCCGCACCAGGCTGCTGGCGATGACCGTCCCCAGCGCCCCGCAGCCGATGATGGCCACTGCCGAAGACAGGAGCCTCTCCTGACCCTCTCTCCCTATCTCGGATAGGAGAATCTGCCTTGAGTATCGCTCCAGATCGCTCATTTACTCCGTTTCGAAGAGGGGGGTGCTCAGATACCGCTCCCCCGTATCGGGCAGGATGACCACGATGAGTTTTCCCTCGTTCTCGGGACTGGCCGCCACCTGCAAGGCGGCGTGAGCAGCCGCACCGGAGGAGATGCCGCAGAGCAACCCCTCCTCCTTAGCCAGCCTGCGGGCCATCTGGGCCGCGTCCTCATTGGCCACCTGGATGATCTCGTCCACCAGTTCGAGCCGAAGGACGTCGGGTATGAAGCCTGCGCCGATGCCCTGTATCTTGTGGGGGCCGGGCGGGCCTCCGGAGAGGACAGGGGAAGCTGTCGGCTCCACGGCGATGGCCTTGAAGGCAGGCTTTTTGGCCTTGATCACCTCGGCGATGCCGGTGATGGTACCGCCGGTCCCCACCCCGGACACTACGATGTCCACTTGGCCGTCAGTGTCGCGCCATATCTCCTCGGCCGTGGTGCGGCGGTGGACCTCGGGGTTGGCAGGGTTCTTGAACTGCTGGGGGATGAAGTAGCGTGGGTCCTGAGCCGCCATCTCCTCGGCTTCCCCCAATGCCCCGCGCATCCCTTCTTTCCCCGGCGTCAGAACCAGTTCGGCGCCGAGGGCTTTGAGAAGCCTCCTCCGCTCAATGCTCATCGTGTCCGGCATGGTCAAGACCAGCCGGTATCCCCTGGCCGCGCAGACGAAGGCCAGAGCGATGCCGGTGTTGCCGCTGGTGGGCTCGAGGATGATGGTGCCCTCCTTGATGAGTCCCGCCTTCTCCGCTGCCTCAACCATGCTCACACCGATGCGATCCTTGACGCTACCCAGGGGGTTGAAGGACTCCAGTTTAGCCACCACGGTGGCCTCCAGTCCCTTCGTCACCCTGTTCAGTTTCACCAAAGGCGTGTTGCCGATGGTCTCGGTGATGTCTTTGTGAATTCTAGCCATTGCAGACTCCTTCTCGACCTTCCCTTCCTCGTCAATCTCCACCTGGCGGATCATCCCCATAGCGACCAGTCCCCTCAACTTTATCCATTCCAAAAGCCTCTTTTCCGCAGGACTTTGCCCAGGGAGACCAGGCTCAACATGATCGGCACTTCCCAAAACAGGCCCATCGTGGTTCCCAGCGCTGCATACGAACCGACGCCATACATCGCTACCGCGGCAGCAATGGCGATTTCAAAGTGGCTCGAAGATCCAATGATGACCGTGGTTATGGCCTCTCTGTATTTCAGTCCAAAGGCCCTGGTGATCAGAAGATTGAACCCGACCACGATGATGAAACCAAGCAGCAGCGGGACCGAGACCAACAACAGTTGATCGAAGTGCTCGAGCAAAACTTGCCCATTCAGCGAAAAGAGCACGATGAGCGTCATCAAGAGGGCTGCGATAGCGATCTTGCCGACAGTAGGACGATATGTATTCTCGAACCACGGTTCCCCTTTGGCCCTGATCAGAACCCTCTTGCTTACGATTCCAATGATCAGTGGAATTCCGATAAAGACGAACGCTGAGATAGCCAGCAACCCTTGATCTATGGGGATGTTTTGAATGCCTGTCAACAGTGAAACGACCGGCACGTAGAGCACCATAATGGTGACAGTATTCAGGCTCGTGTTGACTACGTTCTGCTCCTGGTTCCCTTCGGCCAGTTTGCCCCAAACGAGAACCATCGCAGTGCATGGGCTCGACCCTAGCAAGATGACGGCGATGCCAAGTTGTTCGTTTCCCCGCAAAAACAGATATGCCAACCCCGCTGCAACCAAAGGCGCGATCACCCAATTGGAAAACAGGGTCATTATGATCGGTTTGGGGTTATATTTCAACTTTTTCAACTCGGATACTTGCAGATTGAGCAGGGCCGGGTACATCATCAAAAACAAGCAGATGCCAATGGGAATTGAGATCCCACGGATTTGCCAAGAGACGATAGCCTCACCGATACCAGGTACTGTTTGGGAAAGCACGACCCCGATAACCATGCAAATCGCAACCCACCCAGCCAGATACTTTTCGAACTTACTCACCGTGTTGTCTCCTATGTCTAAAGTGTGTCATCCTCTGTCCGATCATCCAACACACCGACTCGCTCCAGGGCACGGGCGAGGTGAGTTGCTGTGTTACTTCCCATTCTATTTGCTGCGTAGCGTCACAGCCCTATTCGGAGCCGACGATCTCGAAAGCACAGGTGATGGCGTCGGTGGGGCAGACCTCTTCGCACAGACAACAGCAGTCGCAAGCCTCAGCGCTGGCGTGGAGGCAGGCTTCTGGACAGGCGAAGACCGGCCCCCGTTCTCCCAGTTCCACGGCGTTGCAGGGGCAGGCCTCCACGCACAGCCCGCAGAGCGTGCAGCGAGTTTTGTCCACCTGTGGCAGTGCCCACGTCCCATTCATTGCTATCTCCTATACCAAAACGACCGCCATCATTGTATCATCAGGGCGGCCGTCTGTCTGTGACAAAAGTCTCTTTTTCCTACACGCCTGTAGCCTCCCGCTCCAGTCCCTCTCGATCCACCACGATGACTCGCCCGCGCTGGCGGCGGATCAACCCGGCGGCGGCGAAGACCCGCAGCGTGCGCACCACCATCTCTCGCACACTGCCAATGTGCGCGGCGATTTCCTCCTGCGTCCAGCGGTGGGGTGGCTGCGGGGTCTCAGCCTGGGTCAACAGGAAACGCGCCAGGCGGGTGCGCACCGTGTGCAAGGCCAGGTCCTCCACCACGTCGCTCAGCCGCCGTACCTCGGCTGCCAGGCGCTCCATGATGGCCAGCGCTACCTCCGGGTGCTGGCGCACGATGCGCTGGAAGTGCTCGCAGGGGATGGTGTAGAGCGTTGTGTCCGTCACAGCGTCCACGGTGGCCAGATGGGGCCCGCCGTCGAGCGCCGGGACAAGGCTGAGGGGCTCGCCGGGGCCGAGATAGGCGAGCACGTATTCGCGGCCTGAGAGCGACGTGCGGCTGGTTCGCACCACACCCTGGACGACGAAGTACAGCGCCTGGCAGGGATCGCCCTCCAACAGGATCAACTGGCCGGATGAGAAAGTGTGCTCGTGGACGTGGGGCGCGAT
>JAUWNP010000079.1 GCA_030612585.1 Anaerolineae bacterium
GGAGGGATACACACCCGTCCAGCACTACAACGGTGTGGGCGTGCTGGACAAGGCGCGTGAGTTGAAACCGGCCTTGATCACACTGGACATCATGCTCCCCGATCAAGACGGTTGGGAGGTACTGCGCGCCCTCAAGTCGGACCCCCAGACCAGAGACGTCCCGGTGCTGGTCATCTCAGTGCTGGAGAATAGCGAGTTGGCGTTCAGCCTGGGAGCGGTGGACTACCTGGTGAAACCGATAGGCCGGGATGACCTGCACAGGCTGCTCGACCGGCTGGCAGCGCCCGACCCTCTCACGCGGCACGTCACCGTCCTGGCTGTGGACGACGACCCGGGGGCGATCAAGTTGCTGCAACAAATGCTGCCGGCCGACAGTTGCACGTTGCTCGCGGCATACGACGGCGAACGGGGGTTAAGCCTGGCGCGCAGCGAGCACCCCGATGTGATCCTGCTGGATCTGCTGATGCCGGGGATGAGCGGCTTTGAGGTGCTGGAGGCACTGCGGGCCGATGCCGAAACGGCGGACATCCCGGTTTTCGTGCTCACTGCCAAGGAAGTGACCGAAGGGGAACGTGAACTGCTCAACGATCACATCCAGGGGCTGATGCGCAAGGGCGCGCTCACCCCGAAGTCGCTGCTGGAGGAACTGCGTCGCCTGGAAGGGCGGGCTGCCACGCCGGGCTGGTGGGGAGCACACTGTCTCTGAAGTCGCAGCTGCGCGGCACAGAAGTGGTCGAGGAACGTACTCGTGGCCCAGGACGGACGCGAGGCGGCGCTGCTGACCGGAGTAAGGGGGCAACATAATGAGGATAAAATCCGAAGGGCAAGAAGAGAGACACAAGATCACGGTAATGGCTATCCTTTTGGCCAGCGCTTGCGCTCTCACATATTGCTCCCACGCCGTACTTGGAGTCGGCACAGTTTTCAGCCACTTTTTCTATATTCCAATTATCCTGGCATCTCTTTGGTGGAAAAGAAAAGGTGTAGTTGTGGCTATATTCTTAGCCGCATTGCTGATTGGCAGCCATATCTTCCTGAGATTGGGTGTGACGACTGACAATGATTATGTTCGAGCACTTGTGTTTATAGTTATTGCCTTTGTAGTTGCTACGTCAAGTGAGCGGATTGCGAAGTCAGAGGAGGCGCTGCGCGAGACGCGGGACTACCTGGAGAACCTGCTTAACTATGCCAACGCTCCTATCATCGTCTGGGACCTGGAGTTCAGGATCACCCGGTTCAACCATGCCTTCGAGCGCCTGGCGGGAAAGAATGCCGGCGAGGTCTTGGGCGCGCCGCTTGACATCCTCTTCCCCGAGGGCGGACGAGAGGAGGCGATGGCTCACATCCATCGCACGATGGCGGGAGAACGATGGGAGGTTGTGGAGATTCCCATCCTGCGCGCAGACGGAATGGTGCGGATCGTGCTGTGGAACTCGGCGACCCTATACGCTAAAGACGGCACGACGGTCATTGCCACCATGGCCCAGGGGCAGGACATCACCGAGCGCAAGCGGGCGGAGGAGGAGTTAAGGAAGCACCGTGACCACCTTGACGAGCTGGTCAAAGAGCGCACCGCCGAACTAACAGTGGCCAATGAACAACTGCAACGGGAAATCACCGAGCGGGCGCGGGCGGAGGCGAAACGGGCATACCGCCTGGAGATGGAACGTGTGCTGAGCCAGGCCTCAAGCCTCTTCGTGGACCCTCAGAACCTGGATCAGGCGATCAACGAGATGCTGGGGGACACCGGCACCGCGCTGAATGCCAACCGGGCCTATCTATTCAAGATCTACGACGACGGCACGAAGATGGACAACACCCACGAGTGGGTGGCCGAAGGGACCACGCCGCAGATTGAGAACCTCCAGGGACTGGACACGGACATCTTCCCCTGGTGGATGAGCAGACTTTACGACAATGAGATCATCGTTGCCCCCGACGTGATTCAATTGCCTTCCCCTGAGAAGGAGATTCTGCAAGAACAGGGCATCTTCTCCATCCTCGTCATCCCCATCTTCACCCACGGTGCTCTCTACGGCTTCTTTGGCTTCGACGAGACGGAGCAGCACCGGGAGTGGGAGAGCGAGGAGGTCGGCTTTCTGAGGAACGCAGCCCAGATTCTCGGCCGGGCCCTCGAGCGCGCGCAGGCCCAACGGGCGCTGCAGCGCCGCAACCTGGAATTGGCCGCCCTCAACGCGGTCGGCGACGTCATCACCTCTACTCTGGACCTGCGGACGATGCAGAACCTGATTATAGATAAGGCGGTCGAACTTCTCCAGGCCGAGGCCGGGTCGTTGTGGCTAGTAGATCAGGACACCGGCGAACTGGTCTGCGAGATCACCGCTGACCCTGACGCCGCCGACCTGGTGGGCACGCGTCTTCCCTCTGGCACCGGCGTCGTGGGTGCGGTGGTTCAAGAGGGGAAGCCGATTATCGTTGGGGAAGCACAGACCGACCGGCGCTGGTACCGGGGCTTCGATGACCAGACTGCGTTCACTACCCGCTCCATCATTGCCGTGCCAATGGTCAGCCGGGGGCGCACTATCGGCGCAATCGAACTGCTCAATCGGCGCGATGGTGTTTCATTTACTGATGACGACGAACGGCTGCTGACTGCCATCGGCCAGCAGATCGGCGTGGCGGTGGAGAACGCCCGGCTATTTGGGGAGACGCGAGCGCGGGGCCACCAGACGGAACTCCTTTTGAGTGCGAGTGAGACGGCGGCATCTACACTCGATAGCGTAGAGGTCTTGCGGCGTGTCGCGCGGGCGGTGGCTCGGGCTATGGGTGCCGATATGACAGGTGCCTACCTGCTCGACGAGAGCGGGACAGTGCTGCGGCCCGTCGCTGGTTATCACGTGCCTCCTGAACGACTCGCAGCCTTCCTGCAGTTCCAGATCCCACTCAAGGGGCACTCTCTTGTAGAAGAGGCCTGGCAGAACAAACAGGCGGTCTTCACCAGCGAGGCCGGTAACGACCCGCGCTTTGATGCGCAAACGCGGCAACTGTTCCAGGCCACGTCAGTGCTTCTGATCCCGATGATCGTGAAGGACGAGATCATCGGCGGCCTGTGGGCTGTGTGGTGGGAAGAGGCCCATCGTTTTATCGAAGAGGAGTTATGGCTGTGCGAGGGCATCGTACGCCAGGCCGCCGTCGCCATCCAGAACGCCTACCTCTTCGAGGAGGCGCGGCGACGGGCGGGCCAGTTGGAAGCCCTGTCCGAGATCGGTCGGGCTATTGGCTCCACGCTTGACCTGGATGCAGTGCTGCGATTGATCCTGGAGCGACTGGAGTGGGTAGCGCCCTATGACACCGTTTCGCTGTGGCTGCGGGAGGGGGAGGTGATGCGTATCCGTGCTGCGATGGGCTTCGAAGATCCGGGAGCAGTCGTCGGCCTCGCGGTCCCTATTGGAGAGGATAGGCTCTTCCAGGAGTTAGTGCACACTCGCCAGCCGCTCATCATCGCCGATGTGCAGCAGGACGAGAGACTCCGCAGCTTTGCGGGCACGGAGTGGGTGCGCTCCTGGCTCGGGGTGCCGCTGTTGAGCAAAGGCGAGGTCGTCGGTCTGCTCACCATTAACAAGGGCGAGTCCGGCTCTTACACCGCAGAGACGGGCAAACTGACGTTCGCCTTTGGCCAGCAGGCGGCCGTGGCCATCGAAAACGCTCGCCTGTATGAGGCAGTCCGCCTGCGGGAGCGGCAAGCCCGCGCTCTCTACGAGGCTGGTCAGTTGGCCGCCCGGCTGGAGGGTGGCCTGGAAGTCGGCTTGCAGACCTTCTTTGAGCGGCTCACCGGTGTGGGCGATTTCGACCGCTGGTGGGTGCCGCTGCTGGACGAGCACGGGCTGACCATGCAGGGCCTGGCCGGTCGCTGGGAGGACGTACCCGACGAACAGATGAGGCGGCGTGTCGTCCTGGCCGAGGAGCCGAGGAATCCGGTAGTCATCGCCATTCAGAATCGGGAGATGGTGATGATTGACGATCCGGAGCGCGACGAGCGGCTGGCCGACCTGCCAGAGAACTTTCGTCGCAGGGCTGGCAAGTACGTCACCGTGCCGATGGCCTCCGTCTCCGGTGAGCGGGTGATCGGCGCGTTGTCTTTGGGGCGGCCCATCAGCGGGCGGGACGTCTCCACCGACGACGTAGACCTGGTCTGCACGCTGGCGGGTCAGGTGGCCCTGGCCATCGAGAACGCCCACCTGTTCGAAGAGGCCCGCAGCCGGGCCGAGGAACTGGCCGTGCTGAACGAACTGGGCCAGGCCCTCACCGCCCGCCTGAGCGTGGAGCAGGTGCTGAACGAGGTTTACCGGCAGGCCGCCCGCCTGGTGGACACCACCAACTTCTACATCGCCCTGTATGACCCGGACAAGGACGAGGTCACGTTTACCATTGATGTCACCGAGGGAGAAGTTCGTAAACCCTACACCACCCGCCGTGCCGGCCAAGGGCTCACTGAGTACATCATCCGCAACCGCACGAGTATGCTCATCCGGGAAAATCTGCTCAAGTGGCAGGAGGAGATGGGGATAGAAGCGGTGGGGAAGCCCTCTCTCTCGTGGCTGGGTGTGCCGCTGATCGTCGGCGACAGGGTGCTAGGGGTGATGGTGGTTCAGAGTTACACCACCCCCCACCTCTACGACGAGCACGACCATGACCTGCTGATCGCCATCGCCAGCCCGACGGCCATTGCCCTTCAGAACGCCCACCTGTTCGAGGAAACCCAGCGTCGGGTGCGCGAACTGCGGTTGCTCCACGACGTGGGCCTGGCTGCCGCCTCCGGGGTGCGCCTGGAGGAGATGCTGCAGGCTGCCGTGGAAGCCCTGGCTGCTGAGTTGGGAGGCGCCCGTGTGGGGATTGAACTGCTGGATCCAGAAGGCGGCCTGTCGCGCCTGGATGTCAGCGTCGGCTATTCCCCCGACGCGGTCAAGAACCTGCATCTTCGACCGGGCGAGGGGGTCACCGGCTGGGTGGCACAGCACGGCGAGTCCTTGCTGATACCTGACGTGAGGTTGGACCATCGCTACATCGAGGTGGGCTCAGGCGTCCGCTCCGAACTATGCCTCCCTCTGTCCACCGACGCGCGGGTGATCGGCGTCCTCAACGTCGAGAGCACTCAGCCCAACGCCTTCACGGACGATGACCAACGGCTGTTGAGCACGTTGGCCAACAACCTGACCGTGCTGATTGAGCGGGCGCGCCTGTTCGAGGAAGTGGAGGCTGCCCGGATGGCTTTGCAGCAGCGGGCGGAGGCGCTGGAGGAGGCGAACGTGCGCTTGCGGGAACTGGACCGGCTCAAGAGCGAGTTCCTGGCCAACATGAGTCACGAACTGCGCACACCGCTCAACTCCGTCATCGGCTTCTCCGAGGTGCTGATTGATGGATTGGTGGGTGAGGTGACCTCTGAGCAAGAGGAGTGTTTGGGCAACATCCGCTCCAGCGGGAAGCACCTGTTGGCGTTGATCAACGACATCCTGGATCTCTCCAAGATTGAGGCCGGGCGGGTGGAACTGAAGATGGCGACTTTCGATGTGACGGGGTTGCTGGCGGAGGTAGAGGTGACGATCAGACCGCTGATCGAGAAGAAGTCGCAGGTGCTGAAGGTAGAACAGGCCGACGGGTTGCCGCACCTCACCGCCGATCGCTTCCGGGTCAAGCAGGTGCTGCTGAACCTGCTCAGCAACGCCCACAAGTTCACCCTCGTCGAGGGGCGCATCACCCTCTCCTGCCGGCTGGTTGACCAGACCACAATGCTTTTTTCCGTGACCGATACGGGCATCGGCATCAAGCCTGAGGATCAGGAGATGATCTTTGAGGAGTTCCGCCAGGCGGATGGTTCAGCATCGCGGGAGGTAACGGGCACCGGGTTGGGGCTGGCGATCAGCAAGCGGCTGGTCGAGATGCACGGCGGCCGCATCTGGGTCAAGAGCGAGTACGGGCACGGGGCGACTTTTTCACTCCTGCTGCCGCTGGCCGGCCCACCGGCCGCAGAACTGAGGATGGCTGGAGAAAGGGAGATAACATGAAACTGAAATACAGGCTGTTCAGCGGCTATCTTGTAATTGCTATGCTGGCTCTAGTCTTGTGTGGGTTGGTCTTGAATGGCTACAGGATAGTACACACCCATTTTGTGGCCACTACGGAAGGCATTCTACCTTGTCAACAGGCAATGATGAGAGCCAAACAATCGGCATTGGCGATGATAGTGGAGACTGGGGACTACCTCCTCAGCGGCGACGAAATACACGTGTTACGTGCCCGGACAGACATGGATGGTTTACGGGAGTCATTGCGCATCCACGTCGAACACGAAGCACACGTCGGTGAGGAAGAAAAAGGCGTAGCGGAAGAGATGGAACGCAGAGGGTTGCGCCTGATTGATTTGTGCAACGGCCTCATTGACTCATATCAACGCGGGGCCAGTGAAGGGATATTGTCGGAGGGTCGAGAGGAGATCCGTCTGCGCAAGGATGAATTGTTCGAGATGCTGGACCAGCACCTGGTCGCACACAATCAAGAGTTGCTCAATGCGCAGAATATGGTCTATCAAACGATCGTGAATAGTACCTGGACGTTTTCGGCAATGAGTATACTGATTCTGGCTGCGGGACTGACTATCGCACTTTACACGGCGAAGTTTATCCTCGGGCCGATCCACGAACTTGGGACGGGGGCGGAGGTCATTGGCAGCGGGGACCTGGACTACAGGCTGGACATCAAGACGGGCGACGAGATCGAACAACTGGCCGCGGCCTTCAATGGGATGGCGGACCGGTTGGCCAATATGGTCAACACTCTGGAGCAGCGCGTCGCCGAGCGCACCCGTGAGCTGAGCGTCTCGGAGAAACGGTTCCGGGACGTTGCCGAGAGCACGGCTGACTGGATCTGGGAAGTGGACGCTGCAGGCCGCTACACCTACTGTTCCGAGAACGTGGTGGACGTATTGGGCTACGCGCCTGAAGAGGTCCTGGGCAAGAGACCGTTTGAGTTTATGCCCCCTGACGAGGCGGCTCGCGTGGGTCAGGTTTTTGCCGGGATCGCCGCGGACAAGCAGCCGATTGTGGACCTGGAGAACCGCAACCTGACCAAAGATGGAGGCGAGGTGGTGCTGCTGACCAACGGTGTGCCCATCCTGGACGGCGAGGGGTACCTGCTGGGCTATCGGGGCGTGAACAAGGACATCACCGAACGCAAGCGGGCGGAGGCGGAAACACAGCGCCACCTGCAGGAGATGACTCTTCTCAGCCAGGTCACCACTGTCATCACTTCAGCCGTGGATGTGACCGACGCCCTGCACAATGTGTGCGCCGAACTGGCCCATTTTCTCCAGGTTCCCCAGGCGGGCTTTGCCATCCTCAACCCTGAACGCACCGCTGCGGAGGTGGTCGCCGACTACTATCCCCCGGGTAGTTCTAGTGCCATGGGAGTGGTCATTCCGGTGGCCGGCAACCCTTCCATGGCCTACATTCTGGAGCATAAAGCCCCCTTGGCGGTCACCGATGCTCAGACTGACCCACTCCTAGCGCCTGTGCACGAGGTCATGCGCCAGCGGAATACCCAGTCCCTACTCATAGTGCCGATCATAGCCTGCGGGGAGGTGATCGGCACGCTGGGGTTTGACGCCTTCCAACGGCGGGTGTTCGACGATTCCGACGTTGATCTGGTCCAACACATAGCCAGCCAGGTGGGTCAGGTGTTGATGCGCAAGCGGGCGGAGGAGGAAATCAAGCGCCGGGGTGAGGAACTGGAGGCGCTGCGCGAAATCTCCCTGGCTGTTACCGCTCAACTGGAACTTGACGAAGTTCTGCAGAACGTCGTAGAGCGAGGTTGCCGCCTGCTGGACGCCGGGGCGGGAGGCATTGATCTTGTTGATGAGAGGAGAGGAGACCTCGAACTGGTCGTCAGTCGTGGCTACACGATGGACCACACCGGCACGCGCCTGGCGCCCGGAGAGGGAATCGCCGGCAAGGTGCTGCAGAGCGGCGAGCCGCTGGCCGTGGACGATTATCGCCACTGGGAGGGACGGTCGCCGGACTGGGAGGCCGAACCGCTCACCGCCGTCCTCAGTGTGCCCCTCAAGCGTGGTGGTCAGGTCATCGGCGTCCTGAGTTTCGCCGAGGTGGCCCAGGCCGGAGGTTTTGACGAGCACGACGTCTGGCTAGCCACGCTCTTTGCCAACCAGGCGGCTATCGCCATCGAGAACGCATGGCTGTACCAGGCCGAACAGGCCGCGCGCGAGAACGCCGACACCCTGCGCGAAATCTCCCGCGCCGTGGGCTCCACGCTGGAACTGGACGAGGTGCTCTCCCTCGTCCTGCGCCAGGCGAAGCGCGTGTTGACCTACGACACCGCCTCTATTCTGCTCTTCGCCGGCGGCGAGCCCGCTATGGTGGCCGTGAGCGGCTACGAGGACGAGGAACTGGTGAGAACCGAGGTTTCCCTGCGCCTGGACGACAGTCTCATCCTGCAGGCCATGGCCTGCGACCACCTCCCCGTCGTCATCGCCGACGTGCGGGAGGACGAGCGTTGGATCTGGGTACCGGGGACTGAGGACATCCGCGCCTGGATCGGGGTGCCACTCTTGGTGCGCGACGAGATGATCGGCGCCCTGATGATTGACAGCACGCAGCCTGGTCTCTACACCGAAGCGGACGCTGCAATCACCCAGGCCCTGGCGAACCAGGCCGCCGTGGCCATTGAGAACGCCCGGTTGCACAGGGGGACGCAGCGGCGGGCCACACAATTGAGCGCCCTTTATGAGGTGATCACTGCCGCCAGCGCACCTATTCACCTGGACGAAATCCTTCAGAGAACTCTGGATGCGCTACGCGCGACCCTCGGGCCGGACGATGCTGCTATACTGCTGCTGGAACCGGAGACCAAGGAACTGGTCGTCCGGGCCTGGATCGGTTTCCCGGGCGGCCCTACGCTCATGCGTCGCTCCGTTGGGGTAGGGGTCCCTGGTTGGGTGGTTCAGATGGGAGAGCCAATTCTGTTGGCCGACGTGTCTCAGGATGACCGCTATCAAGCCTGTGACGCGGATACCCGTTCTGAACTGTGCGTTCCACTGCGTGTGGGTGAACAGATTATCGGGGCCTTGAACCTGGAGAGCCGCCGGCTGTCCGCTTTCAGTGACGACGACCTGCGCCTCGTCTCCACCCTGGCCGGCCACCTCGCGGTACTCATCGAGCGTGCACGCCTGTTCGAGGAGGTAGAGGCCGCCAGAGTTGAGTTGCAGCAGCGGGCGGAGGCGCTGGAGGAGGCAAACGTCCACTTGCAGGAACTCGACCGGCTCAAGGACAGGTTCCTGGCCAGCATGAGCCACGAACTGCGCACACCGCTCAACTCCATCATCGGCTTCTCCGAGGTATTGGTTGATGGATTAGTAGGCGAGATGACCCCCGAGCAAGAGGAGTGTTTGGGGAACATCCGCTCCGGCGGGTACCACCTCCTGGCCCTGATCAACGACATCCTCGACATCTCCAAGATTGAGGCCGGGCGGATGGAACTGGAGATGGCGACTTTCGACGTGACGGGGTTGCTGGCGGAGGTGGAGATGACGATTACGCCGCTGATCGAGAAGAAGTCGCAAGTGCTGAAGGTAGAACAGGCCGGCGGCCTGCCGCACCTCACCGCCGATCGCTTCCGGATCAAGCAGGTGCTGCTGAACTTGTTGAGCAACGGTTACAAGTTCGCCCCCGTCGAGGGGCATATCACACTCTCCTGCCGCCTGGTTGACCAGGCGACGATGCTCTTTTCCGTGGCCGATACCGGCATCGGCATCAAGCCCGAGGATCAGGAGATGATCTTTGAGGAGTTCCGCCAGGCGGATGGCTCACCGGAGCAGGAGATGACCGGTACCGGGTTGGGGCTGACCATCAGCAAGCGGCTGGTCGAGATGCACGGCGGCCGCATCTGGGTCGAGAGCAAGTACGGGCATGGGGCGACCTTTTCATTCCTGCTCCCGCTGGCCGACCCATCGGCTGCAGAACCGGGGGGGGCTGGAGGAACTGAACAGTCTTCCGACGGCAAGACGGTGTTGGTCGTCGAGGATGACCGTCAATTTAGCGATCTCCTGGCTTTCTACCTGCGCCGGGAGGGCTACACACCCGTCCAGTACTACAATGGCGTGGGCGTGCTGGATCACGCTCGTAGGTTGAAACCTGCCTTGATCACTCTTGATGTCATGCTGCCCGACCTGGACGGGTGGGACGTGCTGCGCGCCCTCAAGTTGGACCCGTTGACTAAGGACATCCCGGTGCTGGTCGTCTCGGCGCTGGAGGACGGTGAGTTGGCGTTCAGCCTGGGAGCCGTGGATTACCTGATCAAACCGGTGCGGCGGGATGATCTGCACAGGGTGCTTGGCCGGCTGGCAGCGCCTGCCCTACCGGATCGAGGAGTCAAGGTGTTGGTCGTGGACGATGACCCCGGAGTAGCCTTGCTACTGCGACGTATGTTGCCTGTTGGGCGCTACACGCTGCTTCCGGCATACGACGGCGAGCAGGGGTTAATCCTGGCGCGCAGCGAGCACCCCGATGTGGTCCTGCTGGATCTGCTGATGCCGGGGACGAGTGGCTTTGAGGTGCTGGAGGCACTGCGGGCTGATGTCCGAACCTCCGCCATCCCGGTGATTGTGCTCACTGCCAAGGACGTAACACCGGGGGAGCGAGGACTGCTCAATGATCACATCCAGGGGCTGGTGCGCAAGAGTGCGCTCACTCCGCAATCCCTGCTGGCCGAACTGCGCCGCCTGGAGGCGCTGGCTGCCACGCCGGGTGAATAATGGGACGCAGATAAGGCGAATGGCGAATGGCGAATGGCGAATGGCGCGTTGCGGATTGCGAATTTCGAAATCGAAGGACGGCTATGAATGGACGATCTGAATTCTGAAATCATACGGGTTCTGCTAGTAGAGGATGATCTCGCGAACGCCCGGCTGGTGGAGTTGGCGCTGTCTGCCTCCTCTCATTTTGCCTTTGAGATCGAAGCTGTCGAGCGCCTCTCCACAGCCATCGAGCGGTTGCGGGACGATAGTTTCGACGTGATACTGCTGGACCTCGGCCTTCCGGATAGCCGGGGACTCGACACCATCTCGAAGGTCCACGCCGAAAACCAGGAAACCCCGATTGTGGTGCTCACTGGATTCGATGACGAGAAGATGGGAGTTCGCGCTATGCAGGAGGGCGCCCAGGACTATCTGGTCAAAGGAGAGTATACGCGCCAACTGCTGACGCGCTCGGTACGTTATGCCATTGAGCGCAAAAGGGTGGAGCGGGCACTGCGGCAAGCCAACGTCCGTTTGCAGGAACTCGACCGGCTCAAGAACCGGTTTCTGGCCAATATGAGCCACGAACTCCGCACACCACTCAGTTCCATCATCGGCTTCTCCGAGATATTGCTTGATGACCTGGTGGGCGAGATGCCCCCTGAGCAAAAGGGGTGTGTGAGGGACATCCTCTCCAGCGGGGAGCACCTGCTGGTTCTGGTCAACGATATCCTCGATCTCTCCAAGATCGAGGCTGGGCGTATGGTCTTGGAGCCGACGACCTTTGACGTGGCGGGGTTGCTGGCGGACGTGGAGACGACGATCAGACCGCTGATTGAGAAGAAGTCGCAGGTGCTGAAGGTAGAACAGGCCGATGGCCTGCCGCCCCTCACCGCCGACCGCTTGCGGGTCAAGCAGGTCTTGCTCAACTTGCTCAACAATGGTTACAAGTTCACCCCCGTAGGCGGGCGCATCGGGCTCTCCTGCCGCCTGGCCGACGAGTCCACGATACTCTTTTCCGTGGCCGATACCGGCATCGGCATCAAGCCCGAGGAGCAGGAGATAATCTTTGAGGAGTTCCGCCAGGCAGATGGCTCACCGGAGCAGGAGACGACCGGCACTGGATTGGGGCTGGCCATCAGCAAGTGGCTGATCGAATTGCACGGCGGCCGCATCTGGGTCGAGAGTGAGTCTGAGCGCGGGGCGACCTTTTCATTCCTGCTCCCGCTGGCCGGCCCGCCCACTGCAGAGCCAGAGGTGTCTGGCGAGGTAAGACTGCCTTCAAGCGGCATAGTATTGGTGGTCGAGGATAGCCGTCAGTTCAGCAACCTCCTGGCCTTCTACCTGCGCCAGGAGGGCTACACACCCGTCCAACATTACGACGGCGCGAGCGTGCTGGATCGTGCTCGTGAGTTAAAACCCGCCTTGATCACTCTTGACGTCATGCTCCCTGATCAAGATGGCTGGGATGTACTGCGCGCCCTTAAGTCAGACCCCCAGACCAAAGACATCCCCGTGCTGGTCATCTCGGTGCTGGAGAATGGCGCGCTGGGGATCAGTCTGGGAGCGGTGGATTACCTGGTCAAACCGATAGGGCGGGATGACCTGCAAAGGCTGCTCAACCGGCTGGCAATACCCGAACCCACGAAACGGGAAGTCAAGGTGTTGGTCGTGGACGATGACCCAGACCTCACCCCGCTGCTACAAGCGATGTTGTCTGCTGAGAACTACACCTTGCTTGCGGCATACAACGGCAAGCAGGGGTTAGCCTTGGCGTGCAGCGAGCACCCCGATGTAATCCTGCTGGACCTGCTGATGCCGGGAATGAGTGGCTTTGAGGTGCTCGAAGAACTTCGAGCCGATGCTGAAACAGCGGACGTCCCGATCATCGTGCTCACTGCCATAGATGTGACCGTAGGGCAACGCAGACTGCTCGACGAGCATGTCCAGGGGCTGGTGCACAAAGGCGCGTTCACCCTGCAATCTCTGCTGGCGGAACTGCGTCGCCTGGGGGACTACGGCGGTTAATCGGGAGATCCGTTCAGGGGGTAGACCAGAAACCGGGTTTTTGGTGCTCCACGGCAATAGCGCAAAACCCGCCCTGTCACCCTGAGCGAAGAGAAGGGTCTCCACCACTGTGATGCTCGTCCCCTCTCCATCTTGCCCGATTTTTACAATTGCGCCACGTGTGTTACAATAGCGTCCACCATGCGCAAGCCCTGTCTGCTGCTGGCTTCCCAATCTCCCCGCCGCCGCGAGTTGTTGGCGCTGCTGGGGCTGCCCTTCGAGGTGGCCGTGGCGAACGTGGCCGAGGTTCCCCGGACGGATGAATCCCCGGCTGAGTTGGTCGTCCGGCTGGGCCAGGCCAAGGCCCATGCCGTTGTCACTCATTCCGATACTGTCGTCATTGCCTGTGATACTGTCGTTGCGCTGGACGGTGAGATTCTGGGCAAGCCGCGCGACGCGACCGAGGCGACCTCAATGCTGCACCGCTTGCGCGGGCGCTCCCACACCGTCTACAGCGGTGTTACCCTGCTGGAGCCTCCCACCGGCTGCACGTTGACCGATGTGGCCGGGACCCGGGTGACGATGCGCGCCTACACCGACGCTGAGATCGCCGCTTACGTCGCCAGCGGTGACCCCCTGGACAAGGCCGGTGCTTATGCCGTTCAGCATCCCGGGTTTCACCCCGTTGCCGCGCTGAAGGGTTGCTACGCTAACGTGGTGGGGCTGCCCCTCTGCCACCTCGCCCGCTGCCTGCACGCCTGGGGGGTGGAGCCACCCTGTGACGTTTCCGCTGCCTGCCAATCTCACACTGGCCACCGCTGCACAGTCTACGCAACCATGCTGGATGGCCAATGAACAATGACCAATAGCAGATTTCAAATGCCAAATTCGCAATTCGTTATTCGTTATTCGCAATTCGTTATTCGCAATTCGTTATTCGCTATTCTAGCAATGCTTCTATTGGTGGGCTGCAGCAGTACTCCAACCGCTGCTCCTGTCATGCCTACTTCCGTTCCTGCTCCCACCCTCACTCCCACCCCGCTGCCGCTCTCTCCCGACGCGGCCGCCGCTACGTACCTTTCTGCCTGGGGTGCGGGCGATTACGCGACGATGTATGCCCGCCTCTCCCCGGACAGCCAGGCCGCGATTGACGCCGAGAGTTTCGCTCAGCGCTACCAGAACGCGCTCACCACCGCCACCGTTCTGACCGTCACCACGCGCCTCCAGTCTGCCCTGCGGGAGGGTGATCGGGCCTACGTCTCATTCCACCTGGCGTTAGACACGGCGCTGGTCGGCACGTTGGTCACCGACGCGGTCATGTCGCTCAGCCTGCACGGGGAGCAGTGGTGGGTGGATTGGGATGAAGGACTCATCTGGCCACAACTGGAGGGCGGGCGTTATTTTCGGATGGAGTACACCATTCCCGTCCGCGCCAATATTTACGATCGTGCCGGATTAGGCCTGGCGACCGAGGGCACGATCGTCACCATCGGCGTCATCCCTGGCCAGATTGAAGACGAGGATGCTCTCTTGGCGGCGCTGGTGCTGGTCACAGGGCTCCCCCCGGATGAGATACGTGGCCGGTACGCCACTGTCCCAGCCGACTGGAGAGTGCCCGTCGCCGACATCTCCGCCGAGGTCAGCGTGGACCACAACGACATGCTGTCCTCCATACCCGGCATTTACCGGGATGAGAAGGATGGGCGCACCTATCCCCACAGCGGCGCCGCGCCCCACGTCGTCGGCTGGGTGGCCCCTGTGCCCGCCGAGCAATTGGAAGCCTACCGCGCCCAGGGTTACCGGGGCGATGAGTGGGTGGGCGTAGCGGGGCTGGAGGCCTGGGGAGAGGAGGTCCTGGCTGGCCAGCACGGCGGTGTGCTCACCGTCGTTACCTCGGCGGGGGAAAGGATCGCCACGGTTGCGGAGCGGTCAGTCGTACCCGGCCGCGCCATCTATACTACCTTCGACCGCGACTTCCAGAAGCAGGTGCAGCAGATCCTGGGTGGTCGTAAGGGCGCTATCGTCGTGCTCGACGTGCACACCGGCGCGGTGCTGGCGCTGGCTAGCGGCCCTGGCTTCGATCCCAATGTTTTCGTAGGGCCGGCCGGCGCTGTGGGCCGCTCCCAGATTCTGGCCGACCCCCGCCACCCGCTCTTCAACCGCGCCACCCAGGGTACCTATCCCTTAGCCTCTGTCTTCAAGATTGTCACTATGGCGGCGGCGATGGAGGAGGCGGGGATGGATCCAGACAATACGTTCTTCTATTGCCCCGGTTACTGGGAGGGGCTGGGACCGGCGGCCCGCAAGGGTTGCTGGAAAGAGGACGGGCACGGTGACATCAGCCTGAAAGATGGTCTGACTGCTTCCTGCGACGTCACGTTCTACTCCGTGGGGCAGACACTCGACGAGGTGGGGCCGGACGTGCTCCCCCGATTCGGCCGGGGTTTCGGTTTCGGCGAGCCGACCGGACTGGAAGGAGTGTTTGAAGAGGGCGGACTGATGCCCGACCCAGAGTGGAAGGCGAATGTCCGCGGCGAGCCCTGGTGGGTGGGCGACACGATCAATATCTCCATCGGACAGGGCTACCTGCTGGTGACGCCGCTGCAGGTGGCGCGCATGCTAGCGGCGGTGGCGAACGACGGCACGCTCTACCGTCCCTACATCATTGAGCGTTTCGGTCCAGCCGGAGACGTAGAGCCCGAGCAGGTGGCGCAGATTCAGGCTGTCGGCACACTACCGATCAGCCCAGAGCACCTGGCAGACATTCAGGAGGCGCTGCTGGGGGTAACTACCAAGTCCATCGGCACAGCGCCTCACCGCTTTGCCGGGTTGAGCATCCCCGTCGCCGGTAAGACCGGCACCGCCGAGGTCGGCGAGCCGGACACGGAGCCCCATTCCTGGTTTGCCGCCTATGCCCCAGCCGACAGTCCCGAGATCGCCATCGTCGCACTGGTGGAGAACGCGGGCGAGGGCTCGACGGTGGCCGCGCCATTGTTGCGCCAGGTGGTAGAGGCTTACTACGGCCTGCCTCTCTCTCCGTTGCCGCCCCAGGCGGAGGAAGGCTACGTGCCGCCCACGCCCACACCCATACCCACACCGCAGCCGTGAGTTCTTGCGCCCACTGGCTGTGGTGCTATAATTAGGTTCCACTCGAGGTGGTCTGGAGGAGGAATAAGTCGATGACTCAGCCCACGACAGTTCAGGTTCAAGGCGCAGTTGTGGTGATGCCGCTGGAGGAGTACAACAGCATCCAGGTGCAATTCAATGAACTGCGCACGAGACTCGAAGATTTTGAGGATGTTCTTGACATGCTTCTGGCCTTGCAGGCCGATGAGAGCGAGGTCATAGATTACGACGAATACCGGCAGCAGAGGCTGGCGACCAATGTACCGCATCCGTCTTCGTAGCAAGAAGGTACGCAAGCAACTGGATGATCTATCTGTAGCAGATTTCCGCCGGGTGGATGCAAAGATAGCGCAACTCCGGGAGAACCCTCGCTCTCGTGGTGTTAAGAAGTTGTTCGACGATATCTACCACATTCGCGTCGGTGACTATCGTGTCATCTATCGAGTAGATGATGCCAAACGCTTGGTGGACATCGGCAAGGTGGAGCGCAGACGTATCTTCTCAAAAACTTGGGGCGGGTGTAGGTCGGATTTGCTATCCGACCGGACGGCGGTTAGCAAAACCGCCCTACAGTCGTCATCCCCCCCTGAATATTGAGAAGATACCGCAGACGCGAACGTACGTATCGGGATATTGGCAAACTGTTCGACTGAATTTCTAGTCCCCCCACGCTGCGGCTGTAGTTATTGCTCCAGAGGTTCCGCCAAGCGCAGAGTGATGTAAGCCGGACGGTAGGAGCTGTCGGGCCGCAGCAGGCTGTAGGCCGAGACCGGGTTTCCTGAGCCCCAGATAGCCGCCAGGTTCAGGTTCCACAGGAACATCGGTCCCACCCAGGGTCGTTCGTCCCCCATCCAAAAAGCGCGCACGACGTAGTCCGCCTGCTGGGCCTCGCTGACCTCGCGTCCGTACTCCCAGCCCGTTGTATCCATCTGCCCCATCTTGTCGGTTGACGACCAGCCGAACTCCGTGACCCAGATCTGATGCCCTGTGTCGCCATGGGCGAGCATAAGGGCGTGGTAGTCCTCCAGTGTGTCGCGGAAGAAAAAACTGGGGTGGCTGTTGTGGCTGGAGGCGACGTGCGTGGGGCCCTGCCAACTCTCGTCGGGCGGGTTGGCGAAGCCGTAGGGGTGAGCGCCAATGCCATCTACCCACTGGGCGATGCCAGCCTCGTACATCCCGCGCAGGAAGACGCGGTCGTCAATTGCCTCCACGCCGTCGTTGATGCCGGTGACGGCCGGCGCGCCGCTGATGACCAGTGCGTCCGGGTCGGCGGCTCGCACGCCCTTGGCTCCCTCGGCCACCAACGCGACGAAGCGGGCCGGATCGAGGGTGTCGCCCCGCCACTCGCGGGCCAGGTTGGGCTCGTTCCATAGTTCGTAGGCCACCACGCGGCCCCGGTAGCGGGTCGCCAGTTGCCCCATAAAACGGCCAAACTCGGCGTAGTTGGCCGGGGGGCCGCTTTCCAGTTCGGAGGCGCGGGTCCAGTCGGGGGCGTGGGTCACGCCGAGCAGCAACTTGAAGCCGAACCCGTTGCACGCCTCCACCGCACGGTCCAGGAGTGCCCAATCGAAGTTGTCCGGTCCGTGCTCGATAGTGTGCCACTCTACCTGCTGCTTGACCCACCCCACGCCCAGACCTTGTGCCCAGCGTAGGGTCTCCGCCATATCGCCAGCGAAGAGGTGCACTTGCACGCCGTAGCCGGGCTTGGGGACCGGAGGTGGCAGTGGTGTGGGGCCAGTGGACGAGGGGGGTTTGGTTGGCTGCGGAGGGGATGTGGGGGTGGGAATGGTTGAACCGCCGATGGCTGGCATGTAGATGGCGTGTCTTGTCGGAGAAGGTGATGAAGGCGGGTCAGTGGTGGGGGATGGGCGTCCGAGGCAGCCGACGAGTGCGATGGATAGCAGCGCGACGAGCGTGATCCGCCTGGTGCTGTTGCAGGAGAAAGTCTGCATCGTGGATCTATTGTAGTCGCAAGTGCTGTGTTGTCAACCGGGGCCTTGTTGACAGGAGAACCAGATGCGTTTACAATAGTCATTGTTCATTGTTCTGTAGAGTCCATTAATGGTATACCCCCGATAGTCCAGAACAGGTATACCCCTACCAAGGTAATGGAAGTTGAAAAGGTTGCGACAATTGCAGTACATCTTCAGGTTCCAAGCCAGTGATAGTTGGCACGTCC
>JAUWNP010000193.1 GCA_030612585.1 Anaerolineae bacterium
TTTCAACTGACTGACGAACACAAAATGGTCGAGCGCATGGTGTACGACTTTGCCCGCAAAGAAGTGATACCCGTTATCAAAGAACATGACCGCAACCATACCTATCCCATGGAAATTACCCACAGAATGGCAGAGTTGGGCTTCCTGGGTATCTGCCTGCCGGCGCGCTACGGTGGGGCGGGCATGGACTACATCTCGCTTGGCATCGTTTCGGAGGGTCTGGAATACGCCGACGCCTCTGCGAGAGAAACGGTCGCGGTGCACCTCGCTTTGCACGCTCTGCCCATCTTCCAGTGGGGCACCGAGGATCAAAAGCACGAATTCCTCCCCCCGCTGGCAGCGGGTGAAGCATTAGCCTGCTTTGGGCTAACTGAACCCAACGCCGGCTCTGACGTGGCCGGGCTTCAGAGCACCGCCCGAAAGGATGGGGACGATTACATCCTCAATGGCGAGAAGATGTGGATCACACTGGCCGATGTCGCTGATCGCTTCCTGGTCTTTGCCAAGACGAATACCAGCAAAGGAGCGCGAGGGATCAGCGCCTTTATTCTGGAACGTGGCTGGAAGGGCCTGCGCACTGGCACCATTGAGGGCAAGATGGGAGTCCGGGCCAGCAACACCGGATGGATCAGCATGCTCGACGTGCGGGTTCCGGTCAGCCACCGCCTGGGGGAAGAGGGGGAAGGCTTCAAGATTGCCATGAGCGCGTTGGATAACGCCCGTTACGCTGTGGCGGCAGGAGGAGTGGGCATCATCAGAGCCTGTCTGGAAGAGTCCATCGGCTATGCGAAGGAACGTCGTGCCTTTGGCAAACCAATTGCAGAGTACCAGCTTGTCCAACAAATGATCGCCAACATGCAGCAGAGTTTTGACATCGGACAGATGTTAGTCTGGAAAGCCGGTTGGCTCAAGAACCAGGGAGTCCGTAACACGCGTGAAACGAGTATGGCAAAGTGGTATTGCACCGAAGCGGCGCGCCGGGCAGCCGATGATGCAGTGCAGATCCATGGAGCCTACGGGTATTCGGATGAGTACAACGTCGAACGGTATCTCCGCAACACCAAGAGTGCAGTCATCTACGAAGGCACATCGCAAATCCACACCCTGATCCAAGCCGCTTATGCCATGGGCGACCGCCGGGATAAGCCCATCCGGTGCGAGTTCCCCGCGTATGATCCGGAGTTATGGGGATAAGGAACGACAGGCAGGTTTGAGTGATGTCAGATAGCAGGCCTCTCCTCGAAGGCGTCCGTGTTATTGATCTGAGCCGCGTTCTGGCCGGCCCATACTGCACGATGGTGCTGGGCGATTTGGGGGCGGACGTGATCAAAATCGAAGTACCGGGGAGGGGGGATGATACCCGTCACTGGGGGCCGCCTTTTGCCGCTGGGGGAGAGTCCGCTTACTATCTCTGTGTCAATCGCAACAAGCGCAGCATAACGCTCAACCTCAAGTCAGAGCGCGGGATCCAGATACTCAAGGATTTGATCCGTCAAGGGGATATCCTGGTTGAAAACTTCCGCGTCGGCACCCTGGAACGCTGGGGGTTGAGTTACGAGGAACTCCAGCGTGTGCGTCCAGGGATGATATACTGCACCATCACGGGTTATGGCTACACAGGCCCCTATCGCCATAAACCGGGGTATGATTTTGTCATTCAAGCTCAAGGGGGCGTGATGAGTATTATCGGGCCAGTGGATGGTGAACCCTATAAGGTGGGCGTAGCCATCGCGGACATCACGGCCGGCCTGTTTGCCTGCAATGCAATCTTGGCCGCCCTCTACGCTCGCCAAAAAACGGGCAAAGGCCAGCGGATTGATATTTCGCTCCTCGATTCGCAAGTGGCCTGGCTTGCTAACGTGGCCAGCAACTACCTGGTATCAGGCAAAAGGCCAGGGCGGTACGGCAATGCTCACCCAAACATTGTGCCTTATCAAACGTTCAAAGCGCGCGACGGTTACTTTGCTCTTGGAGTTGGAAACGATAATCAGTGGAGCAATCTCTGCGAGAAACTGGGCCGCCAGGAATGGGCTGAAGATGAGCGTTTTGCCACCAACGCGGCTCGCGTCGAGAACAGGGACGACTTGATTGAATCACTGGCTGAACTATTCGCGCAACGCGATATCGCCGATTGGCTTTCTGAATTAGAAGCCATTGGCATTCCATCTGCCCCCATTAACACCATAGACCGTGTCTTTGAAGATCCTCAGGTGCAAGCGAGAAAGATGCGGATTGAAGTGCCCCATCCAACAGCCGGGTCGGTCTCGCTCGTCGGCTCCCCATTGAAAATTCCCACTGCTCCCCCGCAAGTCCGCCTGCCGCCACCCCTACTGGGACAACATACCGGAGAAATCCTTCAGGAAGTGTTGGGCTATGACCAGGAGACTGTGCAATCGTTGCGCACATCTAAGGTCATTTAACCTGAATCGGGAGCAACCAACAAAGTTGCCATGTACCTTCTCAGGGGAACGCGACCATCTTGGTCGCTAGATGCCAGCAAGATGCTGGCGTTCCTCCACCTCACCCCCACTTATTGAAAAGATACGTTGCCATCTTCTTCTCTGTCGCAAACTATGCTTCACGCTCGCGGGAGAGGAGAGCCAGCACGAGGACGACTAGCACCCCGATACCCACCAACGCCAGCAGTTTGTGCAGGCGGTAGGAAACAGTCAGCGCCAACACGCCGAACAGCGCGCAGAAGCCCCAGTAGAGAAGCACGATAGCCCGCTCCGAAAGACCCATGTCGAGCAGGCGGAAATGGAGGTGGCCCCGGTCGGCCTGGCCCGGGGAACGACGGTGGCGCACGCGGTCGAAGATCCGCCATGCCACGTCCACGACGGGCAGCCCCATCACCAGTAAGACAGTGGCCACCCGGCCACCGGCGATGAGTCCCAGACCGCCCAACCCGTAGCCCAGAAAAAACGCCCCGGCGCTCCCCAGAAAGACCCGTGAGGGAGCGACGTTATAGGGCAAGAATCCCAGTAGCGCCCCGAGGAGCGCCAGTGGCAGCAGTGCCACGCTCGGCTGTTCGACGCGGTGCATATGGATCGCCAGCACCAGGCAAAGAATCGCCCCCACCCCAGCGGCCAGCCCGCCGAGCCCATCCAGCCAGTTGACCGTGTTCATCATCCCCATCACCCAGATAATCGTCAACGGGACGTAGACCCAGGGACCCCAGGGATAGGCGTCCAATGCCACAAGGCCGAAGTAGGGCAAGGTGAAACGTTCGAGCCAGAGCAACGTGGCGAGGGCAATCAGCGAGAGCACAAACTGAAAGATCAGTTGGGGACCCGGCGACAGGTCAAACCTGTCATCAACCAATCCAAAAAGAAAGGCGACCAGCCCGCCAACCAGGAGACCGCTCAACCGGGTGAAATCATCGGCGCTATAGCCTGAGGTGAGGATACCGCTCCACGCTGCAATTCCTACGGCGACGGCAAACGATACAAACAGCGCCGCGCCACCCAGGCGGGACACCTCGCCCTTGTGGCCCCGTCGTCCTCCAGGCCGGTCCACGATGCCCAGGCGGCTGCCCAGGTGGCCAATGAGAGGTGTGAGAACGAGTGCCAGGCCAGCAGAGATACCAAAGACTAGAAGATACTGCTTCACATGACTCATCCAGTGCCAAACAGCCGGTCGCCCGCATCTCCCAGGCCCGGCACAATCAAACCCATCTCGTTCAGCCGCTCATCCACGGCAGCCAGGTACAGCGGCACGTCGGGATGAGCCGTCGTCAGACGGTGCACGCCCTCAGAAGCCGCGATGACGCCCACGAATTTGATGCGCCCGGCCCCCCAACGCTTGAGGATATCCACCGCCGCCACCGCCGATCCGCCTGTAGCGAGCATAGGATCGAGGATCAGGCAGACGTCCACCGTCGGGCTGACCGGCAGGCGGCTGTAGTATTCCACCGGCTCCAGCGTTTGCTCGTCACGGAGGAGACCGATGTGCCACACCTCGGCGCTGGGCATCATATTCCAGATTCCCTCCACCATCCCCAGCCCGGCACGCAGGATAGGGACGAGGCCAACCCGCTCTCGCAGCCGGTAGCCACTGGCCGCTCCAAGTGGGGTCATCACCATCACCTCTTTCGTCGCCAGATCGGCCGTGGCCTCGTAAGCGATCAGAATAGCGATCTCCCCCAGCAGTTCGCGGAACTTCTTGGGGTCGGTGCGCTGGTCCCGTAGAAGGGTCATCTTATGCCGCACCAGCGGATGGGTCGAAATATGCACTTGTGAGACCACGGTTCACCTCCTGGAGGGCTGCGATCTGAGGCTTGAATTGTACCCCTTAGCCTGCCACTTGTCAAAGCGGTATTTCACTGTATAATCCACTCTTGAAATGCATGAGCGCATCATTTCACCCCAACCCCAGGAAGACGAAGTCACGCGCGACCGGGCACTGCGCCCGCAGCGCCTGGCCGATCTGATAGACCAGGACCGCGTGCGAGAAAACCTCGCCATCCTGATTGAGGCGGCCAAACGGCGTAACGAAGCGCTTGATCACGTGTTGTTCTACGGGCCCCCAGGTCTGGGCAAAACGACGCTCGCTCATGTAACCGCTAATGAGATGGATATGCCAATCCGGGTCACCTCCGGCCCGGCCATCGAGCGGGCCGGCGATCTGGCCGCCATCCTGAGCAACCTGCGCGAGAAAGAGGTGCTGTTCATTGACGAAGTACATCGCCTGGGCCGGGTCGTCGAGGAGATTCTCTACCCGGCGATGGAGGACTTCGCGCTCGATTTTGTCATCGGTAAGGGTCCCAGCGCCAGGAGTATCCGGCTCAAACTGCCGCACTTCACCATCATAGGGGCCACCACCCGCCTGGCGCTGCTGACCGCCCCACTGCGGGCACGCTTCGGCGCCACCTTCCGCGTGGACTTCTACGACCAGGAGGCACTGGAGGCCATCGTGCGCCGCGCTGCGTGGGTGCTGGAGGTGGAGATAGACGACGCAGGGACGGCGGAGATCGCCCAGCGCGGTAGGGGTACGCCCCGTGTGGCGCTACGGCTGCTCAAGCGCGTGCGCGACTTTGCCCAGGTGCGTGCCGATGGGCGCATCACCGCCGCAGTGGCCCGTGACGCGCTGGGGCTGCTGGAGGTGGACGAGCGCGGCCTGGACGACCTGGACCGGCGCGTGCTGCGTACCATCATTGAGAAATTCGGCGGCGGGCCTGTGGGACTGGACACCGTCGCGGCTGCCGTGAGCGAGGAACCCGACACGATCATGGACGTGGTCGAGCCATATCTGCTGCAACTGGGCTTCCTGGACCGCACGCCCCGAGGGCGAGTAGCAACGGCGCGAGCCTACGAGCACCTGGGCCTGTCCTACCAACAACCGGAGCAGCCCACGTTGTTATGATGATTGGGTTGTGTGCTTTTGGGGAAATCATCGTGAACGGACTGGGGACGACGGGCAAATCATTGGTGATTATAGGCGGTGTGCTGATCTTGCTCGGCGGCCTGCTATGGTTGGTCTCAAAGGTATCCTTTCTGGGCCACCTGCCGGGTGACATCCGCATCGAAAGGCCGGGCTTTACCTGCCTGATTCCGCTGGGCAGTTCCATCCTCATCAGCGTCGCGCTGACAGTCTTGCTGAACATCGTAATTCAAATCGTGCGGCTACTGATCCGTCGAGGGCAATAAAGATCTCTCCTCAGTCATCCAACGCCACTACCCCGCGACGGATGGCAAACCGCACCAGGCCGGATGCCCATTACTACCACATCATCCGACAGCACCCGGAAGGAGAACCGAACAACATATGAAAGCGATCATCATGGCCGCAGGCAAAGGCAAACGTTTGCGCCCCATCACCGAGTGGGTACCCAAACCCTTGCTCCCCATCGGCGGACAGCCCATCATCGGGACCCTGCTGGCCAACCTGCGGACCGCTGGCATCACCGACGTGCTAGTCATCGCCGGCCACCTGGCAGACAAGATGCGCCGCTTTCTGGGCGACGGCAGCGCCTACGGCGTGCGTCTGATCTGTCGGGAGCAGAAGGTGCGGCGGGGCACCGCCCACGCCGTGATGCAGGCATTGGATTTCATAAACGGCGAGACGATGGTGCTGGCCGGGGACACCGCCTTTGGACCAAACCACATCGGCGGGCTGGTCGAATTCCACCGGCGAACGGGCGCCGACCTGAGCATCAGCCTCAAGCGCGTGCCCGTAGAACGGTTGGCCGCTACCAATTCGGTATCGTTCGTGCCGGACGAGACGGTGCCGCCAGAGCAGGGAGGCAGGATCACGCACATCGTGGAAAAGCCTGCGCCCGGCACCGCCCCCAGCGACGTGGCCGGCGCGCCACTGCACATCTACCCACCATCGCTGCCCGACTACCTGCCCCGCGTCGAACTTTCGAGCCGGGGCGAGTATGAACTCACGGACGTCGTCACCATGATGATCGCCGACGGGCTGCGCGTGATGGGCAAGATCGAGCCTCTGGCCCCCAACCTGACCGACCAGCGGGACATCCTGCGGCTGAACTTCGACTATCTGAAGCCGCTGTTGGCTAACGTGAAACGTGAAACGTCAAAAGGACAGCGCGTCCCAACTATGAGACTATGACCGACGGGCGTATCTCCGTACTCCTTGAAACCGAGAGCACCTACTATCTGCGAAAATCTGCGTGAATCTGCGTTCTATTACTTGTCGGTTTGAGGCGAGGCTTCGCTAGACGCTTACGCCATCGCGCCGACTTGCGCGGCGTGGCATGGTGGGGTAGAATGAGTGAGCAGAAACGGAGATACCGACGCCTGAATGAACATGAGCCAGTGGTAGAAGAGAACGTGTGAAGACAGCCGACTTTGACTATACACTCCCGCCCGAACTGATCGCCCAGACCCCCGTCGAGCCCAGGGATGCCTCCCGCCTGATGGTGGTGGACCGGCGCACAGGTAACGTCGCCCATCACCACTTCCACGACCTGCCGGAATTTCTGTGCCCAGGCGACCTGCTGGTGCACAATGAGAGCCGGGTCATTCCAGCCCGGCTCTTTGCCCGCAAGTCCACCGGCGGGAGGGTGGAGATTCTGCTGCTGCGGCAGCGTATCGCCAATACGTGGGAGACGTTGGTCAGAGGCAAACGCATCCGTATAGGCGCGCGCCTGACGTTGCTCGATGGCCCCAACGGCCAACCCACCGGCGCGAAGGCCGAAGTCGTCGAGGAAGGAGAACGCGGAAGACGCTTACTCACCTTCGACCGGACGGTGCTGCCGCTGGCAGAACAAGTGGGCATCACGCCATTGCCACCTTACATCCATACCGCGCTGGAAGATGTCGAGCGCTACCAGACGATCTACGCACACACGCCCGGCTCGGCGGCAGCGCCCACCGCCGGCCTCCACTTCACGCCCGAACTGCTGCACCGGCTGCAGAAGATGGAAGTTCAGTCCACCTTCGTCACCCTGCACATCGGCCTGGATACATTTCGCCCGGTGAGCGAGCAGCGCGTCGAAGACCACCGCATGCACACCGAGTACTGTTCACTGACGCCGGAGGTGGCCGCACAGGTTAACCAGGCCAAACTGGAGGGACGCCGCGTGATACCGGTGGGGACAACGAGCGTGCGCGTGCTGGAGACGGTGGCAAACAAATCCCAAATCCCAAATCCCAAATCCCAAATTGTGCAGCCGTTTGAGGGAGCGACGGATCTATTCATCTACCCCGGCTACGAGTTCCGTCTCGTAGACGCACTGATCACGAACTTCCACCTGCCCCACTCGACGCTCTTGATGCTGGTGGCGGCCTTCGCTGGCAAGGAACTGCTGGACCGCGCCTACGCCGAGGCGATCCGGCTGCGCTACCGCTTCTACAGTTTTGGCGACGCGATGCTGATCTTTTGATTTTAGATTTGGTGATGTTAGATTTGGTGATTTCGGATTTGTTGGTGCTAGATCAACCCGCTCCCTCCATTAACATCCCCAACTGTCGCGCCGTGCCCACCGCTTGTCCCTGCCAGTGGTTGTTCATGTAGACCAGTGTCAGCGGCGCTTCGGCGTCCAACTGGCGGATCTTGTCCACCCACTCCATCAATTCCTCGTCGCTATAGGTGTAGTCGTACCGCTCCCATGCTTCATCATGCTTCCACCACTTTTGCCGGTTCCTCCCATGGAAACGCACGTAGGCGATGGGACCGGTCGCGACTGCCACTGGCGGCACCAGGCTCTTGAAGCGCGGCTGATCCACGCAGCAGAAGCCCAGGTTGAGCGCGCGCAACTCGTCGAACGTGCGCTCACTGATCCATTCGCGGGAGCGAAACTCGACCACGGCCGGCAGGTCGCCGAACCCCTCGCGCACACGCTTGAGGTAATCCCGGTTCGTCTGGTTGGCGTGGAAGGAGTAGGGGAACTGGGCCAGCACACAGGCGAACTTCTCGGCATCAATCAGCGGGGCCAGCGCTGCCGTGAACTGCGCCATCTGAGGCTCCGGCTCCTCCCGCTCGTGAGTGATGCCTTTGTAGGCCTTGACTGCGAAGAGGAAGCCTTCGGGGACCTTGGCCGCCATACGGTCCAGCGTGCGGGCGTCGGGGATACGATAATAACTAAAGTTCAGTTCGCAGGTGGGGAACTCGCTACCGTAGAAGGCGAGCCACTCCTGCTTGGGCAAGCCCTCGGGGTATACCGGCCCCACCCAATCTTTATAACTGAAGCCGCTGGTACCGATCAAAATGGTCATGCCCTCCCTCC
>JAUWNP010000076.1 GCA_030612585.1 Anaerolineae bacterium
TGTGTGAGTGCCACGCGTGCCGTCATCCGCGAGACTCCGCACTCGGCGCAGATCTGCATTTCCGAGGGCAAAAGATCGCCGGGCCGCAGGAGGCCACTCAGGATTTGCTGGCGCAGTTGCTCGCGGATCTGGTAGTAGAGTGGGATGGGACTGTCAGAATCTACGCGGAGGGACACACCGGGCCTCCTGGCCAATTGTATATACATTATATCATACGGCCCGGTGGGTGTCAACTCACGGCGCTGGCAGCGGCCTATCTTCCAGGCTCATGCCTCGTCGCGGGACAGCTTGTGGGATGCTCCAGTTTATTCGTGTGCTCCTTTAGTTGTGTTGTAAACAAGGCGTGGCTCTTACCAGAAGCGCTCGAAGCGCTCCTGCTTGGTCTTGCAGATAGGGCAACGCTAGGTTCTCACCGCGAGCCAGACCAATCACACTCGCCGGCCACCCTTGAGTTCATCCTGCAGAACCTCAAGCGCATCCCACTCGCCAGCAGCCGCCAGGTTCGCTTGCTCGGGCCAGGTGGTAGGATCCGCCAACGCGGCAAGGCCGGCCTCTGTGAGAATCTGCCTCAGTCGGCTCATATCGGTCGCAGTCAGTTGTGCAAAGGTCATGATGTCAGCCGCCTGGAGCACGCGGGATATCTTCGGCCCAATGCCCTCAATGCGCTTCAAATCATCAGGCGTTGGTGGCGCTGGCTTTGCCACAGGTGCCGGCGCCTCGGCGACGCGAGATGGGGCTACTGTCCCAGCCTTGGCTGTTGGAACGGCCTCTTCCTCAGGGCGCAGGCGCAGAACATCGTCGTTCGCGTCCGCTGTGACCGGGAGGAACTGGCCCTCTCCGTGGCCGACGACGGCGTGGGATTCGCCCTCCCCCGCCAAATGGCTCTACCTGCCGCGTCCCACCCGTGGTACACTGTCTGTATCTTACGGAACTTTGGGGTGAGACACCTGTACGACCTTCAGCCGCCGGACGTCTCTTCGACCAACGCCCGCCATACGATGCGTTCGTAGCCAGTTTCGATCAACTGCTCCAATTCCCTGGCAATGTAGGCGTAATCCATCCGCGTGCCCCCATACGGGTCGTAGATATCGTACATCTGCCCGACCATCTCGCTGAACAGATACACCTTGTGGGCATGCTCGGTGAAGGCCACCTTTAGTGCCTCAGCGTGATGGCGCGTCATCACCAGCACCAAATCGGCCTCGGCTATCAGTTCACGGGTGACATTGCGTGAGCGGTGGCCGTCCAGGTTTATCCCGCGCTGGGCCATTTCCTCGATGGCATACGCGCTCGCCGGTCGCCCTTCGGGTGCCCAGACGCCAGCAGAGCCTACCTGCCAATCTTGTCGTGCCCCGTCACGGGCCAGTCGTGCCCGCAACAACGCCTCCGCCATCGGAGAGCGACAAATATTCCCTGTGCAAACAACGAGCACCATCGGCATCACACTCCCTCGCCACCCATCTCGAAGGCCTCGACCAAGGCCATCAATCCTCCAGCCACGACTGAATGTCCACCCATTACCACCGGCACCCGCGCCTCTGCCGCCGCGCGGGTGAAACGGCGCAAGAAGGGTTCCACCACCCTATCCCACCGGTACAGATCGGAGTTGAAACGATCGGGCGTCGAGGGCCACAGCCCCCGCGCCGCCAGGATCACACGATTGTCGAGCAACACCCCATCAACCAGATTCGCCAACTCGTCAAAGAAGCCCTCAACACCGGACAACTCCAGATAGTCGGCCAGCAGCGAGCGCACCTCCCCCTGCTCCTGCCGGCCACTGGCCCGCATCCCCCGCTCCTCGGCGAAAACCCGCACCCAACAACGGGTTGCCCGCTCCAGCGCGGCCCAGGCCGCTGACGACGCCCGGCCCACGACTGCCATGCTCCCACCATCACAGGCCATTGCGGCCAGCACCCCGTCCAACTGCGGTGCCTCCCAGCCCAGCCTGTCGAGGAAACGACGCAGACACAGCCCGATACCCGGATGACGGTGCACAATCAGCAGGTCCGCCGGCGTGTCCAGGTCAAAGCGTGTAGCGGCCGATGCGGGCAGACTCTCGACCGGCAGGCCGCCCTCGTGAGCCAGCGCCCAGGCCACCGCGTTGTCATTCACCTCCTGAACGATCAGCGGCGCAATCTCATCCGCAGGGACGAACCCCACCCAATCACAGGAGTGCAGGTTGTTGGTGACCACCAGCCGCTCCGCGTCCGCCAGCCGGGCCAGTACCTGGGCCCAGTGCTCGCTGCTCAGCAGCGGGGCCGAAGCGCCTCCGCTGTAAAGCACGCGTTGCGCTTCGTACCGCTCAATCAGCCCGGCCAGCCGTCGTCCAAAGTGAAAAGGTTCCCCCGGCGGATCGAGATCCACCTCGACCGGCAGGCCGGTCAGCATATCGCCCCATGCAGGATCATCGGTGGCGACCACAGCCCGGCCGATCATACCTGTGCGCAGTAACAGTTCCAGCAAGTCGCACGCAGCGGCCCGGTGCGCTCCGTCCAGCGCCCGTTCCACATCACTCTGCCCCCACCCCCCGACCAAGAGGAACAGGGTTGTCTCCCCACCCGCCACATCCTCCTCCTACACCAAGGGGGCTCGGTTGGCCCGAGCCCCCTCGCGCACGTCCTGCCGCACCAAGCGTCCATCCGAAAAGCCAGCAGCAGCCTGAAGCCAGGCGTGGGAACCCGGTCTAAGCAAGCGCCGGCTGCAACAAGCCGTAGTTACCGTCATCCCGCCTGTACACCACGTTGATGGCCCCCTCGTCCGCATTCAGAAAGACGTAAAAATGGTGGCCCAGCAAATCCATTTGCTCAACCGCCTCCTCCGGCATCATCGGCCGGAGTTCGAAACGCTTGACACGGACAATCTCTCCCTCTGTCTCCTCCACCGGCTCTTCAATAGGGAGTTCCTCAGTGACCGCGTGCCACCGATTCCGGCGCTTGCCCTTGTACCGCGCAATCCGGCGGTACATCTTATCCAATACCGCGTCAATCGAAGCGAATATGTCGCCGGTACGTTCTTCAGTCCTCAGGATCGTACCTGGCACCCACACCGTTAACTGCGCTATCTGCCGATGGGCGGCGCTGCGCGTGTTCTCTACTGCCAAATCAACCCGCGCTTCTTCGATCAAAGGCAAATAGCGATCCAGTTTCTCAACCTTATGCTCCACATAATCCCTCAAATGCGGATTCACTTCCATGTTTCGGGCGAAGATAGACACTTCCATTGGACTTCCTCCTTTGCAATATATTTGGCGTATACTGAACACACGTGAAAACCAGAACGGTTACTACTCAGGTGCAACGCACTTTTGCTACAAATCTGCTGTTCTACAGTGCAATCCACTGCGAGTACTCGTGGCAGGCTGCTGGACGAAATCGCTGAAATGGCGAGAAACAAGTGCGTTGCACCTCATGGCTGGGTAATTACCCAGAACGTATTTAGCGCGCATGGGCCAGTGTCAAAGCCTGCACACCCCGCGCTCCTCCCTCGTATAGGGCCACGGCGCAGGCTTCCAGTGTAGAGCCCGTGGTACATACGTCGTCAATCAACAACACCTGCTTACCGGTCAGTGCGTCGCCGGAGCAACGGAAAGCGCCGTGCACATTCTCTTCCCGCCGCCTGGCGTCGAGTTTGACTTGCGGGGCCGTTATACGCCACCGCACCAGCGCCTGCTCGTCCACCACCAGTCCAACCCGGCGTGCCATCTCGTGGGCCAGCAACGCCGCCTGATTATATCCCCGCTCGCGCAGACGGGCAGTATGCAACGGGACAGGCACCACGACGTCGGCCGGCATTGGATGCTGCATCCAGTAGGTTACCATCAGGCCACCCAGAGGCCCGGCCAGCGCAGTGCGCCCGCGATACTTGAGCCAGTGTATCGCCTCGCGGAGCGTCCCCTCAGAGTAGACCACCGAGCGTATACATTCGATCCGCAATGGAGCAGTCCGGCAACGTGCGCAAAGTCCATCGGCCACAACCACGTCTCCACAGCGGGCGCAAAAAGGAGGCTCAACGCGAGGGACCTGGGCCAGGCAGTCGGCACACAGCCACGCGCCCACCTGGTGACAACCGATACAATGTGGGGGAAACAGAAGGTCCAGGAACTGGTTGCGAAAATCACACCAGTGGAGACCAATCGTCTCAATGATCGACACAGGCAAGGAAGCCCCATCCCCGACGTCAAATTCCTACACCAGCCTGTTCACCTAAAACCCAAAGCCGCCTACGTCCATCGTCATCAGCGTGATCACACTCGGTCCCAGCAAGACGATGAAAATAGCAGGAAAGATCAGAAAAGCAATCGCAGGTAGCATTTTGATCCCCGCCTGGCGAGCCAATTCTTCAGCCCGCTGACGCCGCCGCACACGCATCTGGTCCGACTGGATGCGCAATACCTTGGCAATACTGACACCCAGTTGATCCGCCTGGATGATAGCCGCCACAAAAGTCCCCACGTCCCGGACATCCATGTTGTCCGACATATCACGCAGCGCCTCGCGCCGCAGTTTGCCCAACTGGATCTCCTGGAGCACTCGCATGAACGCTACGCTCAGTGCATCATCCCACTTCTCGGCCACCCTGCCCAGAGCAGCGTCGAAGCCCAAACCCGCTTCAACACAGATCGTCAGTAAATCGAGCGCATCGGGCAGAGACTTGATGATATTCTCTTGTCGGCTTTTGATCTTGCGCCCCAGCGACAACACCGGCATATAGTAACCTAATCCAATCCCCACCACAACTAGCAGTATGCGCTGCATGACGGGCAGAGTCTTTGCCACAAAAAACAAAGCAAACCCCAGCCCTCCCAACAGCAGCGCCGCCAACACACGGAGGCCCAGGAACCTGGTGATCTCGTAGGGATTACCCGCCAGGTCAAGTTTATGCTGTAACGCTTCTGAGCTCTGCTTCGGCGAGAAGCGCACCACGAACTCCGCCAGGCCCGTAGTCAAAGGTAGTAGTACGCGCTCAATGAAGGGCTGGGACAGTTCGATCTCTTCCAGGGTGGGGGGGCGTTCCAGTGTGCCGAACTCCGCCAGACGGTCCTCAATAGCACCAGGTTGTCGTGACCGGCCCAGCCCAATGATAACCAGACCCAGGCCGCCTAGCACAAACACACCCAAAGCGATCAACATGGCGACTTGCATGTCTGCACCTCCTGGTAACTACACATCAATGTCCACGATCTTGCCGATGACCACAAAACCCGCCACAATCCCCAAGACCGCCACACCAACCATGATCCACCCGCAGCGCTCGGTAAACAACAGCGACATGAGGTCCGGCTGGATGAGATAGACAACCACCGAGAGGACGATCGGAACCATGGCCACCATGTAGCCCGAAATGCGGCTCTGAGCCGTGAGGGCACGGATATCGCCTCTTATCCGCACCCGCTCCCGGATGGTATGACTGATCGAGTCGAGCACCTCCGCCAGGTTACCGCCCACCTCGCGCTGCACATTGATGGCCGTGATCATCATGTCCAGGTCATCGCTGGGAACGCGACGTAGCATGTTGCTCAGTGAGCGCTCCAGTGTCAGGCCGAGTTGTACCTCCTGCCCGACTCGCCCAAACTCGGTGGAGATTGGTTCCCCCATCTCCTGTGCTACCGCATCCATCGCCTGCATGACGCTGTAACCTGCGCGGAGAGAATTGACCATCAGGTTGATGGTGTCGCCCAGTTGATCGTTGAACGCTCGCAATCGCCGGCCTCGCAGAAACGCGATGTACCAACGGGGAGCGAAGAAGCATACTACACATGCCAACACCGCTGCTATGACCTGGCGCGTCAGGAGGTAGGCCACACCCCCGCCCAGGATCATCACAATCAGCGTTGCCGCCAGAAACTCAACTACCGTTAGTTTGATGTCCGCGCGCGCCAATTGGGTGGCCAGGTCAGCCGCCACCCCCCCGCGGACCAGCGCACGGTTTAGAGCATCCCCCAATGGTGAACGACGCTCAGTAACAACAGTCGTCTCTACACTCTCCAGGCCCAGCCGGTCTTCGATAAGAGAACGGCCGGCCCGGCGGGACAAGACGATCCCTCCCACTATCACACTCAAGCCGATTGCTGCAAGTGCCACTGGTACCCAGAGCATCCTCAGTCCTCCGCTCGGCGCTTCCCTTCCCCACGGCAGGGTGTGAGAAGCAAGCCCTAATACCGCGTCTTTCGCCCCACACCAAAGATGGCAGGCGGCAGATGAATGTCGGCTGCCTCAATCTTCTTCATAAACTTGGGGCGCAGGCCCGTGGGTCGTAGTACGCCGATCACCCGACCGTCCTCGTATCCAGCCAACTCAAACTTGAAGATGTCGGCCATGGTAATGATATCACCCTCCATCCCTTGGACGTCGGTGACAGCGACGATCTTACGGCTCCCATCCCGCCTGCGCTCCAGTTGGACGATCACATCCAGCGCAGAGGCGATTTGCTCACGAATAGCCCGGTGGGGCAAGTCCATCCCCGCCATCAAAATCATGTTCTCCAGACGGGCCAGCGCGTCGCGAGGGGTGTTGGCGTGGATGGTGGTCATACTGCCCTCGTGGCCGGTGTTCATCGCCTGGAGCATGTCAAAAGCCTCGGGACCCCGACACTCGCCTACGACGATGCGGTCTGGACGCATCCGCAGGCTGTTGATCACCAGGTCCCGGATGGCGACCTGGCCCCGGCCCTCAATATTGGGCGGGCGCGACTCCAGCGTCACGACGTGCATCTGGCGCAGTTGCAACTCGGCGGCATTCTCAATGGTGATGATGCGCTCATCATCGGGGATAAAACCGGAAAGGACGTTCAACAAAGTCGTCTTGCCGGAGCCAGTGCCTCCCGAGACCATCACATTTAATCTGGCCATCACGCACGCCTTCAACAACTCCATCGCCTCTGCTGTCAAAGTACCCAACTTGACTAATCGTTCGACCGTGAGTGGTATCTTGAAGAACTTGCGGATCGTTAGCACGGGCCCGACCAGGGAGATCGGTGGGATCACTGCGTTCACTCGGGAGCCATCCGGCAAGCGAGCATCCACGTAGGGAGAACTCTCGTCAATGCGTCGCCCCAGAGGGGCGACGATACGCTCAATGATGCGCATCAGATGCTCGTCCGATTCGAAGACGGCGTTCGTACGATAGACCTTTCCACCGCGCTCGACGTAGATGTTCTTAGCCCCGTTCACCATGACCTCACTAATAGTGGCGTCGGCCAAAAACGGTTCCAGCGGCCCCAAGCCCAATATCTCCGCGACGATCTGCTCAAACAGCCGCTGTCTCTCCGCCCGACTGAGGACAATGTGCTCCTCAGCCAGGACGTTGTTGTACATCTCCTCGATCGTGCGACGCACCTCATCCGTCTTGGTGACATCCATCGTCGGATCCAGATCCGCGATCAACTTGTTCTGGATGCGTGCCTTGAGGTCTAGATAGGCATCTTGAGCAGGAGATGCTGGCCGGCGTCGCACGCGCAACTCGGTCATCCGCGAAGATCCAGGCGGGGCCACATGCTTCTCTTTCTCAATCCGTTTCAGCAACGACATTTCTTCTCACCTCTCTGACCTGCTCAAGACACGGGGAACCGCCCCATCATCGCTCAAAGACGTGCCTCAGCCGCCGCAAACCCGTCCCTTCTGTTCTCACCACTCCTGCTGGTGCTTCTTCCCGCTCCTCTTCACTCTCCTCAGCCTCTGACAACTTACCCCAGACGTATTCGGCAAGTTGCAGGACCCCTTGAGAAACGGGGCGGTTCCGATCACGCACGACGAATGGCACACCACGGTTGGCGGCTGCCATCGCCGAGCGCTCATCCAGCGGAATCTGGGCTGCCACAGGTATCATGGCCCGCTCAATCTGCTCTACCCGAATACCAGTGCGCCGATCCACACAGTTAACCACCAACGCGATCTTCTCCAGCGGATAGTTGAGTTTCCCCGCCACCTCGAGGAACAGACGAGCACCCTTGACGGCCGGGATATTCGGTTTCACGATGAGCACAATCATCGCTGCAGCATCAAACACAGTCAATGCGACGTCATCTATCCAACTCCACACATCCACGACGATGATGTCGAACTCCTCGCGCATCAGACCCAAAACCGCTTCAAGCGTCGAATTGCCTCCCATTCCCTCATCCGAAGATGTATTGGCGAGCAGACCCTCCGCCGCTTCCGGATGCGGTGGGGCTAACAACACCTTGATCCCCGAGCCGTGAGGAGTCAGCACGCTACTCAGCATATCGCTGTCCAGGTTCTCAATCTGGGGCACCAGGTCCGCGATGCTCCGGCTGGCCTGCAAGTTCAGCATCACGTCCACATCTCCGAACTGAAAATTGGTGTCCACCAGCGCGACCTTCTGCCCGCTGCCGAGCATGTGCTGCAACACGACTGCCAGGTTAACTGCGATGGTCGTACACCCCACGCCGCCCTTGGGACTGAAGACTGCGATCACGCATCCCTCGCGCCGCCCTCCCTGCATCCTGGCCGAGGCAGCCGCAGTGGCGGACGGCTGCACAGGTGTCATCACCGCGCGGGTCTTCCCCATCTCGTAGACCCGGCGGATGGTGCTCATCAGTTCATCACCGCTGGGCGGCTTGGTGAGAAAATCCCTCGCACCAGCCAGCATCGCCCGGCGCAGGTAGTCGGTCTCGCCCTGCACAGAGAGGATCACCACCTGGGCCGTCGGCACCTCCCGTAGGATCGTCTCCGTAGCGGTGATGCCATCCATACCCGGCATGTTGATGTCCATCAGGACAATGTGCGGCTGGAACTGCTTGACCAGTTCGATGCCTTCCAGACCCGAAGACGCCGCACCGACGACTTCGATATCGGTGTCAAAGGAGAGCAACTTGCGCAGGTTTTCCCGCGTCTCGGCGATGTCGTCAACGATCAGGACGCGGATCCTCTCACCGACCTGTGGCCTCACGCCATGCCTCCCGCCTATTCTCCTCCTCCACCACCACCATCGCCACCACCGTATTGACCGGCCACCTCACTCCTGGCAATGCGTTCCAACTGCAAAAGCGGAGGCGTGACCCCATACGGTAACTTCGGCGGCAACTCGATATTAAAACGATCCATTATGTACTGCAGCGTGACCGAGTCTGTGGTCACCAGTCCCTCGTCGCCCGCCGGGCGCAACAGCATGTTGATCCGCGCACCGGCTGCCATGGCGTGGTCCAGCACCATCGCATCCTGCCGCGTGACGACCAAGGTCAACGGTTCGATCTCTGCTCGCGGGGGGGGCGCAGGTTCTCCCTCCTCCTCCGGTTGCTCTTCTTCTTCGGCAGGGGGAGACTCCTCGGCTGGCCAGTCGCCCACGTGCAGCACCACAGCGTCCTGGATCGTCAGTTGCGTCACCAGTCGCGGGCGCTGACCCTCACCGGCGGACACGTTGACCATCCAGCCGTTGGGCAAGACCTCTAGCCGTCCCTCCGGGCCACCCTGGCAGCCTTCCTCCTCGGAGGGCGAGATACACCCCATCTCATTCGGCAGAATACTCTGGAATTCCTCATCCAGATCTACCAGCAACAGAGATAGGATCACGTCCACGTGGTCGCCTGGCCGGAGCGCCCAGGCCACGCTGGAGTAGCGCGCCACCGGCAATGCGTAGGCCACTTTCCCTGGGGGAATCCGGAGCGCCGGGTCGGAGCCCGTGGCCCCTATGTCCCCAGTCTCCTCGGCGAGCATGCCATCCAGAATCGGCATCTCCCGCACGATGTCCACGCGGGCAACGCGGTCATAGACGACCTCAAGATCGGTGATCGCTCCCTCGGGCAGTGCGTCCTCCGGCCAGTTCCGCAAAGTCACCGCGTTAATGTCCTCGGTGACGCGCATGCCACGGGGGATGTTTTGCACCGCTACGACGATCTCGGTCAAGCCCTTGGGCACCTCCGGCTGAGGAGTCCCCTCCTCAACCTCAAGGGCGGGCTCCGGCTGCTGCCGACCAGGCCCCACCAGGAAGTAGAATCCCGCTGCCAGCGCCCCAAGAAAGAGGACGATGCCTATAACGATGAATATTCGACCACTGCGCATTTCTGCCTCCTTATGACATCTAATGACATCTAATCTATCATACTCTGTTCGCGACGGAATGTCAAGCACACACCATGTTCACACCAGAGCCATCGGTCTCCCGACCGATGACTCCATGCAACCAATCAGTCCTTTCTACTCTACCTTTCATACCTTGTGATAGTGAATGAAAGCGTTAACTCGTTGGCGCCACCGACGGGCAGAAGACCGCATCTGCGCGAGGGAGTCATTGACCCCGCACGACAACCGGCAGGTAGGTCATGAAGCGGGTGAAAGCAGCAGCGACGTTGTTCATCTCCTCCTCGCAGGTGGGCAGTCCATTTTCCTCCAGCCCGCAGTCCAACCCCTCGGGGTTATAACCCCACCACTCGTACACCACCCCTACGTCCAGATAAGAGGGATCTACCTTAGCCCACGCCCCGCACATCTCAGCGCCGCAGTCCTCCGGCCATGGAAAAGAAGTCACGCCTGTAATCACCTCACCGGGTCTGAGGCCGGGCCACCAGTAGGAGCCAGGTAACAAGGCCCGTGTGCTGGCGGCGCCCCCGCCGGAGCCAGCCTGATATGCCCGCATTACCAACGGTAGATAAACTTGATAAGGCGCTGGAAAGTACCACTTAAACAGCGCATCCTCGGCGTATCCCCGTGCCCTTCCATCTTCATCTATCCAGGACCACCCACCCACGTGGTCGGTCAAAACGACCGGTGGGCCGAGTGCATAAGGCCGCACGAACAACTCGGCCAACACAGCCCGCCCCGTACCATAGTCCCCCTGGTTGCGCACAACGACGGTGTAATGCACCGTCTGGTCCACCTCCGGATATTCTGGACTCATCTCCAGGCGATCTACCGCCAGGTCGGAGCCCAGCAACGGTTCGGTAAACACCGCCGTAAACCTTACCCACTGCACATTGGTGACCCAGTGCAAGGCGTACAACTGCTCCTCGTAACCCGGCGGCTCGATCAACCAGGGTACCAACCCCGGATCAAACGTGCGGCTGAAGTAGATGGTGTTAGTCAACCCAAACTGGACATCGGGATTACCAACCCCGTAAGTGAGGCTGACGACCCGCGAGCCCGCAATACGCCTGGCACGGCTGGCGGTGTCGTAATCCACGTAGATAGTGGCCTCTCCTGTGCCCAGAAAGTAGATTGTGTCCGGGACTGAGTATGAGATTTCACACGTGGGGTTCCCCAGGCAGGTCACCTCGCGAGTGACGGCATCGGCCGGGAGCATGATCCACGTGCCCGAGCCCAGTGGGTAATCCGTGATCTTGAACTGAATGGTGGTGGTGAGGGCGGTAGCGTAGATGTGGAAACCGGACGGTTCGTGCAGCGTGACAGTCTGAATGCGGGTCAGGGTGATGGCACTGGAAGTTGCCAGCGACGGTAGACCCTCGACCGATGGGAGTTCCCCGACCACTGGCGCGGCGGCGCAGATCGAAACCGAGAGCCCAATCACCAGGATGACCACTCCCTCCAGCAGCAGTCCCATCAGGATCAGTTCTTTGCGCATTGTTTCTCTTTTCCTCTCCCGATAGATAGGGACAGGGTCACCCCGCCCCTGTTTTTCGGATAGGTTTTTGCCGTGTCTCCAGCCTGCAAGCGGAAAGACGGCTTACGCTTACTCAATGCCCCCGGGTGGCGTCCACGTAGGCATCGGCGTATCTGTCTGCTCCGGCGTGGGTGTGTGCGTGACCGGCGTCGGCGTTGGCGAGGGCGTGACTGGCGGCGGTGTAGGCGTGCGGCTGGGCGTAGGCGTGCGGCTCGGTGTAGGCGTGATGCTGGGCGTAGGCGTGATGCTGGGCGTGGGTGTGATGCTGGGCGTAGGTGTGGGCGGTGCGGTGGGTACCGGCGTGGCTGTCGGACCTGGATCTTCCCCACCAACCACCTCAAACGAGGTGACCAGCAACGTGTACAGCGCCTGCCGTGGCGCTCCGTTATACAGGTACGCATCGTCGGTGTCCATAGCCCGCACAAACAGGTAGTGCGTGCCGTTCACTACCGGCCGGCCGCCGGGCCAGGTGCCGGGCAGGGAGATGGGGGCGAAAGGCTGATAGGGCGGCGAGGTCACATAAGCCCAATCCCACTGCCAGTTGTGGGCGCTGTCGTAGGGCACCAGCAGGTTGCGCCGGCCCGACCGGCTGTTGGGACCCACCACCCAGAAGGCCACCTCCTGGATACCCGCGCCGTTGCCGCCCCCGAAGTCCAGGTCGCCCGCCTCGGCCAGAATTGTGAGGAGGTCCTCAATGACGTTGTCAGGACCGGCGGCCGGCACGGAGGACGCGCCAGCCACAACCTCTGGTCGCACGTACCACGGATGCGGATAGGCCGCGGAGAGGTCCCCGGTCGGTCCCGGAGAGATCAACTGGATGGCCGGCCCCTGCCGCCCGCCGTCGAAGGTGAGCCAACAACTCCCCAGGCCGGCCGGGAAGTCGAAACGCATCTCAAATTCAAACTGGCTGGGATGCACGATGTTGCCGCCCATCGCATACCTCCGCTGCCAGCTGCTGTAGAGCGAATGGTTGCGGGAATAACTCACGTCACTGGAGCGTGGCGCCATGCGCGCGGCGGGATACCAGGGGTTGTACGGCAGCCCCAGAAGCCCCCCGATGTTAACATAATTGAGACCGTCAAAACGGTTCGAGAACGCCCGGCCTTCACCCTCGGGGATTTCACGGTAAGTCTCACTGCGCCAGCCACTCGTGACGTGCCACGGGTCGGTGTTGCCGTTGCCGTAGTGGGCTGTACTATACGACCCGGCTTCATCCCAGCGATACACGACATTGATGTAGGGGTCGGGGTAGGGGTAGAGGCCATCCACGCCGCTGGTGCCCTTCGGCCAATGCACGACCATCTCGTTCAACGTCACAGGGTAATCGCTGGTATTGGTGATGCTATCGCTAAAGGCGTTCCGGTATATATTGCTATCGGTATTCTGAATGAAGAGTACCTCGTCGCCGGCCACCAGGTCGTCGCAGGAGACGCCGGAGGGCTCCACCTCGAAAGGCACGACCAGCAGTGTGAATAGTTGGTCCAGCCCCTCATCGTCGTCCTGATCCATCGCCCGCACGTACAGATAGTGGGTACCGGTCATGACGTAACTGTCGTCGGGCCACTGCTGCAGATCGAACTCGACGCGGTAGGGCAAGGCCGTCAGGTAATACCAGTCCCGTCGCTGCGACGGATTTCCACTCAGCAGGAGGTTGTAGTCGGGGCTGTGTCCAGACTGCTCGTTCTCCGGCCCTTCCACCCACAGAGCGACCTCGCGGATGCCCTGGCCGTCGGGGGCGCTGTCGCCGTAGTCCCGATCGAAGGCGGTCACGTCAATCACCAGCGTGCCGCTGACCGGGCCGCCGGAGGTCACGGGCACGCCAACATGACCCTCCAGGTGGGAGGGGCGCATCAGATATTCCCCCAGGCCATTGGGCAGTTCGCCGGAGGCCGGTGGGGAGTTGAGGTGGATGTAGGGGCCTTTCTGGAAATTGGAGAACGTCAACGGACAGTCACAGTCCGTCTCTGGGGTATCGGAGAAGGTGAGACACATCAGCGCGTTGAACTGGTCAGGGTGGAGAATGTTGTCGTTCAGGTTGCCACTGGCGGTGGCGGGGTGGTAGCCGTTGACGGTGGAATCCAGCAGTTCTTGCCGGCGGGGCGAGAGAGGTAACCCCAGAACACGCATGTCGGGCGTCTGCTCTCCGCTGAAGTCAAAGGAAAGCCAGTGAGGCTCGTACGGAAAGAGGGTACGGTTATGGTCTATGCTGTCCCAATTATCCGACCAGGGGCTGGAATCTCCATCGCCGCCGTTGACACCGGCATTGCCCTGGCCTGCACTAGGCATATGCACCTGGTTCACGTAGGGTGCTGGGGGGTTGTACATCTCACCGTCGGGCCACCAGATGGTGAACGCATGCAACCACGGATTATAACCGCTGCTGTTGAGCACGGCCCCGCCCACCAGCCAGTCACGCCGCGGACCGTACGGGTCGTGTCCAAAGCGCACCAGATGGTCCGGGTCCACGCTCAAGGCCTCACACGTGGGCGGCACGTCCGGCCCCTGCGCCGACACGACGCACTCAAAACCATCAGCCGTGCGCAACGTCGCTTCGAGCGCGAAGCCAACCGGGTTCAAGTTGCTGACCCTCCGGTTGAAGTCAATCGAATACCGTCCCCACGAGCCATCCAGCACCCAACGGTCCACGCCACCCGCAAAGGAGTGGCCTCCCTCACCCATCGTCGAGGGCGAGGTGCTGAAGTTCGGGTTGTTGTAGATACGACCACTGGTCGGAGTCACGTCGTAGCGGCGGTAGTTGACGTAGTCCAGGTGACGGCCGGGATCCGTTGGCCATGTGGCTACCAGTTGGACCGTGTCGAAGTCATACCCCGAGTCGTTCTCGATCCGAAATGCCGCGTTATCGTTCTGCACCGTGCCACTTTCACTTTGGTACCCCCCCCACTCCATCGTAATGTCGTCACAATCGGGGTATACACAGAGATCAAAGGTGTGCCCTACCGTCGTTTGCCTAGGGACGACATCCTGATCGGTGGCAGTCACGTCGAGCGTGTGGATGCCAGGGACGACAGGCGCGCCGCCCGGCCAGTGGCCCACCCGGAGGTCGTAGGCCGGACAGGGGTCGGAGTCGCCGCCGAAGCCGCAGTACTCGACGCTGTAATCCGTGTGGGTGTGCACGATGACACCATCGGGGTCTCTGACCTCGAAGTACAAGTTGTCAATGCCCTCCCCGTTGTGCAGGTTGGGGTCGCAGTCTTCGCCGGCGACGTCGGGATCGCAGGCGCGAGCCTGGAGGATGAGCGTGCTGTCGAAGCAGGGCGCGCCCTCCGGCGGCTCAATGATCTCCACAACCGGGGGTTGGGGAGGGATAGGGCTAGGTGATACCTGAGGGATGTCAAAAGCGGGTGGCAGGCCGATCACGCGGGCGGTGCGGAAGCGCTCGACGACCATCTCGCGCACCGAGCGCAACGTGACGAAGTTCTCCGCGTTGGCCGCTATGCCGCGGATGGGAGTGATGAGAGGATGGTTGAAGGTAAGGACGATCACCACGCGGTCGTTAGGCCCTCCGGGGTCATCCTGCGCACGGCCCTCATTGTACAGACCGTCATCGGTGCCCCAGGAAGGATTAGGCGGGTCCAGATCAAAAATGGGATTGGGGTTGACACAGGCATACTCCCCCCAACCGTAGATGTTCTCCTTGTCAAACCGGAACGAGTCAGAACGCTGGAAGTTGGCAGGGACGTTTTTCGTTCCCAGGCCATCGGGAGGAGCGGCCTCAAGCGGACGGCGGGTGCTGCAGATCCCGACGTGGAACCAGCCTCGCCGAGCGGGGTCGCCGCTTTGAACGAGCGGGTCAGATGGATTTGCCATCTCGTACCAATCGAAGTCATTGCTTTTCGCCAGGTCGCCCGAGACACCGGCGTCAATCGAGATGCCGACCGCGGCATGCCAGGCTTCCTCGCGGATGGACCACAAGCGGACCGCGTCTTGCAGCCGGCCGGTGATGTTGTCGTAGTGCATCCACTCCTGGGGATCGTCCAGTTCTATCCCTAATGCCTCAAGGCCCGCCCTCTCTGCCTCCGTCGGGGCACGTACCTTGCAGTCAGCAACTCCGTCATACAGGTCAATCTGCCCATAGTCGCGACCGGGATCGGCTGCGTCCAAGAGCACCGCCACGTCACCGCAGTAGTCCGTGTTGTACACCCCACTGGCGGCGTAGCGGGCGGCCTGACGGGCGGCGTGCTCCAGCGTGAGCCAGGCATGGAAGATGCGCCCAAACTCGACCAGGCCGAACAAGAGGAGGAGCAAGAGCGGGAGCACCAGGGCAAACTCAACCAGTCCCTGACCGCGAATCCAGAGTTGGCCCAGGTGAGTCCTTAGACGTTTTTTCATCAGGACACCTCCCAGCGTGGCACGTGTGGCATGATTCTCTCACTTAGTGATGCGCGAGAAGACGCGCGAAGCGATAGCCTCAAAGATGTCTTTTAGTTCGTCCGGCTCGTCCGCGTAATAATAATTGCCGCAGTCCTCCCCCAGATCCGGCATGGGCCATACATGTTGGGCATCCCAGTAAAAGTCGCTGCCGCAGGGGGCGGTGGAGCGGTCGCCGTCGTCGCCCACGTCGGCGATGTAGCGCAGCAACCGCTCGCCAGCGTCGCACCGCCCACCCCGGTCATAGTCTATCACCTCGGAGCCAAAGCCGATGGTGAAAAGTGCGATCTTCTGCGCGGCGGCCGTGTCCGCCATGTCACGGGCGTAGTCGTCGGCGTCGTAGAAATACGTGATAGGATGCGTGGCTATCAGGTGACGATTTGTGTACCAGGGAACGGCGACAGGATCGCTGCAAGTCTCGACCGAGGGACAGTGGCGCGTCACCGTTGTGGTGACAGGCTGGGTGGGGTCGGCGTCGGACACCTCAGGATCACGGCACCAGGGGCTGCAATCGCCACACACCCCCTCCTGATAACCGCGACACCGTTGGTTGGGCGCAGGGGAATAGTGCAACGCGCACTGCTCCGTCGGCGTGTATTGATAGGTGTAGGGCGAGGGGCAGGTCCACCAGTCGTTCTCGTCGGCCGCCACGTCGGTCGCGTTAGCCGCACCGTCGGTGAGCAGCACGATGACCCACACGGCGATGTCCGGTTCACCGTTTTGCACCAGTTCGGTCGTCGCCTCGCGCAACCCCCCACCGATGTTGGTGTTGGTCCAGCGAAAATTGGACACCTGCCACTGGGGATTCATACCGGGCAACTGAGGCCGGATGTAGACGCGCAGTGGTGGAAAGCCGGGGTCGACGTTGTCGATGGCATCGGTCACTTTGGAGAGCGCACTCGTGAGCGAGACGACCTCGCCGCTCGACGCGTAGATCGGGACCGAGTGGGTATAGGTAGGCCAGTAGGGAGAAGGAGAAGGGCCAGGGTCCTCCGATGGGGTCTGCACTGGCGTTTTGTCGAAGTGATAGACAGCCACACTGTCCACGCCGTCGCGCATGATGCCCACGAAGTCGGCCGCAGCATCGCGCACCTCCTCGAAGGGACTGCACCACTCCTCAGACGAGCAGGCCCTGAGGCACTCGGCGAAACTGTTGTACGTCTGGCCGTGGGCTGTGCGCGGATAACCAGTCCGCGGGCAGGCATTCGGGTCTTCATCTACATCGCCATCGCCGTCTGCGTCCACGCCGTAGGCCATGGATTCGGACGTATCGAGCAGCAACACCAGGTTGATCAGCGCGGCCTCCGATTCGGCCTGAGCGGAGAGTCTGACGTGGTCAAAGCCAAGGAGAGAGAGAAAAACCAGGTCCACGTCGAGCCAGGCCTCCACGCGCACCCGCTTGCGCGGGGTGGTGGTGCAGAGGTCAGCCGCGTAGGGCTGATACTGCCCACCGGCATAGTTGGGTATAGTAGCGCCCGGCGTGCCGACGGGACACCAATAAACCTCGACGTTGTGCAGGCCGGTGGGAAGTTGGATTTGCACCACCTCCGCAGCAGCAGCGTAGATAGATTCAAGGCCACGACTCTCGCGATATTGGCCTGCGGCAGCCAAGGCCCCGGCGTCCACCGCCCGGCGCAGGTGGGCATAGTTGACGTACAGAAGCGCGGCGTCGGTCACAAGCCCTACCAGGGCCAGGAGCGCGACGAAGCTGCCGGCTACAATGATCAGCGTCTGCCCTTTCTCGTTTCGACTTTCGTTTCGACGGAAGAGCCGGTGGCACATAGTCAACTTCATCTGCAAACCTCCGCTCACTTTGGTTCGGCAGCCGGCAGGGGGAAGATGGTGTAGGGGCGAGCCTGGATCGGGTCGGGGATGTAGTCACCGATGGTGAACAGGCCCGTGAAGTGAGGATGGGCATGGAAGACCTCGACAATCACCAGACCGCCAGCCTCGGCCCCGCTAAACCCGGGTTTTGCCCTTATGCTCTGGAGCGCATCTACAATGCGCGCATTGTCGAACGAGGAGCCGCGCACGCCGTAGAGCGACCAGCAGCGGCAGTTCTCGATGTTCGAAATAGTGCAGCCAGGATTGGCAGGGCCGTCGTTGACACCTTTGAAGTGATAGGACTGATCGTTCGGGTCGGGGTAAGGGAGAGGTCGGACTCCGCTCGGCGCCAGCGGCCAGCGGTGCACGATCTCGCCGGTACTGGCGTACCCGATGACTGTGATCACGATGTCGTCGCTGATACTGGTTGTGGTCGTCAGTTGGCCGAGGGGGATGTTCTGGAAAGTCAGACAGGCGACCTCGTAATAAAAATTGACCGTCTTCCCCTGGTCACACAGGTCATATAGTTGCTCGGCTGTCATACCCGGGGTGACCAGCGTGGGAAGGCGCAGGTCAGGGAAAGGATCAGATGCACCTGTACGTGCGTCGAAGGGCTCCTGAATAGTGAGTGAGGGATCAAGGTTAACGCCGAAACGCGCTCCTTCCCGGGTAGCGTCGAGCAACGTCAGGTAATCGTTGGCATATACGCCGATCTCAATCATCCCCGCGATCAAGATGAGCAGTACCGGCAGAAGCAGCGCCATCTCCAGCATGCTCTGGCCATGGCGGGAAGAAAAGCGACGCAGCACTATGCAGAGAGTGCGTCGCTGCGCTGCCGGCCTATCTTCGGACACATCATAATTCATTGTTCCCCACCAGATGTACAAAACTCAACACCCCTCGCACGTTCGGAGGTAAGTGTTCAGACCTCCGAGGTTTGAGCCGCAGTTTGGCCCAGAAAGCGAGCCACATATCACCAGAAACTCTTGAGGGAGTACCATTTCGTAAACCTCGGAGGTCTTTTGTGTAGATGTTCCGTCACCTTCCTGAACGCTTACGTTTCGGAGAGATACGCTATTCGTCCTACCTCGACTGTGTATTAAAACTATACCATAGCATGGCATAACATACAAGCATTACGCTGGTAC
>JAUWNP010000045.1 GCA_030612585.1 Anaerolineae bacterium
CATGGCGGGAAAATTGGCATCGAACTTGACTTCCTACCGGCTGAGTACCGACCAAGATTGGAAGATGCCTTGCCACAAGTCGTTCTTGTTAATTGCGAGGACTTGATGGGCAAACTGCGCATGGTCAAAACACCAGAAGAGATAGAGAAACTGCGCCGGGTCGGTCGTGCGGCAGAGAACGCGCACTACGCTGCTGCTCGACAAGTCGGGCCCGGGGCGACTGAAATGGATTTGGCACAGCATATCTACAGTGAGTTGTTGACGGGTGGGGCGGAAAGCATTCGGATGGTGGTTATCGGTTCTGGTGAGAGGAGCCAACATGCGAATCCTGTCCCCACTATGCGCAAGATGCAGCCTGGTGATCTGATCCGTACCGATCTCTATGCAACCATCGGAGGCTATCTCTCAGATGTGGCCCGTACGATGGTCGTTGGAAAGCCCAATGATGATCAAAAGGCCACCTGGGACGCATTGACCAGAGTGCAGCACAGTTGCTTGGAAATGATTAGGCCGGGTGCTCAGACGGCGGATATTTACCGTCATTATGCGCGTACTTTTGAGGATGTGGGGCTGCGCCCGCTAAGATTCCTGGGGCACGGGTTGGGGTTGACGCTGCACGAAGGGCCTTACATTAATAAATACACTAATGCCACTCTTGAGGAGGGCATGGTGCTTTGTATTGAGCCCTTTCACATCTTGCCAGGTGTGGAGGGATACCAGTTGGAGGATGAGGTGATCGTAACGGCTGATGGTTATGAACTCATCACCAACCAGCATAGCAGCGCTGCCCTTATCGAAATTCTATAGTTCTTTCCGAGAGATAGGCCTTGTAGGAGGAGTACACTATGCGTTTCCAGGGAAAGGTAGCCCTGATAACGGGTGGAGGGTCTGGCATCGGCCGGGGCGCTGCCTTACGGTTCGCCGAGGAGGGTGCCCACATCGTCGTGGCCGATATTGTCGGTGAGACTGCCGAGGAGACAGCGGCGTTGATCCAAGTGAAAACACAGCAGCAGGCTCTGGCGGTGCAGGCAGACGTGGCCCACTCAGAAAGCGTCGCCGCCTTGGTCCATGCCGCAATTGACCGTTTTGGTCGCATAGACATTCTGTTCAACTCGGCCGGTATCCTCATACTCGGCAGCGTTACGGAACTCTCAGAGAGTGACTGGGATCGCCAGATAGACGTTAACCTGAAGGGCATATTCTTATGCAGCAAGTACGTCATACCCCACATGATCCGCAATGGTGGAGGATGCATTGTCAACGCAGCCTCGATTGCCGGGGTTGTTGCTTTCCCCAGAAACGCGGCCTACAGTCCCTCGAAGGGCGGCGTGATGCTACTGACGAAAAACATGGCCCTCGACTATGTTCAGCATAACATTCGGGTCAATTGTGTTTGCCCCTACTGCATTGAGGGGCCGCTGATGGATCGCTTCTTCGCCGAACAAGCAGATCCGGACGCCGCCCGGCGCGAGATAGAAGAGGCATGTCCAATGGGGCGCATGGGGACGATCTCCGAGGTAGTGGAACCGGTCCTCTTTCTGGCTTCTGATGCAGCCTCATATATTACCGGCGAGTCGCTGCTTATTGACGGTCTATTAACGGGCGGGGTGGGGGGAGTGAAGTTATCGAGGATGTATGCCACTAAGCGAGGGGAGCGATGAGCAACGAAGCAAAAACTGTCGCAGTCCTGGGGGGGGGGAATGGTGCCTTTGCCACGGCCGCTGACCTGGCCCTGCGGGGTTTCAAGGTAAACCTTCTTGAGGTACCGCAGTTCGCGGAGAACATCGCGGGCGCGAGAGAAGCCGGAGGGATCGAGCTTGAGAATCGGGGCGTACCCGGATTGCCATCTGGATTTGGGAAACTAGGCGTGGTGTCAACTGATCCTGAGGCTGTACTGGCTGACGCGGAAGTGATCCTGGTAGTGGTTCCGGCCTACGCCCAAAAGAACTTCGCCGAGATCAGTGGTCCGTATCTGCGCCCCGATCAGATTGTGGTACTCAGCCCTGGCAATTTCGGGGGGGCGTTCGAGTTTGCCCAGGTACTGCGTCAGGCCGGGGTTACTCATCTACCTGTGCTGGCGGAGACGGAGTGTATGATCTACTCCGGCTTCAAGGAGAGCCCCCACAAGGTTTGGGTCAGTGGCTTCAAAGAGGGTCTAAAGGTCGCTGTGCTGCCGGGTAGGAATGGGACTGAGATCTTGCCCAAGTTGCGCAATTTGTACCCCAGGCTGGAACTGGCCCAAAACGTCCTGGAGACGGGGTTGCGAAACGTGAACACCGTCGTTCATGCCCCCATTCTCGTAACCAATGCCGGTCGCGTGGAGAACACTAAGGGCGACTTTCTCTTCTATTGGGAAGGTTGCACACCCGCCGTGGGCAAAGTGACTGAAGGGGTTGAGCGAGAGCGTATGGCCATTGGTCAGGCGCTCGGGCTGTCGTTAACCCCGATGCGTGACGTGCTGATCGGTTGGTACGGTTTCCAGGGGGCCAAGGGTGAAACGCTCACCGACGTCCTGGCCACCAACCCGGCTTACGAATGGGACACTGCGCCCCCCTCCTTGCGCCATCGTTTTCTGCTGGAAGACATCCCCTACGGGATGGTGCCGATGGAAGCCCTGGGGCGACTGACAGGCGTACCCACTCCGGTGACGACGGCCGTCATCACCTTCGCTTGCGAGATGCTGGAGATGGATCTGCGTGCCAACGCACGAACGCTCGATAGTCTTGGCTTGCGGAACTTCGCATTGGACGAAGTCCTTGCCATCGTCAACGAAAAGGGTGTCGTTGAATCGTTTGAGGCTCAACCTGGATAAGAAGTGAGGAGGAGAGTATGGAAAATGGTGTAGAAGCCGTCTGACCCGTTGACCGTTTCACGGTAGCGGAGTCCCTGTCTCAGGATACAATCAGAACACAGGAGGAAGTAGAGATGGACAAGAGAGAACGAGCAGCAAACGTTATTGCGTCCCTTGAGAATGAGATGCGACATGGGCGTATCAGTCGCCGTGATTTCTTGAAGCGGACGAGTGGGATACTGTTGTGGGCAGGCGTGGGCGGATCGCTGCTGAGCGGTTGCGGGCAGGCTCCTGCCCCCTCCACGGCCGAGCCGACTAAGCCACCAGAGGCCACCAAGCCGCCGGAGCCCGCTGCGCTGGAGGGAGAAATCGTCTGGGTGGCTCAGGAAACGACCAGTCGTGATGAGCACTTTGAAGACTTTCCGGAGTCGATCAAACTCACACGGGTGGTGTATACCGACCAGCCAGCCGTGCTCCAGCAGTTGCGCGTGGGTTCGATGGAGGCCGACGCCATACAGATTAACCCTATGCATGCCGGCTGGGCGCGCGAATACGACTTGATACAGCCAATCGACACAAACAGGCTCGCAAACTGGCATAAGGTGCTGCCCGGATTCGCGAAAATGGAGTGTATGCACAATGACAAGGGCGAGCTCGACGTGCTCCCCCAATTCTGGGGAACGGATGCCATTGCCTACAATGCGGACGAGGTAACGGAGGAAGAGGCATCCACCTGGGCTATTCTATGGAGTGACAAGTTCGCCGGGAAAACGGCCATGCGAAACAACGCGCAAGAAGGCCTGGCGCTTATCGGCCTCTATCTGGGCGCCGAGAACATCTGGAATCAGACAACTGAAGAATTGGCCGCTTCTTTGGACTTCCTGAAGAAAGTGAAGTCAAAGTTCCGCACGTTCTGGAACAGCCTGGCAGATGTTGAAGCCCTGTTCCTGAATGGAGAGGTGGTAGCCTCCCATACCTGGTTCCCCATCGTGAAGCAGCTCAACGACGCGGGCATGAACATCAAATGGAAGCATCCCAAGGAAGGTGCCATCGGCTTCATGGAAGGGCAATCGATCGCCAAGGGTACCGAGGGTAACAAACTCGATCTTGCGTATGCCCTTCTGGACTACATACTCTCCGACGAGTACTACAAATCCTTCTATGACGGCACCGGCTATCGCTACTGCACAGATACCCAGTTTGACTATCTGCCGCCAGAAACGATAGAGTATCTGGGCCTGGGTGGGATAGATGAACTGATCTCCACGCTCCACATGTGGGAGCTCACCCCTAACCTGGAGGAGTATCAGGAGGTCTGGACGGAATTCCTCGCCTCCTAATTCGTTTCCCAGTCCCTGGAGTGCAGAGTGTGTTCTGCACTCCAGGGGCCAACTGGTCTCCGGTACAAAACTGCGCCAGAAGCGGTTACTTGCTGCACGGAGCGCCCCCGGGACGGGGGCCTGGAGCACTTTGTACGACGGGGGCTTAGAGTGTTTTGTACCGAGACTAACGAGAGTTACCTGGGTGCGGGGCTTTGCTGGGAGATCCCCACAGCGGGCGATAATTGATTGGAGAATGGCACGATGAAACGTTTGATCCCCAAAGACAGATTGCTTGCGTGGATCCTGATAAGCCCCCTGGTGTTGTGGCTGCTCGCGCTTTTTCTGGGGCCGATCCTCGTGATCTTTGTGCACAGTTTCTGGATAGAGAAGGACGCTCACGTCATTGACTACTTCAGCCTCGATAATTGGGTCTATTTCCTCGTTCATCCCCAGTTTGGGCAGGTCTTGCTCAAGTCGGTCGGCATTGGGCTGGCCGTGGTGGCGGTAAGTCTTGCTTTTGGTTATCCAATGGCCTATCTGGTTGCACGAAAAGTCCCCGCGAAATATCAAACACCTGCCATGACGATTCTTCTGTTTCCGTTTCTCACGTCGCACATCGTGCGGATTTTCGGTTGGATGACGATTCTAGGTCGCCAGGGGTTTATCAATACCGCCCTGATGTCTCTAGGGGTGGTTCAGGAGCCGTTGGACTTTCTGCTCTATAGTAACATGTCATCCGTCATTGGACTAGCCTACGTGCTTATGCCACTGATGATCATGCCGTGTAATATTGTGCTAAGCCGGATTGATTCATCGCTGATGCAGGCTTCGTACGACCTGGGGGCAAATGCCTTTCAAACGTTCTTCAGGGTAACGCTGCCCCTCTCAAAGCCCGGCATCGTGGCTGGTTTCCTATTGGTCTTCGTCCCTGCGACCGGCGCTTACTTTGAACCATTACTTCTGGGTGGAACCAGAGGCGTGATGATCGGAAATATCGTGGCCAATCATTTTACAGGGGCGATTATGTGGTGCAAAGGGTGCGCCTTGGCCTTCGAAGTAATCTTCGCGGTAGCCCTGCTGGTAGCGGTCTTTCTAAAGTTGGCAGGCAGAGTGCAACTCAAGATCGGATAGAGGGGAGGACAAAAATGAGTGTCAGAGATACGCAGCCTAGAGTTACCTTTGCAACTGGGCGTGTCGCGCAATTCGCTCACTCTCTCGTCGTGGCTCTACTCGGTCTGAACGGAGTGTTCCTGTATATTTTCTTCCTTGTCCCGCTTTTTATCGTGATCGTATTCTCTTTCAACAGCGCGAGTCGCATAGTGCCGCCCCTCGAAGGCCTCACCTGGGACTGGTATGGAAAGGTTATCGGCAACAGTGTCTTGCTCGAATCTGTGGAAAATAGCGTTGTCATTGCCCTCGGTACGGCGGTCATTACCACCGTAGTAACCACTCTTGCTGGCTATGCCCTATATCAATACCCATTCCGATTTCGCCGCGTGGTGGAGATGGCTTCGTACATACCACTGATCACCCCAGGGCTGATCTATGGCGTAGGTCTGCTCATCTATTTTCACGGGATGGGCCTGAAGCCCTCTCTATTCACCGTTATCGTGGGACACGTTACGATGACGATCCCCTTTGCCTTTATCATCATCACCAACGTGGGGCTGGCTAACCTGGATAAGTCTCTCGAGGAAGCATCCATGGACCTGGGGGCAACGCGCCTGACGACATTTCGGCGCATTATCTTGCCGATTATTCAGCCGGCGCTCATGGCCGCTTTTCTCTTCTCTGCCATCCTTTCCTTCAACGAAGTGACCCTGGCTTTCTTCCTGAGCGGCACTAAGAATACGCTGCCCGTATATGTATATTCACAATTTTATCGTCGTGTCACGCCGGAGATCAATGCAGTCTCTACAAGCACAGTGGCGGTAACACTGACCGTAATCCTGTGCACAGCCTTAGCTCTACGCCTCAGGCCCGGCCAAGGCCGAGCTGGCAAACAACAATAGTTGAGGAGTTAGCCGTTATGGTAACCACTGAAATCAGGTCAGGTTCTTTGACAGACGGGAGGGTTCAAGACAACGCTCGCACACCGCCTCCCGATGTCGAGATGATCAACGTCTCCAAGCATTTCAAAGATGTCGTGGCGGTTGATAGCCTATCAATGGAGATTGCCAAAGGTGAGTTTGTGTCTCTATTGGGGCCGAGTGGATGTGGAAAGACGACTACGCTGCGCATGATCGCTGGACTTGAGAAACCCACTTCCGGCAAGATCAGGATTCAGGGACACCCCACCGCCGATCTCCCAGCGTATCGGCGGCCCACTAACATGGTTTTTCAGAACTACGCCCTGTTTCCACACATGTCCGTGTTTGACAACGCAGCTTACGGCCTCAGCGTGCAGAGGATTGACAAGGAGATCATAAAGCAGAAGATCACGCAACTCCTCGAATTGGTGCAGTTATCGGGCTATGAAGGGCGCTATCCACACCAACTCAGTGGTGGGCAGCAACAGCGCGTGGCATTGGCACGCGCACTGGCCCGAGATCCGGCTGTCCTGTTGCTCGATGAGCCTCTTGGCTCGCTGGATCTGGTGCTGCGCCACGACATGCAAGTTGAGTTGAAGAGACTGCATAAACAGGTGGGAATTACCTTTATTTACGTAACCCATGATCAGGAAGAGGCTCTGGCGATGTCCGACAGGATCGCGGTCGTGAACGAGGGCCACCTGATCCAGATAGCAGACAGCAAGCAGTTGTACGAGGAGCCGGCCACAAAGTTTGTCGCCGGATTTGTGGGTGAGAATAACGTATTACCTTGCAAGATAGTGGAGAGAAATAGCGACTGGGCTGCATTGGAGATTGAGGATGGACGGATGTTGGTCCCGTCGGGTTCCGCTGGTACAGTTGGACAAAGCCTATATGCCTGCATTCGTGCTGATCGGGTTGCCCTGGGTTCATCCTCAGAAGCCTGCCAAAACAGATTTGAAGCACGACTCCACGAGGCTGTCTTCAGGGGAACTACTGTAAAATGGTTGGTTAGATTGCCATCTGGGTGTTTGATGACTATTTCAACACCTGTCGGAGAGACCTCAGAGCAACTCAGTATGGGGGACACTGTTCAAATCGGGTGGAATGTCGCTGATGTCCGCGTGTTGACTGAGTGAGAGCGAGTTGTTTGTCCGCCATGAAATGAGAGATCTTGAGGCGACGAGGAGACAGCGGAAGTGAGTGATATCGCAACAGGTAAACCTGGCAGCCGATTGCTTCTGCTAGGCAATGAGGCCATCGCACGGGGCGCGATTGAGGCGGGTGTACAGGTGGTGGCGGCTTATCCAGGTACGCCCAGTTCGGAAATCGTTGAGACGTTGGCCGAAGTGGCCGATGAACTTGGCTTTTACGCGGAGTGGAGCGTGAACGAAAAGGTCTCGTTCGAACTGGTCGCGGGGGCAGCGCTGACGGGGGTGCGGTCTTTTGCAGCAATGAAGGGCGCGGGTCTTAACGTAGTCATGGATATGTTTTTGACCCTGCCCTACACCGGGACACGCGGGGGTTTGGTAGTGTTGGTGGCCGACGATCCGGGCGCGCACTACTCCTCCAACGAACAAGATTCTCGCTTCGCGGCGCTTTGGGCGATGTTGCCATGCCTGGAGCCCGAGAGCCACCAAGAGGCAAAGGATATGATTAAGGCGGCCTTTGCTCTCTCGGAGCGCACAGAATTGCCAGTAGTGGTGCGCACGGGCACGCGCCTCTCACATTCCACAGGCGTGGTCGAACTGGGGGTGGTTGAACCAGCGGGTATGTTGTCCGGTTTCAACAAGCACTGGAATATACCGTACCGTTGGAACGTCTACGGCCCGCCCGGCCCGGTTGCCAAACACGTGTGGCAACTGGATCGTATGTCCTTGGTGCAAGAGGAATCAGAAGGCTCGTCCTTCAATTCCCTGCGTAGGGGAAGCGATCCCGTGGCGGTGATCGCCTGCGGTATGGGCGCAGCCTACGCTCGCGAGGCCATCCGCGCTCTGGACCTGGAGGGCCGCGTCTGGCTGTACAAAATCGGGATGGTCTACCCGATCCCTGAGGCGACCTCGCTGGAGGTGTTGCGCAGTTGCGAGAGGGTGTTGGTCGTAGAAGACGGCGATGCGCTGGTAGAATCGCAATTGCGAATGTTGGCGCAGGCGCACGGCCTCGCGGTTGAGATCACAGGCAAACTGTTCGATAGTACATTCGTCCGGCACGGCGAATTAAACACCAGTGTCGTCCGCAACGCGCTGGCTGGTTTTCTGGGCATCTCGCTGGAGAGCGAAGAAGCGCGCCGCAGGGTCAAGGAGGATGTGGCCCGGTTGGTCATCCCCCGGTCTTCCGCCCTCTGCGCGGGCTGCCCACACCTGGGAACCTACTGGGCGCTGCGCCGGGCGCTGAAATCGGGACGGAAACACGTGCCCATTGCGAATGGAGACATCGGCTGCTACGAGCAAGCGGGGTATGGCGTGAAGGGATACATGCCGGAGCCCAACGACGCCCCGTCGGCAGGCTACAAATCCGAGGTGCTCTACGATTTCCTCGATACCCTCTACGTGATGGGCTCGGGGGTCTCCATGGCCCAGGGACAGGTACGGGCGGGGTACCAGGATGGGCAGGTTGTAGCCGTGGCCGGCGACTCGACGTTCTTTCACACCTGCATGCCGGGCTTGCTGAACGCGGTGTGGAACGGGACCAAACTCACCTTCGTGGTGATGGACAACTCCTGGACATCTATGACAGGCCATCAGGTCTGTCCCGCGACGGGTATGGACGCCCGGGGCCATCCGGCCAAGACTATCCTGATCGAGGACGTGGCGCGGGCTTTTGGCGTTGAGTCGATCGAGGTCATAGATCCCTATGACCTTTCCGAGGCAGAGGAGGCTATTCGCCGCGCGCTGGATTTCGATGGCGTCGCGGTGGTGGTGGCTCGCAGGGAGTGCATGCTACAGGTACTGCGACGTGAACGGAAATGGAAGGAGCCAGTCGTTATCACAGACGACTGCGTGGGCTGCGGGCTGTGCGTGCAACTGGGCTGCCCCGCTATCACCTTTCAGGACAACCGGGCGGGCATTGACCCGTTGCTCTGCGTGGGGTGTGGGATCTGCGCCCAGCTCTGTCCCAGTGGAGCCATCATTGCGGGGGGCGAAGAGTGAACCTGAAGAAGAAGCATATCACCAACGTCATACTGGCCGGTGTGGGTGGGCAAGGTAGTGTCCTGGCCTCACGCCTGTTGGCGAGGGCAGCCCTGAAGGATGGCCAGGAGGTGAAACTGGCGGAGACCTTTGGGGCAGCGACGCGGGGTGGATCGGTGATGACTCACGTGCGCGTGGGCGAGGTGTGGGCACCGATGATGATGGAGGACGAGGCCGATGTGGTGGTTGCCCTGGAGCCGCTGGAGGGGTTGCGGGTGGCGCACCGGTTCCTCAAAATCGGGGGCTGGGTGCTGCTCAACACGCGCCCCTGGTACCCGGTGGACGTGGCGGTCGGGCGGGCCAGGTACCCCACCCTGGAGAGCATTGTGGAGGCACTTGAGCAGTTGGATGCACGCGTGCTGACCATTGACGCCACGGACGCAAGCCTGCAGGCCGGTGATGCCCGGGCGGCCAACATCGTCATGTTGGGCGGCCTGTTTGCTCTGGGTGTGGTTGATATTACGGCCGAGAGCCTGTTCCAGGCCATGGAGGACCGCTGGCCCAGCCGGCTGGTGGAGTTGAACCGCAAGGCGTACGAGTTAGGCTACCGGGCTGTACAGAAGAGCAGAAGAAAGAACAATTGATTTTTGATGGAGGATAAGTGCATGTCTTCATGGGTCAGGGAATTATTCGGCACGGAGAGGCCCGTCATCGCTATGGCTCACGTGCCTGCGTTGCCCGGAACTCCGCGCTATGACGCAGATGGCGGTATGGACCACATGGTTGAATGGGTGCGTTCCGATGTTGAACAGTTAGTACAGGGTGGGGTTGACGCCATCATGTTCTGCAACGAGGATGACCGCCCCTACGTTCTTGAGGCAGGTATTGAGCAAATCGCGGCTATGACGCGCGTAGTCACCGAACTAGCGCCGAGAGCGATTCCGTTTGGAGTGGACTTCCTGTGGGATCCTATGGCTGCAATGGCGATTGCGCACGCGACTGGCGCGTCGTTCATTCGTGAGGTGTTGACTGGATTGTACGAATCAGACATGGGGCTTTGGTCGCCTAGCGCCGGACAAGTTATGCGCTTTCGCCGGCGGATTGGTGCTCAGAACATCCGCGTATTCTACAACGTGGTACCAGAGTTTGCCGCCTCGTTGGGCAGCCGCACGGTCGCACAGCGCGCTCGTAGCGCGGTAGTCTCGTGCCTGGCGGACGTGATCCTGGTTTCGGGTCCGATGGCGGGCGCAGCGCCTGATATTTCGTACCTCGAAGAGGTCAAAGCAGCAATTGGCGAAGTGCCCGTTTTCCTGAATACAGGCGCAAAGTCCGAGAACATCGCGGAGTACCTGAGAGTGGCTGACGGAGTAATTGTTGGCTCCAGCCTGAAGATAGAAGGCCACACCTGGAACAGGGTTGACCCGGCGAGGGTCAAAACATTTTTGGAACGTGTGCGTGAGGCGCGAGAAAAGAAAAATAGGGGGTGATCTATGTCAGAACATCCAGCGATCCAGACAGTTGTTGAACGTGTCAAGACGGACGTCATTGGCGGCGCTGCCGACACGGCCAAGGAGGTCGTCGGCGCTCTGTCGAAGATGGTTCAAGACAGCCAGGCCCGGGATGCGGCGGCGCTGACTGCGGAAGTCGAGGAAGCGGTCGTTGACATCCTTCGAGTAATGCCTTCGTTCGCACCTCCTATCAACGCATTGCATTGTGTGATGGGGAGTCTGGAGGAAGCGCTGGCGGCTGAACCTTCCGTGGCAGAGCTCAAGGCTACGCTGAAGCATGCCGCCGCTGACTTCTTCGCGCGGGCAGAAAACGCTCTCGACAAAGTGGCGCAGTATGGTGCCGAGAAGGTACGAGATGGCGGCGTCGTGTTCATGTACAGCATGAGTTCGACCGTGTGGCGCATCCTGCGGCTTGCGAAGTCGCAGGGCAAGTCGTTCAGCGTTATTGTCACTGAGTCACGACCCGCTAACGAAGGGCTGTGGTCTGTGACCGAGATGGACGAGGCCGACATTCCTATCTCGGCGAGCATTGACGCCTGCATCGGCGAACTTGTACCCCAGAGCGACGTCGTGTTTGTGGGCGCGGATGCCATTTCGTCCCACGGTTTTTCGCTGTGCAAGGTGGGCACTTACCCGACGGCGTTGGTGGCGCAGACGCACGGCGTGCCTTTCTACATCGCCGCTGATACTCTCAAATTCGACACCAGTACACTCCTGGGTTTATCATTCCGCACAGACCCGATCCCGCGCCACAAAGTGTTGGGCGAAGAGTATCCTGAGCGCGTGCAGGTGGTCGGGAATCTATTCGATGAAACCCCTCCGCACCTGGTGACAGCCATCATCACCGAGATTGGCCTGCTGAGCCCGACGGCCTGCATTACGGTGATGTGGCAGATGAAACTTAGCCAGAGGTTGAGCGTTATGCTCCCTGCCTGGGCGCGTGGCGATTTGTAGCGTGTGGCCTGGGATATGTATCGAGATCAGTTACTGAGGAGAGGATGCTATGAATGATCCGCGCTGGGATCAACTTGCCGAGAGCCTTATCAACTACTCGACAGGCACCAAACCGGGCGACAAGGTGCTGATCACCATGATGGAGGTGGAGACGTTGCCGCTGGCCCGCGCTGTCTACGCCCACGCAGTAAAGGCAGGCGCTTTGCCGCACGTGGAGTTTCAGTCTGCTTACCTGGAACGTGATTTGATGCTGCATGGCAGTGCGGAACAACTTGACTGGATCCCCGAGATGCAAGCCTATGGTATGGAGTGGGCCGATGTCTATGTGGGGCTGCGCGGAGCGCGCAATCCGCACGAGTTTGCAGGCATCTCGCCGGAAAGGATCGCGGCGCACAAGCGAGCGATGGGCAAAGTCTCGGCCAAACGTAACGAACTGACGCGCTGGGTTCTGGTGCGTGTACCGAACGAATCACTCGCCCACCAGGGGGGGATGAGCCTGGATGAGATGATGGGTTTCTTCTTTAATGCCACGCTTCGTGACTGGGCCGAAGAATCCAGGCGCTACAGAGAACTTCAACAGGTCTTCCAGGCGGCTGAGGCCGTGCGCATCATTGGTCGAGACACCGATCTGAGATTCTCAACCAAGGGACGGACCTACGAGGTCGGCGACGGGCATATAAATATGCCGGACGGCGAGATCTTCACTGCGCCGGTGGACGACAGTGCTGAAGGGCATATTTACTTTGAGTTTCCTGGTGTGTATGTCGGGCAGTGCGTGGAGAGCATCCGGCTGGAGTTCTCAAGAGGGCAGGTCGTGAAGGCTACTGCTGAGAGCAACGAGGAGTTGCTTCATGAGATCATCAAGACGGACGAAGGCGCGCAACGCATTGGGGAGTTCGGCGTCGGCACGAATTTCGGGATTGATCGCTTCTGCTACGACATTCTGTATGACGAGAAGATCGGCGGTACCATTCACATCGCCCTGGGCAGGGCCTACGCCGAGTGTGGAGGAGTGAACCAATCGGCGTTGCACTGGGACCTCATCAAAGACCTGCGGCAACAAGGCGAGATCTACCTGGACGGTCGCAAGGTGTTTGAGAATGGAAGATTCCTGGTGTAGTGCAGGTGCTAGCCATTTCGCACAAGGACGGCCTTCCGCAATGAACCATTCCCTATTGGCTGCGATTGACCTGGGCACGACGGGCACGCGCGCCCTCGTGATAGATATGGACGGCCACCAACTTGGCAGTGGTGCGTGCGAAGTCAACATTCAGCCGACGGCTGCTGGATTTGCTGAGCAAGCGGTGGATAGTTTCTGGCAGGCGATGGTCGAAGCGGTACAGCGTGCGCTAGATGATGCGCGCGCCAGTCCGGGAGACATCGCAGCGGTGGGCTTTTCCCATCAACGCTGTACCTTCGCCCTGGCCGATGCCGATGGTGCACCACTGACCAACCTGATCGTTTGGATGGATCAGCGTGGGATGTCTTACCTGGACGAAATCCGTCAGAGCATTGACGTACCCACCTACTACGATGTAGCCGGGCTGCCCATCTACTACATCTCTTCACTGACCAAGTTGCTTTGGCTGCGTGACAACGTTCCCGGTGTATACCAGTCCGCGCAGCGCGTCTGGCCGATTGCCAATTTTATGCTGGCGCGTATGGGGATCGTTGATCCGCCGATTGACTACGCGACTGGCTCTTTCTATGGCCTGATGGACACCCGCAAACGCGCATGGTCGTGCGGCCTGATTGAACCGTTGGGACTGGACGTTAGTAAACTGCCACAACTTGTTTCATCCGGCACCGTCGTTGGTGAACTGAGCGATACGGAGGCTGCCGCCCAGTTGCGGTTGCAGGTGGGGACACCGCTCGTCATTGGCGGCGGTGACCAGCAATGCGCAGCACTGGGCTCCGGCATGATCGAGCCAGGGCAGTCGCTCATAAGCCTGGGCACCGGGACCGCTGTGATGGCTGCTGTGAGCGAACCCGTCCGTGATCCCAATCACATCATCCCCTGCGTATGCCACGCAGCACCAGGTCAGTGGGAAATGGAAGGTCATACACAGGCTGCTGCTGGCATCATTTTGCGGCGCTTCCGCGATGAGTTCGCTGCCGCCGAAATGGCGGTGGCACGTCGTCTGAGCCGTGACGTATATGACATGTTGAGCGAGGAGGCCAGTTGTGCACTACCTGGAGCCTCCGGCTTGCTCTTCATCCCAACGCTCAACGGAAGCGTCGCACCTATTGATTATCCGTGTAGCAGTGGCGTATTGGTGGGCTTGCGCCCGTCGCATACTCGAGCCGACATCATTCGCGCTATGATGGAGGGTATATGCCTTGAGAATCGCTGGATTCTGGAGCATATGAAAACCAGTGGCGCTGAGATCGAGACAGTATATATCACGGGTGGCGCAAGCAAGTCGCGATTCTGGAATCAACTACACGCCGATATACTGAAGTGCCCCATCATACGCGTTGGCACCAGCAACGCTGCTCTGGTCGGCGCAGCCATTTGTGCGGGTATGGGTAGCGGCGTATTTGCCGACACAAGAACAGGCGTTGCGGCCCTAACACGTATGGCAGGGATGTACTACCCCGACGCGCGGTTGGCGATCATCTACGATCAACTCTACGACGTTTTCAAAAGGGCTTATGCTGCGCTCCGCCAGGCCGATGTTTACCGGTCTCTGCGCGAGATTGTCAATCTCGCGCAGAAACAATGAGGGGCAGATAGGGAGCACTCGCTATGGCTGGCAGTAAACTGAGGGAGGACAGCAGCGACCAAAGAATTGTGCCTGTAAACATCTTGGGCATCGTTGGCAGCCCTCGCAAAAACGGCAATACTGAGATCATGATCAACGAGGCCTTAGAGGGAGCCCGTGAGATTCAGGGCGTTCAGACATACAGTTACTCTTTCCACGGCAAGAAAATCGGGGGTTGCCTGGCAGACTGCCTGGCCTATTGTCGAAAAAATGGCGCATGTGCTCTGAAAGATGACTTCCCAGGTTTTATGGAGGCGTGGTTGGAAGCAGACGGCATTGTCTTCGGTGTGCCGGTATACCATATGGGGCCACCGGCTCAGGTGAAGGCCGCCATTGACAGATTGGGAAATGTTATGTTCACTCATTTCCGTGGTGGGATGGCTCGTTTTAACAAGGTCTGTGGTGCCGTGGTGCAAGGCTCTAGCCGTTGGGGAGGGCAAGAGATTACAGCCCAGTTTCTTGTCGAGCACTTCCTAACGATGAACTGCCTTCCTATAGCCGGGGACAAACCAGGGCCGTACCTGGGTGCGATTGGGCATGCCGAAAAGGCATGTAAACGGGACAGCATTCTTGCCGATGAGTTTGCTTTGCGAGCGGCCAGAAACATGGGTAAGCGCGTGGCCGAGACAGCGCGCATAGTTCAAGCCGGGATGGCACAACTGGCGGGTGATCTTCCAGATATTTACTTCTTCTCCAGGCTAATGGCCGCCGCCAAAGAGAAGCCGTGCCCCTCAGGATTGGATTAGCAGGCGAGGGCTGTAGTTGTAAGAGGTCGGGGTGGGCGGCAGCGGCCTGGGCTAGGTGCGAACATCGCCAAGTCGGCAGTAGGCTCAGGCGTTACCGTTGGGGTGAGCGAACCGCTGCCCGGGGCACGGCTAGGGCGGTGGGCGGTGGGCCCAGGTCGCCAGTGTGCGGTTCAGGGTCTTGCTCAAATGCATCTCACGCATTACCGCTGCGCATGCCGCCGGGCTTAGTATGCCCTTCTCCGTAACAACGCCCGTGATGAGATGGGGAGGTGTCTTGTCAAAAAGGTGACCGACAACTTGTGCCCGTTTCGGCGCGTCCGGGGGCAGTATATCGCGGCGGTATAGGCAGTCCATCTCCATTTTCAGTGGCAGACCCAACATCGAGGTGGTGTAGAACTTGAGCGTGTCCACGACCACATAGACCGGCACACCATGAGTATGCGCTACCAGCGCTGAGGGATAGGTTCCAACTTTGCACACGGCGGTACCGTCGGCCATAATGGCCTCGGCACCAACCATCATCACGTCAGCCTGTGGCACTAGCTCACCTATGCAGGCGTCCACGCTCACCGATACAGGGACGCCCGCCTTGTCGAGTTCAGCGGCCGTCACCAGTCCGTCGTTGTTCGGTCGGGATTCGGTGACCAGTACTTTGAAAACCTTTCCCTGTGCCCAGGCCTCTCGCAGTGTGCGTAGTATCGTCTCACCGAGGGTGAAAGTGAAGACGGTCGTGCCATCGCGGATTATCTCAGCACCGTGTCGCGTGACCTTGGCCCGCGCTTCTTCACACCATACGCGGAAATCCTCAGCCTCGCTTGCCAGTACTGCCCTCAGCTCGGCGGCCGTGGCGTTGCTTGCCAGAGCCTCATCCACGCGAGACATGACAAGATGCATGGCATTGATAGGTGGAGCATAGGCAGGCATCACCGCCAGGAGTGCGTCAATCGCGGATTCTATCTCGCCCACCAGCCCGGGTGCGTCAGATGCCGTACTATCGGCGGCTACCTGTGTCAATGCATGCATGACCTCGCGTCCGCTGCGAGCAGCATGCAACTCGGCGGCCTCGAATCTCTCGATAACTTTGCGTACTGCAAGGTGCTGGATCATAAACCTTTCACCAGATGGAGTGTTCTGTTCTGATTTGATCATACATTAGAACTATGCGTTTGTCAACAATCCGTGTTCACTCACAGTGTATACTCATCGTCTGGCTGCTACGGTACAAGAAATGGAGGTGACATAGACGTTAAACGACTCACGTAGGCAAGGACACATACGCCAGGGCAGCGGGCACTTGCCCAATGTCCCCAACAAACTCAACTGAGTATTGAAAGGAGAACTGCAATGCCTGAGAAACCTATTTTCAAAGGAGTTTCGCACATATCTGTGGTAGTTAGGAATCTGGACGAAGCCATGAAGAAGTATTGGGAGGGGTATGGCATCGGGCCATGGGACATCCACACCTACGACTCGTCCGTCGTCAGCAATATGACTATCCGCGGTCAGCGGGTGGATCACGCCATGCGCTGGGCTACGACCGATATGGGTGGCATCCTGTGGGAGTTGGTCGAACCACTGGATGAGAAGAGCATCTATGCCGAGTTCTTGAAGGAGCATGGTGAGGGACTGCACCACGTGGGTTTTACTGTAGATGATTACGATGAGGCGTCGGCTTTCTTCCAAAGCAAGGGGATCGGGGAGCTACAGGGTGGTCTGCCACGGCCTGGATATGGTGTCCCGTATATCTATATAGATAGCGAGGATACTCTGTCCTTTATTGCCGAATTCTGCGATGTGCCGGAGGGATCCGAGCCTCCGCCACCGGATGCTACTTATCCGTAATAGACACTTTATACGAGGAGGACCGCGATGTCTGAGAAACCGATTTTCAAAGGGGTTTCGCACGTATGTGTGGTGGTCAGGAATCTGGACGAAGCCATGAAGAAGTATTGGGAGGAGTATGGCATCGGGCCATGGGACATCTACACCTTCGATCCGTCCAATGTCAGCGATATGACTGTCCGCAACCAGCGAGTGGATCACGCCATGAGGCTGGCTATGGCTGACATCGGTGGCTTCCAGTGGGAGTTGATCGAGCCGCTGGATGAGAAGAGCGTCTACGGTGAGTTCTTGAAGGAGCACGGTGAGGGACTGCACCACGTGGCCTTCGCCGTAGATGATTACGATGAGGCATTGGCTTTCTTCCAAGCCAAGGGGATCGGGATGCTACAGGGTGGTAAGCCGCGGCCCGGGCATGGCATCCCGTATGTCTATATAGATAGCGAGGATACCCTGTCTTGCATTGCCGAAATCTGCGACGTGCCGGAGGAATACGAGCCTCCACCACCGGAGGCCACCTATCCATAATAGATCTTCCCGGGTTGCTGCTTAGGCCATGCCTGACAAGTTTCCGAGAGGGCTTATGTGTCGAAGAGTCTGCCCATTCACAAGTGTCCTTGTCTCGCAAAACGGTTGCAAAAACCTGTCAGGTCTTGAATTATGCCGACAGGCTGAGAGTTGCCTGCCCGGTTAAACGACTTTTGTCCAGAACGGACTCAGGCAACAGCGGTAACGCTGGGCCGGTCAGTACCTCGAAGAGATTGGTAATCAAGAATATACAAGGAGGAATCTCATGGCTGAGATTAACAAGGAAAATCTCCTCTGGGCGTATGAACGGATGAAACTCATCCGAACCTTTGAGGACAGAGTGTCCGGACTGTTTGCCGAGGGCAAACTGCCGGGCTTCGTCCACCTGTACGCCGGCGAGGAGGCAATCGGGGTGGGTGTAATCTCCCACTTAACGGACCAGGACTACATCACCTCGACCCACCGGGGCCACGGCCACTGCATCGCCAAAGGAGTAGATGTAGCCTCGATGATGGCCGAGGTGTACGGCAAGGCCACGGGCGCGTGCAAAGGCAAGGGTGGCTCGATGCACATCGCCGACGTGGACAAGGGAATGCTGGGCGCCAACGGCATCGTCGGCGCCGGCGGCCCGCTGGCCTGTGGGTCGGGCCTGATGGCCAAGACCCTCGGCACCGATCAGGTGACGATCTGCTTCTTCGGCGATGGCGCTGCCGAGCAGGGGACCATGCACGAGGCGATGAACCTGGCCAGCATCTGGAAACTGCCCGTGGTCTTCGTCTGCGAGAACAACGGGTACGCTGAGACCACGCCCTGGGGCTACCACTGCGCTGCCAAGGACATCTCCGACCGGGCTGTGGCCTACGACATGCCCGGGGCCACGATAGATGGCGCGGACTTCTTCGCCGTTTACGAGGCCGCCGAAGTGGCAATCGAGCGGGCCCGGAAAGGTGAAGGCCCGTCTCTCGTCGAGTGCCGGGGGTTCCGCTACTACGGCCACTTCGAGGGCGACACCATGCTCTACTTCACCGAGGAGGAGAAAGCGCGCAATCGCGCCAATGACCCAATCGAGGCCTTCAAAAAGCAGGTACTGAAGCGCGGCCTCCTGTCTGAGGAAGAGATCGCGGAGATTGACACCAAGACGGCAAAGACCGTCGAAGAAGCGGTCAAGTTCGCTGAGGAGAGCCCCTGGCCCGTCCCTGAAGACGTCTTGACAACTGACGTCTACGTCAGTTATCCATAGGAGGTGAAGGAACGATGGCACGTACGATAACCTTTCGGGATGCGGTCATCGAGGCCATGCGGCTGGAAATGCGCCGCGACCCTACGGTGATTCTCATGGGCGAGGACGTGGCGGGTGGCGCCTCGCTGCCCCACGTGGAAGGCGAGAACAAGGAAGCCTGGGGCGGCGTCTATGGTGCCAGCAAAGGGCTGGCCCTTGAGTTCGGCTGGGATCGTGTCCGCGACACCCCCATCAGCGAGTCGGCCTTCATCGGCGCGGCCGTGGGCGCGGCTTCGACAGGTCTGCGTCCCATCGCCGAGTTGATGGTCGTAGACTTTCTGGGTGTCTGCTTCGACCAGATCTTCAACCAGGGCGCGAAACTGCGCTACATGTTCGGCGGCAAGGCACAGGTGCCGATGGTCATCCGCACGACGATTGGCGCTGGCTACAGGGCGGCCGCGCAACACTCTGAGTGTCTCTACTCGATCTTCGTCCACATTCCGGGGCTCAAGTCGGTCGTCCCCTCCACGCCCTACGATGCCAAGGGGTTACTCTCGTCCGCCATCCGGGACAACGACCCGGTCATATTCTTCGAGAATAAAATGTTGTATGACATTGAAGGTGAGGTGCCGGAGGATAACTATACGATCCCGTTGGGAGTGGCCGACGTCAAGCGGGAGGGCAAGGATTTGACCATCGTCACGGTTGGCCGTATGGTCCATCTCTCGCTGGAGGCAGCGGAGAGGCTGTCCGGCGATGGAGTGGACGTCGAGGTGGTGGACCTGCGATCTCTCTCGCCGATGGACGAGGAGACCATTCTGAACTCGGTCAAGAAGACCCATCGCCTGGTTGTGGTAGATGAGGACAATCCCCGGTGTAGCGTGGCGACGGACGTCGTCGCCCTGGCCGCCGACCAGGCCTTCGACTACCTGGACGCACCGCCCAAGATGATCACAGCGCCACACACGCCGGTGCCTTTCAGCCCGGTTCTGGAGGACGCTTACATCCCCAGTGTGGACACCATTGTCTCAATAGTGCAGTCCCTGATGTAACGCGCTTCAGAGAAGGCTCAGAAACCAGGTTTTCAAGAAAAAACCTGGTTTCAGGAAGAGGAGTAGCCATGGCCAAGACACAAGACCTGGTCGTCATCGGCGGTGGCGCTGGTAGACGCTGCGATGGACGTGGAGAAACGGTCGTTGCACCTGCCCAAGTGGTAGTAAGATTTAGTAGAGGCTGGTAATGACGATCCAGGAAGCAATACCGAGAGTCTTGGGCGGCGCGGTAAGCGAGGAGGCCTTAACAGGCGATTTGGAGCATTACCGCGAATTGGCACTGGAGTTGGGAGCCTCAGAAGCGGCGATCATCCCGGCTGGCCAGGTCATCATAGATGAGCGGGTGCGGCTGAAATGCGTGGTCCCCCGCTGTCTCCGCGCCGGAGAAACCCCCAATTGCCCTCCCTATGCCCCAGATCTGGACCTGGTACGTCGGGCCCTGAGCCGGTTCTCCTGGGCAATACTGTTCAAGTGCAACGTCGAACCGATAGAGGAGTATGCCCCTGCGGGGAGAGGAGCGAGCAAAGCGGAGCGACTCCGCACGCTCGCCTTTCACCAGCAGAGCGGTGAGGTGGTCTGCGCGTTGGAGCGCCAGGCTTACAAGGACGGCTATTATTTAGCCATGGGGTTCGGTGGCGGCTCCTGCAAGGATTACCTGTGCAAAGGGATGATATGCCAGTTCCTGGATAGTGGCAGGTGCCGTTTCCCCCATCGTGCCCGGCCGGCGATGGAGGCGGTGGGTATGGATGTGGTTGCCCTGATCAACAAAGTGGGCTGGGAGGCTTACGCCCTGCTGGGTGACATCAGTCTCGTCCCCTGCGCCGTCACCGTGGGTATCGTCTTTGTTTGTTAGGAGAGGTGAAAATGGACCGAGATGTAGTAGAACTGGTGGAAGGATATATCTCAGACGATCCTACTAAGTGGGGAAAACTGGCCCGTGATGTCCAGTGGCGTCGGATGCAGCTTCTACTGCTGAGAGAGATCCTCGTTGAACTAAGGAAGTTGAACTGCGAGGGTTTGAAGCAGGAGGAGGCGGGCAAATAATGAAGTTCAGCAGAATGATCGCGGCAGTTGATGCCCATACCGAAGGACATCCTGAGAGGGTGGTCATCGGAGGTGTGCCTCCCGTCCCTGGCGTAACGATTATGGAAAAGGTAAGATATGTACGCGAGAACTGGGACCACCTCCGCACCTTCCTTGTGCACGAGCCACGGGGACACAGCGCCATGCACGCCTCCATTATCACTGAGCCCACCGTGGAAGAGGCTGACGTGGGAGTCATATACCTGGGCTCGGGAGGCTACGATACCATGTGTGGGCACGGGACGATTGCTATCTGCACTGTGTTAGTGGAGATGGGCTTGATTGAGGCGCAGGAGCCCGAGACTGAGATCGTTCTCGATACTCTGGCTGGTATAGTGCGGGCCAAGGTGGCGGTGGAAGGCGGGACTGCCACGGCTGTGACTATCCAGAACGTACCTTCTTTCCTCTACAAGTCCGATGTGGAGGTAGATGTCCCCACCTTAGGGAAAGTTAAGTTGGACATAGCCTTTGGCGGCGACTTGTTCTACCCCATCTTGCCGGCGGAAAGTGTGGGCCTGGAGATAGAACCCGAGCAGGTTAGTGATATCGTCTCCTGCGGGATGAAGATCTGGGACGCCATCAGCGAGCAGGTGGAGGCCCAACACCCTGAGATTCCAGAGATGAAAGGGTTCTCGGGTGTGATATTCTCGTGTCCACCCACTAATCCTAAAGCCACGCTGAAAAACACCAATGTCATGCCCCCCGGGTTCACAGATCGTTCCCCCTGTGGGACTGGGACGTGCGCTAAGATGGCTGTCCTCCATGCCAAGGGGGAATTGGGCTTAGAAGAGGAATTTGTGCATGAGAGCATCATCGGCACCCTCTTTTACGGAAGGCTCATCGAGGAGACGAAGGTGGGGCCTTACCCCGCTGTGGTGCCAACTGTCACTGGCAGCGCCTACATTATGGGCATCCAGCAGTTCGTCCTCGATCCCAGAGATCCATTCCCGGCCGGGTTCTACCTGGGAAAGAAGAGAAAAATATGGGGGGCTGAATTCGAGTCCTAATCCTTCATGAGCAGTTTATTATAATCTGCTTAGATTACTCGAAAGTCGCTGCCGGTTGAACTGATGCAGTTGCCGCTGTTGCTGCTGCTCTACGCGGCCAACTACGAGGTCGGGCGTTACATCAACTCTGAGCCGGGCAACCATTCGGCGAGTGCTGAGCGAACTGCGCGAGAAAGGTCAGGCCGGGTGATTGGGTACAGGCCCGGTGGGCGCGGTGGCGTGGTATGGTTCGCGTTGCTTGACTTGCGGTGAGCGTTTCGCGTTTTTGACTTTTGCGGAGACTTGCACTATACTACTTGCGCTGGCAAAAGAAACCTGGCGGTTCTTCCTCTGTGAGGTGTAATGTGGCTATTGAAATCCCAACCGTGCTTGGCCAAAACATAACCTTGCTCTATGACTCTCTTGACTTGCTAGCCATTGACAGCAGCAAGCTGAAAGGGCTTATGGGTAGTCAGGCGAGGCCAATCGTGATGGACACGCCTGAAATGATCGTCACGGCGTATCCTGCCGAATCAGTAGTCATCCAAATGGGAGATAGACGTACTCGGATAACTCTCCAGCAGAGTAGTGAAGACATAGGTGGCGTTCCGCTCTGGGAAATTGCACTCAAGTGTGATCAGTTGGTCTCTGCCCAGTCCACATTAAATGCTTACGGGTTCAACTACGACGTAGGTGTGGTGCTGACTGGCGAAGATGCCAACAAAGCCATTCTGGATCTGTTTATTCCCAATACTCAGGTGATTGAAAGTGCCGTTGAGGGAGATCTTCTATCTTTCGTTCCTCGGCTCATCTTTCGGCGAGGTCAAACTCGCTATGATTTGGTACTCGAGCCGACGGCCGAGGAGCGCATCAAAGTACATTTGAACGCTCACTTCGAATTCGAAGGGATTACCCTGCCTCAACAAGACCATCTTGAAACATCTTTCCGTGAGGAGTTTGGGTATCTGGTCTCAATGCTACCTAGACTGTTTGAGGGAGGCGAGTAGCGATGGCGATGAGCATAGCTTATTTCCCTGAGCGCAAATATGATTCTGCCTATCCTTCTATGCTGGACGAACCTGATGTCGAGACTTTGAGAAAACGAGCAAAAGGCAGATCTGAAGAAGATTTAAGCAAACTCGTCTTAGAGGCTCTGAGCGCTTCGGCTTGGCAATCCTCTCGGCAGACTTTCAGTTATCGGTGGAGGGGCGAGGATACGTTGGATTGGGGCAATCTGGACTACTGGCTTCAGATCAAATTGGCTCGAAATCTGGTTGCAAGCAGTCTTGGAGCCCAGATCCAGTTAGCAGAGTATGATGCTCTGCAGCAGTTTATTGTCGAAAGCTCGCGCTTGCGTCGGCTGGGAGAATTCTATTCCTTTCGCGATATGCTGCCGGTGCGACGTTTCTTGCGTGCCCACCCACAACTAACTGAGGTTCTTCTTAAAGCCCACGCCCACCTGCAAAAGTGCTTTGGACCTGATCCACAGGTTGCGCTGGAAGTCGTCAGTGATCCTGAAGCAGAGGGCCCGGACGAATTGTTTGCTTATATCCTCACCTCTCTTCCTGCTGATGAAGCTCTGGCCCGGCTGGACAGGCTGGATGAGGAATGGTTCCTTGATCAACTCGATCGTGTAGGTACCTTTTTCAATTTCAACCTCGAGTTTGTATGAGTTTCGACTGGGCTGACCTCCTGACACTGGCAGAAGCACTAAAATCTGACCCGAATTCGCCCGGGCCACGGGAGGCCTCACTACGCTCAGCCATCAGCCGTGCCTACTATGCTGCATTCTGTGTTGCTCGAGACTTCGGGCGTGACAGGGGGGAGTTTACACCGACTGGAACAGGTGCGGATCACAGGTTAGTCAGGGGCCACTTTCTGTTATCGTCTGACCGAACCCGTCGGAAGATTGGCGCTGATTTAGACCGGCTGCGCGATAGTCGGAACAAGGCGGACTATGACGATGTCTTAGTCGGTAGACCAGCACCTCTGGCTCAATCGTCGATCGACAGGGCACGAAACGTACTCACCGCTGTGAGCTCCTTGTAGCTATCAAAATTACTACGCGGCTACCAAGTCGGACGCTACACCAGCCTCGAGCGTATCACTGAGGGGACCAAAGAAACCTACTACGAGGCATTGCTGCGATCCAGCCAACGATGGGATACGGGCCATCACGACCTGATACCCTGGTACCAGTACAGCCTTGGTGTGCTGATCCATGCCTATCGCGAGTTTGAGCAGCGAGTGGGCGAACTGGCTACGGCGCCAGGGGCCAAGAGTGAGATGGTCCGGGCGGCCTTCAAGACGTTCCCCCCGGGCCATACGTTTTCGATTTCGGAGTTGGCGCATCTCTGCCCGACTGTGAGCCGAGCGACAATCCGGCGAGTGCTGGGCGAGCTATGTGATAAGAGGCAGGTTGAGTGTCTGGGCACTGGCCGCGACGCGCAGTGGCGGAAGACCTAACGTACTCATGACCGCGTTAACGTGCTCAAAAACGTGCTCATCACACCTCCCTCCACACCCCTACGCCTAGTCACCTTGTCACCTCGTTCCCCCCATCTCCCCTCCCCCACTCACCCCTCGCAATTCGCCATTCGTCACATTCTGCGAACTCGCCTCACAGGAATTTGCACAGGATAGGAAGAGAGGGTATACTAACAAGAGGAAAGCCCCGGCGCTTTCGTTGCGCCATAATATGAACAAATGATCAGCATGTGGAAAACCTCTACGACAATGGCGATGACAGACATGACGAATTCCGTTTCCCCTTTACTCAATCTCCGCATCCTCGTCCTCACCCTTGGTGAAGCACATCACGCCGCCTGGTGGAAGTCCCAGTTCCTGTCCCACACCGGCCTGAGTTTCTTGGAGCACGTCTATCCCCGTAGCACGTTTGCAGCGGCGGTGCGCTCGGCGGGGCGGGCAGCGCGGGCCGTGCACGATGCCAACGTGGGCAAAGGCGACGTGTTCCACCTGTTCCGCCTCTCGCGTGAATTGGAACGCCAGATTGATGCAACCCTGGTGGAACAGTCACAGGCGCTACAGACGCAGTGCCATCCGTTGCTGATGGAACGCGAGCAGTTGCTAGAGGCGCTGAAGGCACTGGCTGATGCTGCACTGACGGGATCGTCGGTAGGGCCGACACAGTTGTCAGCCAACGAGATGGATTTGGTTCCAACGATGGCAGCGATGTACTTGCGAGCATTTAGCAACGGAACTCAGGTATTTCCTTACTTCGGAGAAGAGTAGAAATCTCATGACAGAGTCGGCAGTAGGAAAACGTCAGCAAGACTACACCGTTGGGCTGAGCAAAGCCTCGAGTGCGATTGATGAAGTACGGCTATTGCTACAAACCTGGATGCCGGGAGAAGATGACCAGGAGTTTCTGCAGCGAGTTCGTGAGTCTGGTCTCCTAGGGCGGCAGACGGCGCAACGGACTTATGATCTTGTATTCCGTGTGTTTCGGTATCGCTTGATGCGGCCGAATGACCAGCCAGCCCGGCGACTCAAACGGCTTGTCGAGCAAAATGGCGATTCGCAAACGTTCAAGGAGTTGCTTTTCCTTTACACAGCGCGGGCAGATGCCTTGCTTTATGACTTTACTATCGAGCGATTTTGGCTGGCCCAAAACGGCGGCGAGCTTTATTTGCGACCTGAAGATGTACAGGATTTCCTGAAAGAGGCTGTTGAAGACGGACGCTTGCCCCGATCGTGGACTCCTTCAACGCAGGTTAAGATCTCGCGCAGCGTTATCGGCGCTCTCCGTGACTTTGGATTCTTGTATGAAGACCGCCGCGGTTACCGAGAGATTGTGGAGGTCCGCCCCACTAACTTTACCATCGCCTACCTGGCCTACGATTTGCACCTGGCCGGACTGACCGATGGCGCACTGGCGGAGCACCCAGACTGGGGCTTGTTCGGGCTGACGCGAGAGCATGCCCTCGACCGGCTGGACGCGCTTGGCGAACGCGCCGGGATGATCGTGCAGCGCGCCGGATCGGTCGTGAGCATTACGTGGCTGCACACGACGATGGACGAGGTGATCCATGCCTATACCCGATGAGATGCAACTGGAGGCGGACTTTGAGAAGTTGCGCCAGCGACTGGACGACCCTGATGCGCTGAACCCAGCGCACAGTGACCCCATCTTCTACTTTGTGTACTCGCCGTCCCAGATACTGACCGTGCGCAAGTTGCTGCCGGGCTGGATCGCGCGCTTGAGAAACGAGAACGGCCTCGAGGTCGAGACGCTGTCGCTATCGGAGATCATGTGGGAGTTGATTGACGCTTCCGGCCGCTGGGAGGCCTGGCTGGAACTGGAACCCGAACACGATCTCGAAGACATCAACGAAGCCGTCCGCGATGTGCTCCTTCGTTCAGATAATGCTTTGGTGAAACGGATAGCGGAGCGAGTTGCATCTCCTCGCGAAAACGCGGTTCTGTTTATCACTGACGTCGAGCTGCTACATCCCTACATTCGCTCGCGGGTAATTGAGAACTACTTGAACAACAAAGTGCAGATTCCGACCGTCTTTTTCTACCCCGGCCGTCGAGCCGGGCAGTACGGCTTGCACTTCCTGGAGTTTTACCCCGAAGACCCAGGCTATCGTTCGACGCTTGTTGGACAAGAGTAAGGACAGGAGTGAAAATGAAGACGATCCGCGAACTCTTCTCGACCCGCCGTCCCATTGACCGGCGTATCGAAAAGGTGATTGACTATTACGCCGACGACGAGGATCGCTTGGCCTCCGAGATCGAGGAATACGAGGCGACAGAAAACGTCGAAGCCTGCTTCCGCAAGTTCCTGGAGACGTACCAGGCGGGCGTCCAGGCCGGCCAGGTGACCGAGGTCGGCATGTGGGTGGCGGGCTTTTACGGATCGGGCAAGAGTTCCTTCACCAA
>JAUWNP010000304.1 GCA_030612585.1 Anaerolineae bacterium
GGCCTACAGCGCCCTGGGGGAGGTGGGGCGAGCGATCGGAACTTTCGAGCAGGCGCTTGTGATAGCGCGGGAGATCGGGGACCGGCACGGGGAAGGTACTGACCTGGGCAACCTGGGCAATGCCTACAGCGCCCTGGGGGAGGTGGTGCGAGCGATCGAGCACTACGAGCAGGCGCTTGTGATAGCGCGGGAGATCGGGGACCGGCGCGGGGAAGGCAACCATTTGGGCAACCTGGGCAATGCCTACCGCGCCCTGGGGGAGGTGGGGCGAGCGATCGAGCACTACGAGCAGGCGCTGGCGGTAGCGCGGGAGATCGGGGACCGGCGTGGGGAAGGCAACCGTCTGGCAAATATGGGCATGCTGGCCAAGGAACAGGACGACCCATTCCGCGCCCGCGAATTGTGGGAACAGGCCCTGCACATCTACGAGGCCATCCAAAGCCCCCACGCAGAGACCGTGCGCGGCTGGCTGGCGGGATTGGCCGGAACAGAGTTGACTGACAAAACTCCGAATTGACCTTGAGAGCAAGAAATGGAACGCAGATTGACGCTGATGAACGCTGATTCTCTGGTCTTATCTGCATACGATCTGCGAAAATCTGCGTGAATCTGCGTTCAAAAAAGGATTTGTCAGCCAACCAGGAGACAGTACTAAGGAGCCATCAGGGAGATAAGCAATGAACACCAAGAGATTACTTCACCTGACCGCAGCGCTGACCATCAGCATCGTCGGCGTCTGGCTGTTGACCTTGTCCACGATCCCGCACCTCCATATTCCCCCCGCCGCACTGGCGGCCATGCCACCCCCTCCACTCCCCCAAGCCCCCTCCACCGTGCTGGCCGACAATCCTATCTCCCCCACCAATCCTGTCAAACTCATCTTCATCCACCACTCCTCCGGCGAAAACTGGCTGGCCGACGACGATGGAGGACTGGGCATCGAATTGATGAACAACAACTACTTCGTCAGCGACACCAACTATGAGTGGGGGCCAGACGATGCCGATCTCGGTTACGAAAAAATCGGCGATCATACTGACAGCGGCCACTGGTATAACTGGTTCGTCGGCCCCAACCACATTACCTATACAAACGCCCTCTATACTGAATACACGACTCATTCCTACTACACCCGACTTACCGACCCCGACCCTGGCCGCGAGAACGAGATTATCATGTTCAAATCCTGCTACCCTAACTCCTACATCTCCGGTGCCCCCACTGATCCGCCGACCAGCGGCGACAATCCCTTGCGTGGCCGGGATGCCTGGTCAGAGCACATGACGGTGGCCAACGTCAAGGGAATCTACAATGACATTCTGGGATACTTTGCCACCCAGACGGACAGTCTTTTCGTCCTCATTGTCTCGCCGCCGCAAATAGAAAGTGAGACCGACGCGACACACGCGGCCAACGCCCGTGCCGTGGCCGACTGGCTGGTGAACGACTGGCTGGACGACTATGGCTATCCTCACAACAACGTGGCCGTCTTTGACTTTTATAATGTCCTGACCAGCAACGGCGGTGATGTGAACACCAACGACCTGAACTCGGAAACCGGTAACCATCATCGCTGGTGGAGTGGCACGGTCCAGCACACCCAGACCGTGATCAACAACTTTTCCTACTACGGCGGCGGCAGTGGAGGAGGCAGCCATCCCACAGCCGCCGGCAATGAAAAAGCCACCGAGGAGTTTGTCCCCTTGCTCAACGTCTACTACAACCGCTGGAAGTCCGGCGGTACCACCTGCGAGCCCATCAGTGACGTGAGCATCACCGGCTCCACCGTCGGCTACACCAGCACCCTCTACGCCTTCGCTGCCGCCGTCACCCCATCCAACGCTACCCCGCCCATTACCCACACCTGGTCGCCAGCGCCGGACCTTGGGTCTGGTGCTATCGTCAGTTACACCTGGGCGACCACGGGCACAAAAGCCATCACCGTCACGGCGGAGAACTGTGGCGGCAGCGACACGGACCCCCATACGATCACCATCAGGGCCAAAGGACAGTATAACATCTATCTGCCCCTCGTCTTGAGAGACTATGCTTCTTCATCAGGTGGCTCGCTCATTCAACCGGGCGATTTGACCTACCTGGGCGCGTTCAGGCTGCCCGACAGGGCGGCAGGCGCACCTGATGAGGAGAGTTGGGAGTATGGCGGTCAGGCTCTGACCTATCGGCCCGACGGTGACCCGGGTGGCGGTGGGGACGGATATCCAGGGTCCCTTTTTGGCACCGGGCACGACGTTTGGAACTATGTTTCTGAGATCGGCATACCGGCGCCAGGTACATCTCGTGACCTGGGGCAACTCAACGTCGCTGCGACAACTCAGGGGTTCTATGACGTGCGGGGCGGCCTGTTCGACGGGCTGGCCGAGATGCCACGGGTGGGGATGCAATACCTGCCCGCGCAAGCCGGACAGACGTCGGCCAAACTGCATCTGGCCTGGGGTGCTCATAACCAGGATGAGGGGACGCCTTCAGACACGCCCTCACACGCCTGGTGTGACCTCGATCTGTCCACGCCCGACACGCAAGGCGCGTGGTGGATCGGCGACGTGTCGTTGTACCGCGTCAACGGATACGTGTTTGAGATCCCGCAGGAATGGGCTGACGAGTACGTGGGTGGAGCGAGGCTCGCCACAGGCAGATACCGGGATGGTGGCTGGTCGGGGATGGGACCGAACATATTTGCGTATGGGCCGTGGCTTGATGGAAGTCCGCCTGCCCCAGGTGCTCTCCTTACCACCCATACTTTGCTGTCGTACTCTTATGCTGGAGGTGAGCATACGATAAACAACTATCAAGACGCAGACGAATGGGAAGGTGGAGACTGGGTGATAGCCGGGGGAAAGACGGCCGTGGTGTTCGTGGGGACAAAAGGCGGAGGCTACTGGTGGTACGGGTATTTCAGCCCTGCTGGTGACGGTATGCCCTGCCCCTTTATCCCAGAGCCGGGGGAAGGGGGAGAAGTACGCTGCTACAACTCCGACGGAACGGACTGCGCGGAGGGGTTATTAGACTGTGGGGGCCACACCTACACAGTGGAGAGCAAAGGATGGTGGAGTTCCAGGTTTGATGCGCAGATGGTATTCTACGACCCCGCCGACTTCGTCGCCGTCCTGGACGGCACGCTGGAGCCTGATGAACCTCAACCGTATGCCACGCTGGACATTGACGAGCACCTATTCCTGGACCCGCCAGTTGGGACCGAGGTGGATTGTGGGACAGGAGACCAGCGAAAATGCCGCATCGGCGAAATGGCCTATGATCGGGAGCGGGGTTTCCTGTACGTCCTGGAACGCTTTGCCGATGATGCCAAGCCGGTTGTGCACGTGTGGGGTTTGTGGTGAAGCGGGTAAGGTGCAATGCACTTGTCTCTTGCCATTTCAGCGATTTTGTCCAGCAGCCTGCCACGAGCCCCGCCACGAGTACTCGCGGTGGTACTCGCAGTGGATTGCACCGTAGAACAGGCAGATTTGTAGCAAAAGTGCGTTGCGCCAGATTCCTCGACTTCCTTCAGTCGCTGCGCTCCTTTCGGTCGCTCGGAATGACGGTGGCTGAGTAGTAGTAACACGAAACGAATAAATGTTTCTGGAATGAGGCGTGGCCCTTAGCAACATGCGCACTTGTCCATTTTGCGCTGCGGGCACCCTGGTAACAGTGCCGAACACGAACGCCGGGCTATCGTTCGTCGAATGTCTGTGCCGGTGCTCAGGATATGGCGCAGGTAAAAAAGACCTCCCAGCGAAGTGTGGTATAATAACGCCAGTTCCTTGTGTTCATGACAACGGAGGTAAGGATTATGCAGGTTGTGCACGGCATCTACGATGGCAAAGTGGTAC
>JAUWNP010000284.1 GCA_030612585.1 Anaerolineae bacterium
TTCTTCCTCGTCCGCTTCGCCGACTTCCGCCTCTGGTGCTATGGCTTCTTCCTCGCCCGCCTCGCCGGCCTCTGCTTCTGGCGCTGCTGTTTCTTCCTCTCCCGCCTCGCTGACCTCTATCCCTACCTCTACCTCTGCTGCTGCCTCGGCCTCTTCCCTGATCGCCGCCTCTTCAGCCTTGCGGGCTTCCTGTTGTTTCGCCACCCAGCGCTCCCACTCGTCCTGCCGTACCTGTCTGGCGCTCAGGGCGATTCGTTTTCTCCGGCTGTCTATGCGGATAATCTTCACCAGCAGCGTCTCACCGGGGTGTACGATATCCGAAGGGCGGAATTCTGGCGCGCCGATCATCTCGCTGGCGTGGAGCAGCCCTTCAACTCCGAGGTCTAGTTCGACGAAAGCGCCGAAATCCAGCACACGGGTGACCCGTCCCTCGACTAACTGCTCTGTCCGATAGTGGTCGTCCACCAAGGTCCAGGGATCTGGCTGGAGCTTCTTGAGGCTGAGCGCGATTCGTTTCCGTTCCCGGTCCAGGTTGAGCACGTAAACATCCACCTCGTCGCCGACCTTGAGCACCTGGTGGGGATTGTCTACCCGGCCCCAACTGAGTTCCGAAACGTGGATCAGGCCATCAGCCCCACCCAGGTCTACGAAAGCACCGAAACTGGTGATGTCGGTGACTCTCCCATGACATGTCTCCCCTTCCACCAGTTGGTCCATAACCCGCTCGCGCTGCAGTTCCTGCCATGCGCGCAGTGCTCGCCGTTGGGAGAAAATCAAACGACGACGACGGCGATCTACTTCAATAACCTTGAGACCAAACTGCTGCCCGACTATGTCTGCCAGACGCTGCCGGCGCTCTTCCTCTGGCAAGCGCCTGGGCAGTCCTACGACTTGCGAAGCGGGGATAAAGCCGCGAATCTTGCCAAACTGAACCACGAGGCCACCACGGTTGTAGCCGGAGACCTCGCCCTCGTAGAGTTCTCCCTTTTTCATCATTTCTTCAGCCAGGAGCCAGTCCTGGTGCAGGTGGGCCTGGTGGATGGATAAGATGGGATGCCCTTCCCTGTTTTCGGGTTGGACCACCAACACTGAGACTGTGGCCCCGAGCTGGATTTCGGAGCGTTTTTCCTCGTCCAGGCGTTCCAGATCCTCAGTGGAGACGAAGCCCTCTCGCTTGAGGCCGACGTCCACGACCAAACCGCGCTCGTTGATTTCTATCACAACGCCGGTGCGAATGTCTCCGCGCCGGGGTGGCTTGTATTCCGTCAGGTATTCGTTCATATCCTCGCCGGCCGGAATCTGTTCGATGGAACCTTCGTCGGTTGAGTCGAGGTTAGTAGGCTCCTGTTCGGTCGAACCTTCGCCGGTTGAGTCGAGGTTAGTAGGCTTTTGTTCGGTCAAGGTTTCTATGTTCATCAGTTCAGATTACTCCTCTTACGATACTGCTTCTCCGACAAAAAACCCGGCACACCTGCACCTAACAGACGTGCGGGCGATGCCGGGTCCGGGAATCGCGCCTGACGTTGGACAAATGCTGGATCGGATCGTCTTATCTTTGCTTACCTCATAAAATAAGGCCAACTTATCAAAGACGGTTCGGCGTCGCGGTCCGCACAAGAAGGACAGTATCTCAAATGTGCGTGTATTCTATCACGTCATGGGGGAATGTCAAATCATCCCAGGCGTCTTGGTCGCTGCCCTGCTATGGACGCATACAAAGATTGGGGGAGTATCACAAGTAAAGACCTCGGAGGTTTCCGCAAAACCATCTTCAGGCTCAAGAATCGCTCCAATCAGCGCATCTGGTCAAGCAAAACACCGTGCAAACCTCCGAGGTCTGCTGCTCCCCCAAGACTTTGACTTTCGCACGAGGTCAAGTATACTGTAGACATGCCAGCCAACAATACCGAGACCGAAAAACGCCTCTGGGACGCCGCCGACGAACTGCGTGCCAATTCCAGGCTCAAGCCGTCTGAGTACTCTGTCCCCGTGCTGGGGCTGATCTTCCTACGCTACGCCGACCACAAGTTCACCCACGCCGGGCAGGAGATCAAAGCAGAACGGGCTGTGCATGCCGGACGGCGTCGCCAGCGCCCCATCACCAGGGATGACTACCACGCCCGGGGTGTTCTCTACCTGCCTGACGAGGCCCGCTTCCAGCGGTTGGTCGAACTCCCGGAGGGCGAGAATATCGGCTCTCGCCTCAACGACGCGATGAAGGGTATTGAGGCAGAAAACCCGGACCTCAAGGACGTGCTCCCCAAGACCTACAACCGGTTGGGTAACGCCACCCTGGTCTCCTTGCTGAAGACATTTTGTCTTATTGAGATGGACTTGGAGGGTGATGTCTTCGGCAAGATCTACGAGTACTTTCTGGGCAAGTTCGCTATGAGCGAGGGACAGCGGGGCGGCGAGTTCTTCACCCCCACCTCCATCGTCCGGCTGATCGTGGAGATCATTGAGCCCTACCACGGGCGGATCATGGATCCGGCCTGTGGGTCAGGCGGTATGTTTGTGCAGAGCGCCCGCTTTGTCCAGCGGCACCAGCAGAACCCTTCTGCGGAGATCAGCCTGTACGGCCAGGAGCGGGTCGCCGAGACGGTGCGCCTGTGCAAGATGAACCTGGCGGTCCACGGCCTCGCCGGCGACATCCGCCAGGGCAACACCTACTACGAGGACATCCACCGCAGCCGGGGCCGCTTCGACTTCGTGATGGCCAACCCGCCCTTCAACGTCAACCGGGTGGACAAGGATCGCCTCAAGGACGACCCCCGCTTCCCCTTCGTCCTGCCCCGGGTGGACAACGCCAATTACCTCTGGATCCAGATCTTCTACAGTGCGCTGAACGAGACGGGCCGCGCTGGCTTTGTGATGGCGAACTCCGCCGCCGACGCCCGAGGCTCGGAACTGGAGATCCGTAGGCAGTTGATCCAGACCGGTGCGCTGGACGTGATGGTCGCCGTGGGTTCCAACTTCTTCTACACCGTGACGCTGCCCTGTACGCTCTGGTTCCTCGACCGAGGAAAGGCCAAGGCGGCCCCCTCTCCTGATAGGAGAGGGCGGGGGGAGAGGTCTGACCAGGTGCTCTTTATTGACGCGCGGCGCATGTACACCCAGGTGGACCGCGCCCACCGCGAGTTCACCCCAGCACAGATCGAGTTCCTGGCCAACATCGTGCGGCTCTACCGGGGCCGGGAACCTGAAACGACGCAGGGCAGCGCCGGCCTGTTGCGGGAGCACTTCCCCGACGGCGTCTACCAGAATGTGCCGGGGCTCTGCAAGGTGGCGACGCTGGACGAGATCGAGGCCCAGGGCTGGAGCCTCAATCCCGGCCGCTACGTGGGCGTGGCCGAGCGGGAGGAGGACGCGGACTTCGACTTCGCCGGGCGACTCACGGAATTGAACGAGGAGCTGGAACTGCTCAACGTCGAGGCGCACAAGTTGGAAGCGCGTATCGCGGAGAACGTGTCGCAGTTGTTGGATAGCATGCAATAGTTGGAGTAGGGGAAGATGCCCGATTACGAGTATACGGAGAAACAAGGACAGTACCTGGCCTTCATCTATAACTACACCTTGATCAACGGCCGCCCTCCAGCAGAGGCGGATATGCAGCGCTACTTTGGCGTAAGCCCTCCCACCGTTCACCAGATGGTGATCAAGTTGGATAAGCGGGGATTCATCACCAGGGAGCCGGGGAAACCTCGCACCATCAGGGTATTGGTACCGCCTGACCAACTTCCATATCTCAAGGAGCGGTCTCCCCAGGGCCGCAGGAGAAAGACTATGCCTTCGAAAGTACGGATTTACCAGATCAAAGTCACGCTGGACGAAAGCAAGCCCCCCATCTGGCGGCGCGTCCTGGTCCCGAGCAACATTACCCTGGAAAAGTTCCACTACATGCTCCAGGTGGCAATGGGCTGGACTAATTCCCATCTCCATCAGTTCATCGTGGGGCAGACGTATTTCGGCGAGCCCCACCCGAACTATGGCTCCGAGATGCACGACGAGCGAGATGTGAAACTGCACCAGGTCGTCACCGGCGAGGGGTTCAAGTTCCGCTACGAATACGACTTTGGCGATAGTTGGCTGCACAACCTCCTGGTGGAGAAGGTTCTGGAGCCGGAACCGGGCCAGCAATACCCGGTCTGCATCAAGGGCAAGCGCGCCTGCCCGCCGGAGGACGTGGGCGGCGTGTGGGGCTACGAGGGGTTTCTGGAGGCCATCCGGAACCCCGACCACTCCGAGCACGAGATGTATGTTGAATGGATCGGCGGCGAGTTCGACCCGGAGGAGTTCGACCTGGACGAGACGAACGAGATCCTGCGAGGTCTACGGTGAGGCTGGCCCGGATGCCCGGAGCTGAAGGCTCCGGGCTGAAAGGGCGAAGCCCCCTTCGGGGGCTAGAACAGCAGCCCGTAGGGCTTTGCTCTTTTAGCGGTGGGCTTCAGCCCGGCGCACTGGTGCTCAACGCCGAGGTGCACGAGTTGGGTGAGAGGATATCTGAAAACGTAGCAAATCTGCTGGAGGGTTCGCTGCGATGACTTCCAACTGGAAGGATTGCAAACTTGGCGATGTCTTGACACTCCAGAGGGGTTTCGATTTGCCCCGCCGTAAACGTCAAGAAGGTGGTGTTCCGGTTGTCTCTTCT
>JAUWNP010000199.1 GCA_030612585.1 Anaerolineae bacterium
AATGACCAATGACTAATGACCAATGACTAATGACCAACGACTAATGACCAAGTGTGGCTGAACGTAGGGGGAATTATGCGCAAGAGTGTTCTTCTGGCCGTCGTCCTGGTTACCGGAGTGGTAGCGGTGGTTTCGCTGGCAACCAGCGCTGCTGCGAGCCCGCTGCCTCAACTGGCGCTGACCGGCGTCGAGCCCGACACGCTGGCCAGCCAGACCGGCGGCACGTTGAGCATCTACGGCAGCGGCTTTACTACCGCCACCATTGCCCGCCTGGCCGGCTTCGGCCTGCTGGAGACGACCTACGTCAACAGCACTGCGCTGATGGCGGTGGTGCCGCCCGGCGTCCCCGCCGGTATCTACGATCTGCAGGTGAGCGAGGAGGGCGACTCAACGACCCTGCCCGAGGCACTGACCATCGTCGCCGCCACACCCCCGCCCGCCCCCACGCCCATCCCCACCCCGAAGCCCTCGCCGGCACCCGGGCGTCCCTATCTCACCATCCGCAACTACTCCGTCGAGCCCAGCCGTGTCGCGGTGGGGCGTGAGTTCCTCATCACCATCGAGGTCTACAACACCGGCAGCCGGGCTGGCGAGAACACGATGGTCACTTTCCCCGGTGGCACCTTCCTGCCGGTGGGCGAGACAGGGCACCTGTTGTGGCAACTGCACATCAACCACACCGCCGTCGTCACTCAGCGGCTACGCGTCCCCAGCGGTCTGGCCTCCGGTAGTTACAACCTGCAGGTCAACCTCAGTGCCAACGATTATGAGGGGAACCACTACGAGTACCCAGAGACCGTCGCCATCGAAGTCGTCGGCGTCGGACACGGGCAACCGCAGTTGGTCATTGAGGCCGCGCAGACCGAGCCTCCCGTCCTGGGGCCGGGCGATGTCTTCAGCCTGACGTTGCGCCTGGCCAACCGGGGCAGCCGCACGGCGACCCAGGTGATGGTCGGTGCGGCCTCTGCCGACCTGGCCGTACCGGCAGGCGGGAGCAACGTGATCGCTGTAGATCGTATTGGCATCGAGCAGGTGGTGACGGCGACGTTGCCGCTGGTGCTGGGCGAGGTGACCCAGGCCGGTCGCCTCAACCTGGAGATCGCATTGGAGTGCTCCGACTACGACGGCGGCTCCTATTCCACCCATCAGGGAGTCGGGTTAGAGGTCAGCACCGCGCTGGCGGATCGCCCACAGTTGATCGTCGCCAACTACCGCATCACGCCCGACCCCCTGGCCCCTGGCGACACCTTCACGCTGACGCTGGAGGTGAGCAACGTCGGCGGCGGGGAGGCACAGCGATTGATCTTGACCCTGGGTGGCGAGGGAGGGAGCGGAATGGCCCCCTTTGCTCCCCTGCACTCCAGCAACGTCAAGTTCGTGCCACACCTGGTGGCCGGGGATACGGTCGAGGTGACGCAGCAGTTGGTCGTGGATGGCGGGGCGGGCGCTGGGGCCTACAGCCTGCCGGTGGCGCTGGCCTTCGACGACGCCCGCGGCACCCGCCACAGCGATAGCCAACTGATCAGTCTGCTGGTGCGCCGGCGCCCCCATCTCCAGATCGGCTTCTACCGTCCTGTGGAGATGGTCCTCGTGGATGTCCCCTTCGAACTTCCGGTCGAGGTGACCAACATCGGGCGCACGCTGGTCAACGTCAGCACGCTGGAGGTCTCCAGCACGCAGTTGGAGATCAGCGCAGGTTCTCTATACCTGGGGCCGCTGGACGGAGGCACATCGGGCTCGTTGGAAGCGATGGCGGTGGCGCAGGAGGGCGGGACGGCTGAGGTGTTGGTCACCGTCCACTATCTGGACGACTTCGAGCAGCCGCAGGTGGTGACGCAGACACTGGCGGTGGAGGTGGAGGAGCCGCCGGAGGCTCCGCCGGGGACCGCGGAGGAATCTCAGGAGCAGGAAGAGGGCTTCTGGGATAAGGTGCTCCGCTTCCTGCGGGGGATGATGGGCCTGGGGAGCTAAACAGTAGGTCGGATTTGCTATCTAAACAGCCTGTAGGTCGGATTTGCTATCCGACCTATGGCGGTTAGCAAAACCGCCCTACAAGTGCATCTGCTTGACCAACGAGTCAGAATTCGGGACGCAGATCCACGCTGATTCTTTATTTCATCTGCGAAAATCTGCGTGAATCTGCGTCCTAATACTTGTCGGTTTGAGGCGAGGCTTCGCTAGACAATTGGTATACAACATTGAGTTTTAGAGACTTACTGCATCTGGTAATCAGTAACCTGCGGCGGATGAAGGCCCGCGTGGCGATGACGGCCATCGGCGTGGTCATCGGCACGGCGGCGGTCGTCGTCCTGATCTCACTGGCAGCCGGCCTCCAGCGCAGCGTCACTCAGGATTTGGGTTCCATCGGCGAACTGACGCAGATCAACGTCTATTCCCCAGGGAGGAGACTAGACCGCGCTAGCGAGGAAGCGGTGCTGAACGACAATGCGCTGACCAAGTTCCGCAAACTCCCCGGCGTGGTGGCTGTCACGCCCCTGGAGCCGCTGATGGGAAACGGAATGCTCCGGCTGAACCGGCTGGTGGGAAATGCGCAGATCACAGGCATTGACCCGACACAGGCAGGGCGGCTGGATTTTGCTTTGGCGAGCGGGACGGACCGGCTGGGACGCTGGCAGGCGCTGGCGGGTGGGCAGGTGGCGGAGGGATTCTACAATCCCCAGTCACAACGCCCGGCGGAGGAGACCTTCGACCTGCAGGGACAGGCGCTGCAACTGGTCCTCAGCCGCACGGGAGACGACGGCCAGCCGGTGGAACGGGTCGTGCGCCTGCGGGTTACGGGCGTGTTGGAGGAATCGGGCGGGCAGGACGACCGCACGCTCTACCTGGCACTGGACGATGTAGTGGAGTTGAATGGCTGGTTCGCCGGCAAGCGCCTCAACCCGGGCCGCGATGGGTATAACCGGGGGGCGCTGGTAAAGGTTGCTACCTCCGAGCACGTAGCGGCCGTGGAGCGGGAGATCGTAAGTCAGGGGTTCTACGCCTACTCAGCGCGTAGTATGCTGCAGGAGGTTAACACCGTCTTCCTGGTCATCCAGGGCGTCTTCGGCGGCATCGGGGCCATCGCGCTGATCGTGGCCGCCTTCGGCATCGCCAATACGATGACCATGGCGATCTACGAACGCACGCGGGAGATCGGGCTGATGAAGGCGGTAGGGGCGACTAACCGGGACGTGATGTCCATCTTCCTGGCCGAGGCGGGCAGCATCGGGCTGCTAGGCGGGATCGGAGGGGTTCTGCTGGGGGTGGGCCTGGGAGCATTGATTGACGTGATCGCCGGCACCTACCTGGCGGCGCAGGCAGTTCAGAGTGGGGCATCCGCTGCGGACCTGAACCTCTCCTTGATTCACACCCCTCTCTGGCTGCCCATCTTCGCGGTGGTGTTTTCCGCGCTGGTGGGCGTGGTCTCCGGGCTGTACCCGGCGATGCGGGCGGCTGCCCTCAGCCCCGTCGCTGCGCTGAAGTACGAGTGACCACTCCCCCGAAGTAGTGCCCTGGTCAACGACCCCAATCCCTTCCTCCGTTCCGCACAGCCTCAAGTATCCCTCTTCCTGGGATAATCGAAATGGACCTCCGTTGGCTCGGCTTCACCTAGAGACGCCCACGTAGCAGTGTCATACCTCAACTCGACGACCCCGCACGTCGGCACGTTATTTATGTGGTACGGCGAAAGATAGTTGGCGAGTCCTGTTAGACCAGGGTTATGCCCAAACAGCATCACGTGGTGCAGATAGTCTTCCAGGCCCTGAATAACTTCGAGTAGTTCGAACGCCTCCGCATTATATAATCTTTCGTCCACAACGATCTCTTCCCATGGGTACTCTATCTCCTCAGCAATCGCCTCGGCTGTCGTTTTTGCCCGTGTTGCCGGGCTGGAGATCATCCGGTCTACCTCGACCCCTCGTTCGGCCAAACGCTCCCCCATCATAGGGGCATCTCGCTTACCACGTTTGTTCAGCGGCCTAAGACGATCTGGAAGAGTTCGATCCTTCCAACTAGATTTGGCGTGTCTGATCAACGTCAGAACCTTCATCAATCATCCCTCCCATTAGCACCTGTGAGATTGCTGCTGCCTGACCGGCGGGGTGGTTCTGGAACACGAAACCCACGAAAGGGCGCGAAAACCGCGAAACTCCCTTTCGTGCCTTTCGTCTCCTTTCGCGTCATTCGTGGTTCAAACACCCCTCCGCTGATGAGCATCGAACCACTTCTGGTCTGCCAGAACCACAGAGGTTTCGATTTGACGTTCAGGGACCGACCAGTATTTTCTCAGCAACCGGTCTTTCTCTTCCGGGGAGACCAGTCGAAAGCCATGTTTCTGGTAGAAGCGAACTGCCCAGACAGCATCCCGCCAGGTGCCGATCAAGGTCGGGCGAGTCGTCTGGTTTCGAAGATGGGATAGCAGTTTCCACCCTATGCCTTGATTTTGCCTGGCCGCGCGAACGTAGGCGTGTCTGATGAGGGTCACATTTTGAACGTGTTGGATGCCCATCACGCCAATCAGTTCGCCATCCTCTTCATATCCCCAGAATGCGATACCCTGACCCATCCCATGCCGAAGTTCGTCTTGGGACATGTAAGGTTCTTTCCAACGGTCCGCAGGGATCACCCTTTTGTATGCCTGAGCAACATCGTTGATGATCTCCCAGATCACTTCGGACTCGCTGTCGTCACACTGACGAATCATAACCTCTCTCCCTCCGTCAATCCGTAGAACTCATGCACCAGCGCGTCAATCTGCCAGAAGGGATGATTGCTGACTTGACATTTACGTCGTCATACGTTAAAATAGCCATAGATGGGCGAGCGGCTCTGCGGGCCGCCGTAAGGGGCGCTGAAGCGTCCGCCTATCATCAGTCTTATCTAGAGTCCCCAGTAGTTTCTGGGGGCTCTTTGTTTTCCGGCAGTCTGATCAATTCAATCAATTGTGGCCGAAGACGCACAAAGTAGGGGTAGGTCGGATCGTTCTCACGAAATTGCCGATACACGTTGTAGGTGAAAATGTCGGCCAGTGAGATCATCTGCGAATCTCGCGAGATGACAAAGGCAGGGCGCTCAATGATCCGCGCCACCGTCCGGGCAGTTTCTCCACCTCTCCGACGTCGCCACGTGTACCAACTGATCACCTGCCGCTCCATCCCTTTGAACTCATCCAGAAAACACAGCCCCACCTCATTGCGCTCAGTCAGAAAGCGATTGATGCTCTGAAGCAAAGTCGCAAAGGTGACTTCGTAAGGATGTGTTGGGTCGGAGCCGCTTCGATGGTGAGCCACTTTGTCCAACCCAGCCGCGAAGAGCGGTAAATCATAGTCGGCGTAGAGAGCGTAGAATTCTTCCACGAAAGACCGTGCCTGATTAGCATCCAGCAGTGTCCAGGGCCATTTGGCGCGGGGAGTCCCCCATGAGCGGAGCGCTGTAGACTTGATTTCGATTCTACTGACTGGCACTCCTGGAAAGTAGCGCGTTTTCAAAGTGGTCATGGTTGAGTTGATGGCCCCCCACTGACTATTATGAATGCCAACTGCGCCGAGGGCAAACCAGGGATAGGCCGCCACACTTTTGGCATTCATCCGAGCGTTGCCACTTTCGTCAAAGTAAAAGAGATACAATGGTCTGCTCCAGATGCTCGTGTCTCACTGCCATTTCAGCGAACCTGTCCACTGACGAACTGGTTTGCCAAAAGTATAGGCACAATCTCGATTTCCTTCTCCCCCAACCCATACGACTCGTACACCAGTGCGTTTATCTGCCGGTCGGTGGCCTCGATTTGACGCTGGTAGAGCTCCTTGTCGGCGGGAGATTCTGAAACACGAAGTTCACGAAAGGGCGCGAAAACCGCGAAACTCCCCTTTCGTGTCTTTCGCCTCCTTTCGCGTCATTCGTGGTTCAAACGCCCTCCACTACGCCAATCTCCTCCTCCGACAACCCATACAACTCGTACACCAGCGCATCAATCTGCCGGTCCGGGGCCTCGATCTGCCGCCGGTAGAGTTCCTTGTCGCGGGGCCTCTGAAACACGAAGTTCACGAAAGAGCACGAAAACCGCGAAACTCACTTTCGTGTCTTTCGCTTCCTTTCGCGTCATTCGTGATCCAAACGTCCCTCCACAATCGTTATCTCCTCCCCCGACAACCCATACAACTCATACACCAACGCATCAATCTGCCGGTCGGTGGCCTCGATCTGTCGCTGGTAGAGTTCCTTGTCGGCGGGGATGGTGGCGGCGGCCAGTTTGCGCTGCAGCGCCAGCATCCGCTCCACCAGCGCGATCATTTTATCGGATTAGAGAGCTTTGACTTTGACATTCCTGATGGCAGTTCGACACTTGTAAGACTGAAACATTATTCGACCGTGAGGCAAGACATGGGGCAAATCCGAAACAGAGATACTGAAACCCATGTCTTGCACGGAGATTCTCCAGTATTGGTCATCAATTGAGACACGGAAAGGAATAAATGAAACATCTGCAGGGTCGAAGTCGAGCAGGCGTCCCACATCATATTCATCCTTGTCTTGGGCATCAAGGGCCGGCTCAGTGCGGTGCACTACACCATCTTCACCCAACCAAGCCAAATAGCTATTGCCCGCCAGGTACCCTTGGCTTCTGAGAGCGATTCCTATCCAACAGGGATCCATTCTAAAAGTGAACCTCATCTCAGCTTGTACCTCCACATTTGCCGGACGCAGCTGTGGCGGACTCAGCCACGAGTAGGGGAAATAGTGAGGTGAACCAAATTCAAGCCCGCCGTCTATGAGTCGCCTATGTCCGGGACCAGGAGACCATAAGTACTCCGTATCTCTACCATCGGTCAAATCGGCCTCAAAAGATGCTGGGACCTTAACATCGGGTTCGTGTTGGAATGGCACCGAAGCCAAACACGTAAACATGTTTTGCACGAGTTGTTTCACGAGTTCGTCCATCCAGTCAACCGATGATGATTCATACACTATCTGTCGCGCGGGTTGAAGGTCAAAGGCAAGAGCATATCCATCGCACTTGTCGCGCACGATTATGACGGAGGAGTGTAGACGCCAAGCGGCGGCTACACCGAGCTCATACATGACGTTGGGGTTGTATCCGGTTATATCTGCCACTATGATGTCGGCTTGCAGAATGTGGGTCCAAATATCAGGATGGATTGCGCTCGAACCTACAATGTCCCCGGCATAATAGACCTGTATCTTATGGTTAATGACATTTTGAACAATTGACGCCGCGCTTCGAATCATCGGTAAGATGGTGCCCGCGCGGTCAAAACGACACAAGACGAAACAACGCAATCTGCGAAATTCTCTTGTTGGTATCGAATCTGGTGCCTTCCAAGTATCGTAGGGCCAAATAGACAACGAAAGCGGCGGCATATCTGGGTCGGTACTCATGTGCTTACCCTCCTGGTTCAGTATAGCAAATGCAAGCGACGCTGTCTTTGCCACTTTTCCACCTTGGACAACATCGATTTCCTCTGGAGACAACCCATACAACTCATACACCAGCGTGTCAATCTGCCGGTCGGCGGCCTCGATCTGCCGCTGATAGAGCTCCTTACCAGGGCAGATTAGCCATCGGGTTAAGCACTACGCCTTGGGAACATAGTGCGGCATGGTCGGCAGGAGGTGTTTGCCGCAGTCACTCATTGACCGATTGTTTCAACCCGAGGGATCATCCTCTTGATAAACCCAAGATCTTGTTCAGAAAATGTGATTTCAGTTTTGGCCTTTCCGTCAAAGATATCGCGTACAACAAAAGTACCTTTGACCTTGCCATCCCTGATGATGGGATTCCACCTCTCGTCACCGTAATACTCTGCTATGTAGTAGACCCAGCCAGCGATGCTACAACCAGCATCGACCACGGTTTCTCCTTTGAATGCTAAGCCCGCTTGCCCAAGCACTGGAAACACTTTGGTGAAACCCTCTGTCTCGAAAGCTGGCTCAGGAATCGAGACTGCTTTCAATTCTTGCTTCGACCTTCTTGCATGGGTTCTTATGAACAGTCGCCAAGATTTTAAGGCAGCTTTTCGCAGACCACGATTGCCTACGCCCACATACAGCAGAAATCCATACCTCCGCGTGGGCATTCCTTCAGATTCACCCTCTGGAAGACGAAACCACCATTGATAAACTTCTGGATGAATCGGATTAACTACCAAAATGGCCCGATCTCGCAAGTAGTTCCGCAGCAACATTAGAGCGTTCACGATGCTGAGGATCAGCGCTGCAAGTTGCAGGATTTCCCTAAATTGAATACTCATTGGCACAAACCTCTATTGCGGCAAACTCCTTATATAGCCCGTTCAATCTCTTCTCGCAGATAAGTCCTCAGCCTCT
>JAUWNP010000194.1 GCA_030612585.1 Anaerolineae bacterium
TGCGGCAGAGACTGGCTCGATTTGTGCGGAAAACGCTATCGTTCTCCAAGTCAGACGTTTATCACGAAGCGGTGCTGAAGATGTATCTCCACTACTACAACACAGTGTGGTGTCCCATCAGTTAATATGTAACCACTACCGGATAATGATCTAATCTTCAGAGTTATTCTTGCTGCACTATTCATTATCGTCTTAGGTAGCAGGAAGTACTTCGAACGCCAAGCTGCAAAAACCGCGGAGCAAGGGTTGGAGCAGGACAAGGACAAACGCGCCCTTATTGTCCTCGAGAGTCTGCTTCTAACTCTCAGCAACTTAGCCTTAATTGCCCACGTTGTCAATCCGCGCTGGATGTTATGGTCCACTCTTGATTTACCAGTGTGGGTGCGTTGGCTAGGTGCTGCTCTGGGTGTGTCCGGAACTACGTTGCTAGTGGGTACGCATCGTGCGTTGGGGAAAAATTTTTTCGGAGGCATGAAAACCCGGCAAGGACATGAACTCGTTATGAGCGGCCCATATCGTTGGATGCGACATCCAATGTACACGGCATTTATGACAATCGGCCTGTCTTGGTTCCTGCTATCCGGGAACTGGATGATTGCGGTATTGTGGCTGGCAGCAACGATCTTGGTTATTTTGACGCGTCTAAAAGAAGAAGAACGAATGATGCATGAGCAGTTCGGTGAAGATTATGAGGAATACATAGAACTAACAGGACGGTTTTTGCCTCGTTTGAGATCTTCACCTAGCTCAATAAAAGACAGCGCCTAACCTCTCGCTGGAGCGGACCCCGCGCGCGGCGCGAATTGCTCTTGGGCCTGGTTCTTCGGCGCCGGGCTTTTTCAAGGATGGTACTCAATGTCAGCCCACCTTACTCATCCTACGCCCTACCCCGACGTCAACGCTGTGCTGCACGTATTACTATCGGACGTGCAAACCGTTTTAGGGAATCACTTTATCGGTCTGTATATTTCTGGCTCACTCGCAAGCGGTGATTTCGCCCCCCAACGCAGCGATATTGATTTTGTCGTCGTCACCGCCGATGATCTTCCAGGCGAGATGCTTCCGGCTTTGGAAGCGCTGCATGCTCGCATTACTGCCAGCGGCTTGAAGTGGGCGACGAAATTGGAAGGCTCCTACATTCCGCAGCAAGCACTCCGTCGCTACGACCCGGCCCATGCACAGCACCCTGCGCTTCGTGTGGACGGGAGTTTTGGCGTAGACCAGCACGGGAGCGACTGGGTTATTCAATGCCATATCATTCGAGCACAGGGGATTGTGGTGGCGGGACCAGCCCCACACACCTTGATTGACTCAGTCCTACCAAACGACTTACGGCGGGCTGTGCTGGGCATATTACGTGAGTGGTGGTCGCCGCAGCTCCATGATCCCTCTCGGTTGCACAGCAGCGAGTATCAAGCCTACGCCATCCTCACGATGTGCCGGGCGCTCTGCACACTACAATATGGAATAGTCGTCTCGAAACCGGTCGCTGCACGGTGGGCGCAGCAGGCACTTGGCGAACGCTGGGCAGCGTTAATTGAACGAGCCTTAGCGTGGTCACACAATACGCAATTGGACGATTTGAACGAAACGCTGGACTTTATCCAGTACACGCTTGAACGCGGTCAGCAATTTGAGATACCTACGGATGAAGCATGAGATTCCTACTCCACGTGTCAACATCCTAACCTGGACGAGCCAGAGCCAAAATAGTCCTTACCACAAAGGACACCAAGGACACTAAGAAACCACAGACCCAACCTTTGTGCTCTTTGTGTCCTTCGTGGTTCAACTTTTCCAAACTCCTTGTCTATTGTGCAAGAATTTAATCGTCAAGGTATTAGATCACACCGAACAAGGCGTTCCAGTCAAGACATAAGGCCAGACGACAAGTGGAAATGTCAGCATGAAAGGAGATAAAGATGCCAATCGTCAATCAACCGTTCCGTAAGTACGTAATTACTGTGTTTTCCAGCCGCATGCGCTTGCCACGTCTTTTTCTATTGGCATGTTTGCTGGCCTTGGTCACGCTCGTGCTGTGGGGTATGCCCCAGCGCGTCGCTGGGAGACCTGAAATCTTGATCGTCGCTGACGGCTCACGGTCCAGTCTCATTCCCGTGAACTATGGTGCACAGGATTCGCAAGTAGCACCTAAGGGTAGTGTAGATCTCCGTTTCGCCACTGATGATCTATCCAGCCATGTCGTGCTCTATTCCAGCGTACCCTTGTCCTTTACCGCCTCTTTCACTACCTATTTGCCGATTGTATCCAAGCCTGTGGCCAATCTCAAGAGTCTGGTGACTGAGATCACCTTAACCTTGCCGCAGCCACTTGCCGCGACGAGTGGAAACTGGTGCACGTGGGGTCGGTGTTCACTGTCTCCGCGTCTTTATCATGAGCCACTTAGCGACGGTCGTACATTGGTAGGATGGACTGATTCGAGCGGCAATGGGCATATCAGCGTCATCGGCAATAGCGGGAGTCTTGATCAAACCTATGATTTCCCGGCTCTATCCGTGCGGGGGCTGGTAGCGCATGACGATGGCAAGTTTGCAGTTCTTCTGTGGGACTCCGGTTCCAAGATAATGTGGCTTTCCAAACGTAATACGAATGGAAGCGAGATTTGGACGACCAATATTGATGGCAGCCTGACGAGTTTCAATCCCGGGATAGGTGATAGCCGGCTGGCCTATGGAAATGATTTGTACGCCGCGTACTTTGCAGTCCATGGAGATACAGGATGGCCCCAGGGACACGAGGGAGATCAGTTGATCTATGTGAGTAGCGATGGCACCATTCAATCGGGGGGATGGGACTGGGGCTGTTCACATTCCATGGCTGAATTGATCAATTATCACCCGACGCTGGACAAGTTCGTCCCCGTCTGTTCCAGTGATTGCTATGCAAGCAAAGGCATCCTGCTCAACGATAACCAGGTAGTCTATCAATGCGATGGAAACTGCGGGGGGCTGGTGTCGGCCCAATTGGGGCAGATCGCACTGAGTGACAACTCGTGGAAACTTGTCTTTAACGCATTGAACAGATCCGGTTATGTAGGGAAAGGCATCGGCTTGGCGACCATTGATGGCTCTTTCCAAAGCAGTTATGTTTGGCTGACGAACACCAATGGTGAATATGAACGCGATCCCGTCATCGCACGTTTGGGAAGCAATCTACAGACAGACCGATACTTGGTCGGCTGGACGACGACCAATGATAGTGTGTATTGGCTTGGAGTGATCAATGGGAGCGGGGACTTCCTGGCAGGGCCAGAGGAAGTGTCTTCGGCAGGGATCGCGTGGGGGAATCGGGATGACTCTTTCCGTACGCGCGCTGATGGGAGCGTGTCGTGGGTGCAAGGCAATCCAGCAAGCACGACACTTCACCTGTTTCGCTTCAATGCATCCGTCTACATCCCGTAGGGAGAACAGCAAAGTGTACTGAACCCCTTAGATTGGACACTTTTTGGATGGATATTTTTTCGCTGTTAGACGAGATTCAAACAATTGCACGAAACGGCCTGTACTTCGCTTCAGGTGCATATGACCGTGAGCGGTACGAGCGGCTTATGAGGCTGACGACACAAACGTATAGCGAACTGCTAGAAGTGACGGATGAGACGATAAGAACACGGTTCTTGAGCGAAATTGGTTACATTACGCCCAAAGTTGGGTCAGACGTCGCAATATTAAGTGAAATTGGTGCAATTTTGCTGATGGAAAGATCTGATGGTAGGTGGAAATCAGAACACCTGCTCCCAACCGTATCTGACTGAAGAGCAAACCGAGGGACATTCTCGGTGTGATGGTGGAATGCACATTTTTCTGGCCAACCCAGAGACTATTGAGAGGCTGGAGCAATTTGCGCAAGAGTTGCTAGACAGGCTGTACTCACCTTACCCGCTGCTCCGCCCGAACTCGCGGGCCAGTTGCTCCACGCTCAGGTGGATCATCGTGGGCCGCCCGTGAGGGCAGGTACGCGGACTGGCGCATTGCTCCAGTGCCCGTATCAGTTCCTCCATCTCCTCCCGTGCCATCACCTGCCCAGCCTTGACCGCAGCCCGCTTGCAGACGTGGCGCGCCACCGCCTCCTCGACCGTGCCCGCCAGCGGTGCATCGCCCGCCTCTAACGCCGCTGCCACGTCCTCCAGCACGCGGACCGGATCCGCCTCTGCCACGATCGCCGGGAGCGCCCGCACCAGCATCGTCGTTCCGCCAAAGGGCTCCACCCGGAAGCCCAGGCCGCCCAGTACCTCCAGGTGTTCCTCCAGCAGGCTCGCTGCCTCGGGTGCCAGTTCCACAGGCTGTGGTTCCAGCAGCGCCTGCGACGCGACCTCGGCCCTCTGTCGCTCCGCCAGCAGCCGTTCGAACAACACCCGCTCGTGGGCAGCGTGCTGGTCAATCAGGTACATCCCCTCCGGCCCTTCGGCCACGATATAGGTCACGCCCACTTGCCCCACCACCCGTAACGGCGGCAGTTTCCCCGCCGCCGGTGCGCGAGTGGTTCCAGTCACCGCCACGTCCAGCGGTTCCCCTTTGAGGCGCAACTGCTCACCGGCCGGTCGGGGCCTCAAGCCAGCCAGTCGCTCGCGGCGCTCCTCCCATTGGGCAGGGGACGCGGGCCAGGCAGTTGGCGGGCGAGCGGCGATGGGCACAGGGGAGCGCTCAATCAGTGTATGTCGCACAGCCCTCTGCACTGCCCGGAACACCACGTCGCCATCGCGGAAGCGCACCTCCGCTTTGGCGGGGTGCACGTTCACGTCCACCTCCTCCGGCGGGAGGCGCACCATCACCACCGCCAGCGGATAGCGCCCGGTGGGAAGAAGCGTGTGGTAAGCCTGGGTGATCGCGTAGGTCAGGCGCACGTCCCGCACCCAGCGCCCGTTGATGAAGAGCGTGATGTAACCTCGATTGGCTCGGTGCAGCGATGGCGGACTGACGAAGCCTGCAACATGGATGCTCGATGCTGGATGCTGGTCGTCGGGGATAATCTCGAGAACGGCGGCGCCGACCTCCAGCCCATAGACCGCGACCAGTACATCACGCAAGCGGTCGTTGCCGGGCGACTGGAAAACGACCCGGTCATCGTGGGCCAGCGTGAAGCGCAGCGCCGGATAGGCCATTGCGTAACGGGTGAGCCAGCCGTCAATGTGCCTCCGCTCGGTCCGTTCGGAGCGCAGGAACTTGCGGCGGGCCGGGACGTTGAAGAACAAGTCCTCCACCGTCATCGCCGTCCCTGGAGATCGCCCGCTCTCCTGGCGGGTGACCACCCGGCCTCCTTCCAGCCGCAGCAGTGTTCCCACCGGCTCATCGGTCGCCCGTGTCACGAAGGTCACCCGGCTGATGGCGGCGATGGAGGTCAGCGCCTCACCCCGAAAGCCCAGCGTGGTGATGCGGGCCAGGTCGTCCGCCGTGGACAGTTTGCTGGTCGAGTGACGATGAAAGGCCAACTCCACCTCGGCGGCCGGCACCCCGCAGCCGTCGTCGGTGACGCGGATGAACCTTTTGCCGCCAGCACGCGCCTCCACCCGCACGTCACGCGCGCCAGCGTCTATCGCGTTCTCGACCAGTTCCTTGACTACAGATGAAGGGCGCTCCACGACCTCGCCAGCGGCGATCTGCGAGGCGACCTCTTCTGACAAAACATGAATGGGCATCAACAGCCTCCCGTGCTCATTTTATCACACAACCGCGTCTAGCAAAAGCCGCCAGTAGTTAGCCGGAAGTGTCAGCCGGAGGCCGGGAATCGTTAACTGCTGACGGCTAACTGCTAATTTGACATTTTGCCCTCCCTGCGGTAGCATGACACTGGTCGTGCTAGACGGGGAGCTGGCGGTGCCCTGTACTCGCAATCCGCCATAGCGAGGTCAAACTCCCCCCCGAGGGTCGGGCCACTTGATACTGCCGATGTCAGGCGGTGTCGAAGACTGGGTCCTGCGCGGCAGGAGCCTCCGAATCCCGTCAGGTCCGGGAGGAAGCAGCGGTAAGGAGCCCCTCCTGGGCGCCGCAGGGGTGCCTGGTCGGAGCCGGTTGATTCCGGTAAGCCGGGCGGAACGATTCGACGGGGGGTGCACGACCACTCGATTCGGCAATGAGGCGGCGGTAGTCCCGCCGCCTCCCCTGCAAACGATAACGTATGGAGACAACCGCAACCGACCCGCTCAAACACGCATACCTGCCGCAGGGCCAGGGCTTCATGGCCCTCGTGGCACTGGTATTCATCGCCGGCACACTGGCGGCCGGCTACCAGATGACGCTGACGCCGGTCACACTGGTGGTGGAAGGTCACATGCAACAACTGCACACTCACCAGGACACCGTCGCCGCGTTGCTGATGGACGCGGGCCTCACGCTTGAGCCTGAGGATATCATTACCCCTGCATTGAATACGGCTCTTGAGCCAGGATTGATCGTAAAGGTACAGCGGGCCCGTCCCGTACACGTCAGCGCCGACGGACAAAATACCACGCTCCGCACCCATGCCACATCGGTCGAGGCTGTGTTGGAGGAAGCGAGAGTGTCGCTGGGGCCACACGACGAGGTGGAGAGCGAAGGAGAACTTCTAGCGGCCAATCCCGAACCCGCCCGCCTCACGGTACGCCGCGCCATCCCCTTCACACTGCACGAGGATGGCCGGGCAACGACGCTCTACACCACCGCTCCTACCGTCGGGGAGGCATTGCGCCAGGCCGGCCTGACGCTCTACCTGGCCGACAACGTCCAGCCGGGGCTGGGCGAGCGTATGTCGGCTGGGCGGCACGTCTACGTTGACCGTTCCATACCGGTGGCAATACAGGTGGACGGACGGACATTCCGCACCCGCACTCATCGGGAGCGCGTGGGCGAGGTACTGGCCGACCTGGGCGTCGTCCTCACTGGCCAGGACTATACCATTCCTGCACTCGACGCCTCCCTGGGAAAAGATACCACGATCCGGGTGATACGCGTCAGCGAGCGCTTTCTGATCGAGCAAGAGCCCGTCCCATTCGAGTCAGTGTGGCAGCCTGACCCCGACCTGGAGATTGATCACCAGCGAGTGCTACAAGAAGGGGCACGTGGTATCTTTGAACGGCGCATCCGCATCCGCTACGAGGACGGTCACGAAGTCGCACGGGCGGTCGAGGACGAGTACGTCGCTGTCCCGCCTACAACAAAAATTATGGGGTATGGAACGAAGATCGTCGTTCGTACCCTTGACACCCCGTCCGGTCCAGTAGAGTATTGGCGGGTGCTCCACATGTTAGCCACCTCCTACTCCGCCTCCACGGCCGGCACGCCCAAGACGAGTAGTTGGTACGGACACACGGCCACAGGGATGAAAATGCGGCATGGCATCGTCGCCGTGGACCCGCGAGTGATCAACCTGCGCAGCGAGGTTTACGTGCCCAACTACGGCGTCGGCATCGCCGGTGACACCGGCGGTGCGATCAAGGGGCAACGCATTGACCTGGGATACGACGACGATAATCTGGTGCTCTGGTACCGCTGGGTGGACGTCTACCTGCTGACTCCCGTGCCCGCCTGGATCAACTACAGTCTCGGGCCATAGAGCCAGCCGATGGACGTGCGCAGGCTGCTGGAGCAATGGGACCTCCGGCCGAGCAAAGGGCTGGGCCAGAACTTCCTCGTAAATCAAGCCACACTTGAAAAGATCGTTGCGGCTGCTAAATTGACCCCTGATGACGTCGTCCTGGAGGTCGGGGCAGGACTGGGAACACTGACCGAACGGCTGGCCCGACATGCTGGGCACGTGGTCGCCGTCGAACTCGATCAGCGGCTGCTGCCCGTGCTGCAGAGCGTGTTAGCCGACTTCGACAACATCACACTGATTCAGGGAGATATCCTGACACTCGACCCCGCCGCCTTGATCAGCGCCGCCAACATCCAGCATCCAGTATCCAGTATCCAGTACAAAGTCGTAGCCAACCTACCCTACTACATCACCTCAGCCGTGCTGCGTCATCTACTAGAGGCCAGCCTCAAACCACAGCGCATGGTAATCACGGTGCAACGGGAGGTAGCGAAGCGCATCGTCGCGAAACCGGGGCAGATGAGCCTGCTAGCGGTGAGCGTGCAGTTCTACGGGCGGCCGCAACTGCTCTTTCGCATCAAACCGGGTAGTTTCTACCCCTCGCCAGAGGTGGAATCGGCAGTGGTGGGAATAGACCTCCACGCCACGCCACCCGTGCCCGCAGAGGATACAGTCGCTTTCTTCCGCGTCGCGCGGGCTGGCTTCGCCCAGAGGCGCAAACAACTGCGCAATAGTCTGGCCGCCGGTCTCAGGCAGTCGCCTGACGAGGTGGCAGCCAAATTGAGGAAAGTTAGCGTGGACCCCCGACGGCGCGCACAGACGCTCAGCCTTGAGGAATGGGCCAGGATCACCCGTCTGGGTCGGAGGGATGGAGGGCTATGTGACGGGGCGAGCGCTTGTCGGCAAGGGTGCATTTCAGTTTTGGGGCGAATTATGGCATAATAGGCCCAACTTGATACCTGGAGGGCAAAGATGAAACGCACCCGTGACCAATTGAAGGCAGAGTTGATGGCTGAGGCTGAGGAAGTAATTGACGGGCTTCTCG
>JAUWNP010000278.1 GCA_030612585.1 Anaerolineae bacterium
CATTTGTGAAGATTTGAGTAGACGAGGAGCGAGTAGACGAGTAGATGATGGGGGACAAGGCCCTTCATCTACTCATTCCTCATCTACTCATTCCTCATCCACCTATCTACTCCACGGCGTAACCGGCTCCGGCAAAACCGAAATCTACCTGCGAGCCGTCGCCGAGGTGCTGGCGCAAGGCCGCCGTGCCACCATCCTCGTCCCCGAAATCTCCCTCACTCCCCAGACAGTGGCCCGCTTCGCGGCACGCTTCCCCAGTCGCGTCGCTGTCCTGCACAGCGCGCTCACCGCAGGCGAACGGTACGACACCTGGCGTCGTGCCCGTGCTGGCCTGATGGACATCGTCATCGGCCCGCGATCGGCCCTCTTTGCACCGCTCTCACCGCTGGGGCTGATCATCCTGGACGAGGAACACGACGACAGTTACAAACAAGACGCCCCACGCCCCCGCTACCACACCCGCGATGTGGCAATCGAATTAGCCCGTCTGACTGGCGCGACGGTCATCCTCGGCTCCGCCACCCCCAGCCTGGAATCCTACCATCGTGCGCGGCGGGGAGAGTTCACGCTACTGGAGATGCCCCGCCGCATCATGGGGCACACCCGCCGTCTGCGCGACCTCCAGGCTCGCCATCACATCCCCCGCATCCGTTACCACGCCCTGCGCGATGGCCCCGCCGAGGCATGTTACATGCCCCTGCCTCCGGTGCAGATCGTGGACCTGCGGGCTGAACTGCGCGCCGGCAACCGCTCCATCTTCAGTCGCGCTCTCCAGCAGGCGATGGCCGGGGCTTTGGGCCAGGGCGAGCAGGTCATCCTATTCCTCAACCGGCGAGGGACCGCTACCTTCATCCTCTGCCGCGACTGCGGCTGCGTCGTGAAGTGTCCCCAGTGTGACACCCCGCTGACCTATCACGGCCCCCGTGCTCGCCTGATTTGTCACCACTGCAACTACCGCGAGCCCCAGCCCGACCATTGCCCCCAATGCGGAAGCAAGCGCATCCGCTACTTTGGCCTGGGCACCGAGCGGGTGGAGACAGCCGTGCTGGAGCGCTGGCCCGACGCCCGCCTCCTGCGCTGGGACCGTGACACCGCCCGCTCCCACGCCGCCCACACCAACATCCTGCAGCGTTTCGTGGACGGGGCAGCCGACGTCCTCATTGGCACGCAGATGATCGCCAAGGGGCTCGATCTGCCGCTGGTGACCGTCGTCGGTATCATCTCGGCCGACACCGCGCTCAACCTGCCCGACTTCCGTTCCGGTGAGCGCACGTTCCAGTTGCTGACCCAGGTGGCCGGGCGAGCCGGGCGGGGGCTTCTTGGCGGGCGAGTCATCCTCCAGACGTACAACCCCGACCACTACGCCGTCGTCGCCGCGGCCGCCCACAATTACGCCGGGTTCGCCGCTCGCGAATTGGCCTTCCGTCGGGAACAGGGCTACCCGCCCTACCGCCGCCTGGCGAAACTGGTCTACGAGAATACCAGCCCATCCCGCGCCCGGGCCGAGGCCGAAGCGTTGGTCGAGATTCTGCGCGAAACGTTGGCCCGGCGTGGCCTCCCCGCGACTGACCTGATCGGCCCTGCGCCCCCCTTCTTCGCCCGCTTGCGCGGTCGCTACCGCTGGCAGATCATCCTGCGCCACCACGACCCTGCCGAATTCCTCCGCGCCATCCGAATTCCCCCTGGCTGGCGCGTGGACGTGGATCCAGTGAGCGTACTGTAGCATCGTCGAGTTGACAGTGCTGCATTTTTGATGTATGATAATCCTGTGACACAGGATTATCGCGCATCAGAAATGCATACAGTGCGACCCAGTTTGGGCAGCATCGAAGGGCGTATCCTTTCCACCCTCGATCTGGAAGAGATCGCCATCCTGAATGTAGAGCAGCACAGGTATCTCTTCCCCAACCTGGATGCCGCTGCATGGCGGCACGCCATCGAGCGCTTGACTGCTAAACGGTGGCTGGAGCCCATCCGGCGCGGGCGCTACCTGGTCGTGCCCCGTGCCGGAGTGATGGGTTGGGAAGAGCATCCCTTCCTCATCGCCGCTGCCATCGCCACCCACGATTACTACGTCTCTTTCTGGAGCGCGCTGGTCCATTATGCCCTGACTGAGCAACGGCCCCGTGTGGTCTACGTCGCCCAATCGAAGGGACGCAGCGCAGAGCACAGATTCAAGCGTTGGCGCTACCGCATAGTGCGGCTGTCTCCCAGACGTTTCTTCGGCCGGCGCAGAGAGATGATCCGCGACCACCCGGTCTGGCTGGCCGAACTGGAAAAGGCACTCCTGGATTCGCTCTATCAGGAACGATATGGCGGTGGCATCGTCGAAATCGCGAAGGCTCTCGCCCGCGCTGCGGAGCGCATAGATACGACCCGCTTGACCGACTACGCGGTGCAGATGGACAGCGCCCCTCTTTGTCGCCGCCTGGGATATCTGATGGAGACGATTGGCTTGCCGGACGCTGAGCGGCTGCAATCCCATCTGGGGCGCACACCCCAGGTGTACCTCTCGCGTCTGCTTCCCAAACAGCCTGCTTCCTTCGATAAGCGCTGGCGGCTGTACGTCAACGTAACCCAGAGGGACTTACTTTCGTGGCGCGAGACCTGGTGAGGCTCAGTTACGCCCGACTGGTGCAACTGGCCGCCAAGCGCGGCGTACCGGTGGATTACCTGGAGCGCGACTATGTCCTGACCATCGTCTTGCGCCGGATTGCAGGCACGCCAGAATTGGGCGACCAACTGGTGCTCAAAGGTGGCCTGGCCTTGCGCCACATCTACGGCAGCCACCGTATGTCGGTGGATATGGACTTCACTGCCGAGCGCCGCCTCAATCCCGAACTGTTATGTGACGTCATCGAAGCCATCCGCGCCTTCCGCTTACGTATGCCTCAGACCATCGGCCCGACTCGACACTCTCTCACCCTGACACCTGTGACCTACGTCGGCCCCAGGGCAGTGGAAAGCCACTTCGACGTCGAGATCAGTTATCGCGAATCGGTCGTCCTGCCACCCCGCGTAGTGCCTTTTGTCAGCCCATTCTGCGAACCGTTTGACGTGCGGGTGATGCAGATCGAGGAGATTGTGGCCGAGAAGGTAAGGGCCCTGTATCAACGAACCAAGCCCGGTGACCTATACGATCTGTTCTTCATCCTCGACAATCCTGCCTTGAACTGCAACTTGGAACAGACCAGCCTGCTTCTGCCGACCAAGTTCGCTCTCGTCGCTGGCAAGTGGCGGCGGGCCCGCTTCTTCAAGCGACTGGAGGAGCGCGCAGCCCAGATTGAGCCGCTGTGGGAATCGGCTCTGGCCGATGTGGTACTCAGTGAACTCCCTCTCTTCGACGATGTCATCACAGCCGTTCAACGTCGTCTGCGCCGTCTGCCCAGGTAGTCCCGGCTGGCGCGTGGACGTGGACCCGGTAAGCGTGTTGTAGGTAGCAGCCACAGGCAAAGAAATGCCCGGGCCGCTGAATGGCCCGGGCATCGTCGTGTCGCTTTTCCGACGCCGATAGCACCTACCGCCACAGTGTGACTGCCATCGTGTGTGTCTCGCACGCACTACCTCCGCCACCAGACTGATACCCCTCATTGGGGTTTACCATCCCCTTTACTCCCTGCCAGGGTCAGGACTTCAGGGCCCGCGCCACCACTTCAGCCAGTTGCTCCAGGCTCGGGGGCTTGGGCAGCCAATCGCTCAGCCCCTGCGTTCGCAGCCTCTCCATCTCCTCCTCCAACGGATGGCCGGTCAGCAGCACAACCTTCACCGCCAGATTCCTCTGCCTCAAGGCGTGGAACAACGCGACACCGCCCATCCCCGGCATCACCACGTCGCTCAGCACCAACGCGACTTCAGGACTCGAGACTTCCGAATTCTGCCTCTCCAGGGCCTCCAGTGCCTCCTGGCCGTCCGCCGCCTCCAGCGTCCGGTAGTTCAGCAGTTCCAGGCTATCCACCAGCGCCTGCCGCGTGGGCGCGTTGTCTTCCACCACCAGGATGGTCTCTCCCTTCCCTTTAGCAAGAGCCTCCATTTCCAGGGTTGGCGCTTCCGCTGGATGCACCGGCAGGGCCGGCAGATAGATGGTGAAGGTCGTCCCCTGGCCTACCTGGCCTGTCCTGAGCCCCTCGGCCTCGCTCGGGATAAACTCCGTCGAAGGACTCTGCACGTCAATCTCACCCTCGTGCTGCTTCACGATGCCGTGCACCTGGGCCAGCCCCAGCCCGCTGCCTTTTCCGGGCTCTTTGGTGGTGAAGAAGGGATCGAAGACGTGCAGCAGTATATCGGGCGGGATGCCGGTCCCGGTGTCCGCAACCGTCACCTGCACCCATTCGCCCGCCTTCATCTCCGGCAGGGGCGGCGACTCGCCGGGCTGAACCTGTATCCGCTCCAACCCGAAACGCAAGTCTCCTCCCTCCGGCATAGCGTCCCGCGCGTTGAGTGCCAGGTTCATCACCGCCTGCTGCACCCGTGTCGGGTCGGCGTTGACCGTGTACTCATCCGGCCCGTAGGCCAGGGCGATCTTGATGTTCTCCGGCAGGGTGCGCTCCAGCAGTTTGATCTGCTCTTTCAAGAGCGGTAACAAGTTCAGGGGTCGCCGTTCGAGCATCGCGCGCCGGCTGAAGTCCAGGATCTGCTGGGTCAGATTGGTCGCGTGCATCGCCTGCTGGTTGACCGTGGCCAATCGCTCGTGGCCCCGGGGGGTCAGGTCCTCCGTCTGCGATAACATCTGGGCATACAGGACGATGGTGGCCATGATGTTATTGAAGTCGTGGGCGATGCCGGCGGC
>JAUWNP010000274.1 GCA_030612585.1 Anaerolineae bacterium
AACCCTGACCTTGATTGACACCCATTTTACCCACCGTGGCAAGGACTATGAGATACGGGAATTGCAGGCGTCTGCATTGGTCAGCGCCTGGGACGGTGTTTCCTCCGCCGTCATCGTGGGTGACATGAACGCGACTCCCGATTCCGACGCCATGCAGACCCTGTCCGGTGCCGGGCTGATCAACGTTGCCGCCGAGATCGGGACACCGCCCATTTTCACATCCCCAGCAGACAACCCCAGCCGCCAGATTGATTACATCTGGGCCAGTCCTGATCTGGGCTTTGAGGATCTTGAGATCGTTCAAACCACCGCTTCTGACCATTTGCCGGTGGTTGCCACGATCAGTTTGCCAATAACAGAACCATGAACAGGGGACAGGGAATCTGCGAACTGCTGATTCTGTGGAAGAGCAGGCAAGGAGAGGGAGCGGAGTTATGATACCTGGTCTGGCAGGGAAAGGGCTTATTCCAGCCGTGTTACTACGAAATCATAGATGCGGGCCGCCGTGCCCACCGCCGCCCGTGCCGGTTCCAACGGCATCACCGGCAGCGCATCAGGATAGCGAAACTCGACGGCGTAGGGAGTCAGTTCGTCTGCTTGGGCGCGGAACTGCTCAAAGTCGCCGTCCAGTGGCACGCATAGGTCAATCAAGTAGTTGAGATCGTGACGGCGTCCGAAGGCAATCTGGTGCAGCGTCAGGTAGCCTTTGAGAGCCTTCTCCGCGCACTGCTGCGCGTGGAAGCCAACGCTCTCCGGTGGCGGATCGGGCATCGTGAGCAGGTACCTGGCTGCGCGTAGGTCATGTTCGGCCCGCACCAGCCACTCTTGGGCCAGTTCACGTACCGGGTCGCGCATACAACACCTTTCCCTCGCGGGCTACCGTGTGGGTGAAACTGCCGGGGACCGATTGATAGCGGGCGAACTCCTCCGGCGTATAGACCAGGATATCCATCGGGAGACCCATGCCCCAGAAGAGCCGGCGCACCTGCGCATACCGTTGGGGACGGGGTAGGCTAGATTCCTGGATGATCAGGAGATCAATGTCGCTGTGGGGGTCGCGCTCGCCCCGCGCCCAGGAACCAAAAAGGATGATCTTTTGCGGACGAATCGCCTCCGTTATTCTGGTCGTGATCGTCTGAAGGAGTTCTTCGTTCACAGCGATTGGTCTGTCCATAGTGATTTCATTGTAGCATACTTGGTGTGAGAACGCAAGAGTGCTATACTGCGCAAGAGGCCCTATGCCCGACATCTCCGAAAAGGACTTTGAATCCACCATTGAGTGCGCGCTGCTGGCGGGCGGGCCGGACGCCTGCCCCGGCGATGGGGCAGTTGTCCGCAAGCCTACACCTGCCTACAGCACCCTGATACCCGGCGGCCACCTGCGCCGCACTGCCAAAACCTGGGTCACCGCCAGACCCTTTGGGTTTCGGAAAACTCAAAGGGTCTGGATCGTGACCTGTCGCAGAGATGAGAAGCGAGAGAGTCCTTTTACCAAACGCAAGTCACGTCGGCGCAGGCGCTGATAAGAGGATCACGGGTGAGGATGGGTGCGTTGATGCGCAAGGCCGTGGCTGCAATCAGCCGGTCGTGCAGCTCGGGGATGGCACTCAAACGGTCAAGTAGGCGCAAGTCCGCTGACGTGATAGGTTCAATGCGAAAAGGGGGCTGTTCAAACAGCGCCAGTTCGGTGGCAAAGTCGAAAGGAGCCTTTACCTTTCTTCTTCCCATTCATGACGGATTTCCTGCAGGGCGCTATCAATGTCAAAGTCGGGCGGAAAGTAAGATTGCCACCGCCCAGCCAGGTTAGACATAGGGGTAGCAGGTTGAAGGGGAGCGATTACCACGACCACCTCCAATGGGCCTTGTGGCACGTCGGGGGGCAGGAAAATACGCAATGTTCTATCGGTGGATGGTTCCACACGCAAAGTCATCGTCGTTACCATCGCTACACACCTCCTTCCCTCACAGATACCTGAGGCAACCAACCACATTGGAAGATATTCGCTGATAGTATACCATAAGGTACGGAGACAGGCAACGCGCGCGACGTGACAATGGTCATCCGGTCATTCAGGATGTGGGCCACTGGTGGCCGCAGGAGGCGCGCGATGTATGGTTTGTCTCCCTCCGATAAACGACTATAATCTGCATTACTGGGCTAGCATAGAAGGAAGAGCACGATGAAGCCCGAGGAGAAAGCCCGACAACAGATTGACGACCAACTCCAAGCCGCCGGCTGGACCGTCCAGAGCCGCGATGAGATCAACCTGGGCGCGGCCCGTGGCGTCGCCGTGGGGGAGTTCCCTCTCACCACTGGCTTTGCCGACTACATGCTCTTCGTGGATAGGCGGCCCATCGGCGTGGTGGAGGCCAAGGCTGTGGGCAAGACGCTGAGCGGCGTCGAAGCGCAGACTACCAGATACAGCGAGGGACTGCCGCCGTTGCTCAAGTCCAATGCCTGGCACACGCCTCTGCCCTTCCTCTACCAGTCCACCGGCGTGGAGACCTTCTTCACCGACGTGCGTGACCCCGAGCCCCGCAGCCGCCGTGTGTTCGCCTTCCACCGTCCAGACACGCTGGCCGGGTGGGCGGGCGACGTAGGGGCAGGCCTTGTGCCTGTCCTGAGGGCGGGGACAAGCCCCGCCCCTACATTGCGCGCCCGGCTGCGCGCGCTGCCGCCGCTGATCACCACCGCCCTATGGGATGCGCAGATTGAGGCGGTACGGAATCTGGAGCAGTCGTTCGCCGCCGACCGGCCGCGCGCCCTGATCCAGATGGCGACGGGCAGCGGCAAGACCTACGCTGCCGTCACCTTCGCCTATCGCCTGATCAAGCACGCCAGGGCCTGCCGGGTGCTCTTCATGGTTGACCGCACCAACCTGGGGATCCAGGCGCTGCGCGAGTTCCGGCAGTACGTGACGCCCGACGACGGGCGCAAGTTCGGCGAACTGTACAACGTCCAGTTGATGACCTCCAACGCGCTCGACCCGGTGAGCAAGGTGTGCATCACCACCGTGCAGCGCCTCTACTCGATGCTGCGCGGCGAGCAGATCTTCGACGAGTCGCTGGAGGCGCAACCGCTGGCCCGGCTGGCCGCCATCTTCGGCGACCGGCCCCGCGAGGTGGTCTACAACTCCTACCTGCCGATCGAGTACTTTGACTTTATCGTCATTGACGAGTGCCACCGCTCGATCTACAACGTCTGGCGGCAGGTGCTGGAGTACTTCGATGCCTACCTGATCGGGCTGACGGCCACGCCCTCCAAGCAGACCTTCGGCTTCTTCAAACAGAACCTGGTGATGGAGTACCCCCGCGAGCGGGCGGTCGCCGACGGTGTCAACGTGGATGGCTGGGTCTACCGCATCCGCACGGAGGTGACGGAGCGCGGCGGCGAAGTCGAGGCCGGGGAGTGGGTGGATAAGCGCGACCGCAAGACGCGCGAGGTGCGTTGGGAGCAGTTGGACCAAGACCTGGTGTACGAGACCAAACAGTTGGACCGCGACGTCGTCGCCCCGGACCAGATCCGCACGGTGATCCGCACCTTCCGCGACCACCTGCCCACCGAGATCTTTCCCGGCCGCACCGAGGTGCCCAAGACGCTCGTCTTTGCCAAGAACGACAGCCACGCCGAGGACATCGTGCGTATCGTGCGTGAGGAGTTTGGCAAGGGGAACGAGTTCTGCCAGAAGGTGACCTACAAGTCAGAGGGCAAGCCGGAGGAGATCATCGCCGCCTTCCGCAACAGTTACAACCCGCGTATCGCCGTGACGGTTGACATGATCGCCACCGGCACCGACGTCAAGCCGATTGAGATCCTGCTCTTCATGCGACAGGTGCGCTCCGCCAACTACTTCGAGCAGATGGTGGGACGCGGCACCCGCATCATCAGCGAGACCGACCTCCAGGCGGCGACGCCCGACGCGGTGCGCAAGACCCATTTCGTCATCGTGGACGCGGTGGGCGTGGTCGAGCATCCCAAGATGGACGTGGGCACGCTCGACCGCAAGCGCTCGCTGCCGCTCGACAAACTGCTGGAGGCAGTGGCCTTCCGCGCGTTCGACGAGGAGATGCTCTCCTCGCTGGCGGTGCGCTTGGCGCGGCTGGAGGGTTTACTGACCGACGAGGAGCGCGACGCAGTCGCGGAGGTCAGCGGGGGCAAGTCGCCGCGCGAACTGTCCCACAGTCTGCTGGACGCGCTCGACCCCGACAAAGCCCACGAGCGGGCGCGTGAACAGGCCCCAGAGAGTGACGCGCCGCCCACGCCGGACCAAATCGTCGCCGCGCGGGCCGAACTGCTCGCAGCCGCCATTGCGCCCTTCGACAACCCTGATCTACGCAAACTGCTCACGACCATCAAGGCGCGTACCGAGCAAGTGATTGACCGGGTGACGCGGGATCGTCTCACCGGCGCGGGCTACAGCGTGGAGGACACCGAGCGGGCGCGGCAGATGGTGGCTTCCTTCTACGCTTTCCTGCAGGAGCACCGGGACGAGATCGCTGCGCTGCAGATCATCTTCGGCCAGCCCTACGGCCAGCAGCGGGTGACCTACGAGCAGATCAAGGAACTGGCGGCGCGTTTCGAGATGCCGCCCCACCTTTGGACGACGGAGGGGCTGTGGCGGGCCTACGCCCAACTGGAACGGGACCGCGTGCGCGGCGTGGGCGCTCGACGCACACTCACCGACCTGGTCTCGCTGGTGCGCCACGCGGTGCAGTTGGAGGACGAGTTGATCCCCTATCCCGACCTGGTGCACCACCGCTACCGGGAATGGCTGGCGGCACAGGAGGCCGAGGGCCGCGCCTTCACCGAGGAGCAGCGCTGGTGGCTCGACCGGGTCGCCGAGACGATTGGCGTGAACCTG
>JAUWNP010000002.1 GCA_030612585.1 Anaerolineae bacterium
CCTCGGGCGGTAGGGTGCACTCGCCCTCCACCTCCACGGTAACCGGCACCCGCGCCCGGCCGGTGATGGATTCGGCCAGTTGGCGCAGCAGATCGTTCAACGGGGCGTCAACCAACGCCGACGGGCGCAGTTCCAGCAGCAGCGTGCGCATCTCGGCTAGCGCTCCCCGCGTCAGTTCGCGCAGTTCATCCCGCCGTCGCCGTCCCTCCTCTGGGTTACGCTCCCAGATACGCGGGAGAACCTCGGCGATAAGGCTGGCCGAAAAGAGGGTCTGGGTCACGGCGTCGTGCAAGTCACGGGCCAACCGGCTGCGCTCAGCGGCTACGGCGGCCTGTTCAGATTGCTCGTAGAGGCGGGCGTTTTCTATGGCTACCCCGAGTTGGTCGGCAATTGATTCGAAAAGAGCCAGGTGTCCCTCGCTGACCGCGCTGCCCTGCGGGCCGATAATCACCAGCACTCCCAGGGCCTGCCCCCGAACTCGGAGGGGTAACAGAGCACCAGGTTCGATATGACCCAGCGCCGCATCCACTGGCGCGTAGAGCGGTTCGCCACTGGCAACCACCATGCGGCATACCTGGGTCATTTCCGCCAGGTCGTCCGGCGCAACAGGATGCTCTGGCCGGATCATTCTCGGTTCCAGTTCTCCCGACTCGCCGTCCAGCAGCATCACGCCGGCCCGCGAGGCCCCCACCAGGGCCACCAGGCGGTTCAGCGCGGCGCTCAACATTTCGTCTAACTCCAACGAACTGCTGGCCGCCGCAGCGACATCCAGCAGCGTCTGCAACTCGCGCTGCCGGTTCTGTTCTGCCTCATAGAGCCGGGTGCTCTCAATAGCCAGGGCAGCCTGATCGCTAAAGGCGACGGCTAGATCAATGTCTTCATCAGAGAACTCTCGCGGTGTGTGATAGTAGAGAGAGATAGAGCCGTACACTTCATCTTTAACGATGAGGGGTACGGACAGGTAGGAGCGGAAGCGCTCGCTCACCACCGCTACCCACGCTTGCAGTTGAGGAGGCAAATTGGAGTCGTCTGTATAGAGGGCTGCCAGACGAGCTGTCAGATCAGGTACGGCAAACGGCCGGCGGTTCAGTACGGCCTGGTTTGGATCCGTCTCGGTAAAGGGAAGGGTTTCGATGGCCGCAAAGTCGGCAGGCATACCGCAAGTCGCCTCAACGATGATTAGCTCCTCGGCGACCTCCAAACGGTAAACGACACCAGCGTTCGCCCCCAGCAGCCGGCTGGCCTGACCGACGATATAGTCCAGAATTTCGTCCAACGGACAATTGGAGTTGAGTACCTTCAGGATGTCACGCAACCCCTCGGCCACCTGGCGGCGCCGCTCGATCTCGCGCGTGCGCTCCTCGACGCGCAACTCCAAGGTCTGATAAGCCGATTGTAACGCCTCCTCCGTCCGCTTGCGCTCGGTGATGTCTCTCCACGCGACGTGCAGCACCTCCTTGCCGCGTAGGGGTATGGCCGTGAGCAGCACTTCTACCGGAAAGTCTGTGCCATCAACGGCGCGATGCACCCACTCAAAGCGCAGACTCCCCTCCCTGAACGCGATGGCTATCAGGTCGCGCGCCTTCTCAGTGGAGAGCCCTCCGTCAGGTTGCCTTGCGGGAGAGATGTCGTACGGATGGAGGGCCAACAACTGCTCCTTGCTGGAACAGCCCGTCATTTCCACGGCGGACTGGTTGCAGTCTATGAACACGTCCCCATCCAACAGGAGCATAGCATCAGGCGACTTTTCAAAGAGCAAGCGAAATTCGGCCTCGCTTTGCCTTGGGGTCACTTCCGACTGCTTGGACTCGGTGGCATCGGTGGCTACATTCATAGTCTATCACCTCATGATCTCAATCAACGGCCTTTCGGATTCGCTCACCGGCGTCGTCTTGCCAAAGCCGGCCGGGGCGGAGATGAGGGTCAGTTGACGGCCCAGGCGCAATCCCTCGTCCAGCCGCTCAATCAGGCGCGGGCGGGGGACCAGCTCTGGGCGGATGGGTGGGATATAGAGTTTGGTGGTCAGGAGGGGCGTTTCCATACGGCAAGTATACTATAACCTCGCCTCAAAGACAACGAATAAAGCCCGGCGATTTGCCGGGCTCCCGGGTTTGCAACAGTCTTTTCCTCTGTGCCGGCGAGCGTTCAATTGCTCGTTGGTAGGAGCAACCTGGCTGCTAACACCTCCTTCCTCAAGCGCGCGAGCGCGTCTTTCGGCCAGGCTCGACGCGAGTGGCGGCGAGGATGGGGGTATCATTTCTAACGGCAAGGCTAAGAGAGATTGACTTCCTCCGGATCCTTGTTAGGTCTTCCCGTTGAATGCTGCATTTTCGAGGCGCTCAATCTCAGCGTCTGTGAGTGTCAAGTCGAGGGCGCCCAGGTTATCCTCGAACTGACTAATCTTGCTGACGCCCAGAATAGGGACGATACTTACCTTGCGTGATAGCATCCAGGCAAACATCACACGGAAAGGCGTGACACCCCAGGGTTTTGCGATTTCCTTGATGACCAACAGCCGCCTCTCCAGTAGTTCTACACTTTTTACAAGCTCAGCCCCCGTCCTCGAGGGCGGCCAAGGACAGGCCAAATTCGCTCAAGACGCCCCCGTCTCGGGGGCTACGAGCCTCGGAAACGGTTCTTTGAGGCCCTGGATGTAAAATCTGCAAAACTTGTGAATCATTTATCGTTCACAGTTTACAGACAAGAGCACGAACCCCCGTCCGTGCAGGTGCCGCAGCAGCCCGATGAGGCCCGACTGATCGGTGCAGACGGTAAGCAGCATTGAAGCTGTATCCACCCGTACCACCGTCATTTGGATGGGGCTCATTGCATTGAGGTCGCTCTCATTTACCTGGCCACAAAGTTGGATGAGATAGGTGCAAATGTCGTTCATGTTTAGTCCGTTTTGGCACTCTCACTGTTGAAACTTCACGGCCAGGTTGCTCGCCCAGGCGCGGATCGCCGTCCAGTCCCGCAAGTCGCTTGCTGGCTCCTTACCGGCAAGTAAATTGACAGGGAAGCGTAGCTTTGCCGGGTCGTACTTGCCGCCAAACATTTCAAGGGCGACCGGTGTAAGCCAGGGAAACTTTGCCAGCTCTTTATCGAGCTGAGCGCGCGAATCCTGCCGCTCCTTCTCATCATCATGAGTTGGGCCGAGCGCGAAAATTGCCACTGGCCGCTCAGCGAGGGCTTTGCGGTGCCGCGACAGGAAACGGCGCGCGTCTTTGTGCCAACGGAACATGAAGAGCGGCGCCCCCAGCACGACCGCGCGGTAGCCTGCGAGTGTACGCACTTGCCGCATGGGCTGAATATCTACCTCAAGCCCACTTTCGCGCAGCGTCGCCGCGACTGCCTCGGCAACTTGCTGGGTTGAGCCGTAACGTGTGGCATAAGCCAAGAATCGAAACTGACATGGTTGTCTCCTTTTACGATTGTCGGGGAAGCGTCTTTTTTTCGAGACGCCCTAGCTGGTAGAGCCTTCGGGCAATCAGGGTGTACCATATCAGCAAAAGTAAGCAGGAGGCCATTGCGAGGAAGAGGAGGAGAAGCACTGCCGCTGGCACGAAGGCTAATCTGAAGTAATCGGCTAATGAGAGTGCATTTGCAAGAATTCCCACATAAGCGGTTACTTTGCTGAAGATATTGCTCCTTAGCATGACAGCTGAGACTATCAGACCGGCAACGGACACGAGGAAAAACCCCATGTTGAAACCCTCGACAGCGCGCTGGTTCGTATTAGCAAGCATCGCCTGCCCTGCTGCCAAAAACTGAGATCTCTGTGCGTCTGTTGTCGCAGCCGCGTATTGGTCGCTGAGGGAAAGCATGGAGAAGGGATTGTTCGTTGCGAGGAAGACAGCTATCCCAATGATAGCGAGGGTCGTAGCGAGTGCCATATAACTTTCATTGGCTCGTCTGAGGGCAGCGTAGAGGGCGAGAAACAGCGGGACAAAAAGAGCGTAGACAGGAATTTCCAAGAGATAAAGGTCGATGAGCCCAATGAGCCTATTGCTCTGAAATAGCGTGAAGTAGCCGATTACTGTGCTAGGCAGCGGATAAGCGGTGAAGACGATAATCTCGATTGGAAGTAACACTGCTACGATCAGGGCAGCCGCGCCGCCGACTTTGTAGAGACCCTTCCAGGCGGAGTCTATGGTTTCGGCATGTGTAATTTGATTCGTCATTTTCTTTGATCCTTTCTATTTTATCCGATGAACGGCTGGTGTCGCCGCCCAACGGTTTGCGTTACCCGCTGGTGGGCGGGACGAGGTAAAACTGAATATGTTGAACAAGATGACCTTTGCCAGGAGACGCAACAAGCCTGGAAAACTCAAGGGGTTGCCGTGCTCGACCAACGTGCCGCCGCGCCGCAGCAGAGAAAACCCACGCTCGAGGTAATCCCCGCCCATTCCATCGAACACGGCATCGAGTCCGTTGGGTTCTGCCTGACGGATCACCTCGACAAAATCCTGCGTGTGGTAATCAATCGGCGTCGCCCCGTGTTCAGTCAGGATATGGTGTTTGCTCGTGGACGCTATCCCGTACATGCTGAGGTTGGCCAGTTTGCCAAGTTGCAGGAAGGCTGTTCCGATACCGCCGCTCGCGCCAATAATCAGCACCTTATCACCTGTCTTGACCTTTGCAGAGCGGTGAAGTGTTTGGTAAGCAAGCACATAGTTCAGGATCAGCGTTACGGCTTCCATTTATAACCTCAGCAATCCGACTGTGAACTTCTGAACTGCTCTGCTTGCAAAAGCGGGCTAACGACCAGCGCCAGCCGCGTTGCGGAGCGCAGCGGAGCAACGTCGGCTGGACGCGCGTGTTGGGCCGCTTATCCTGTCAAACCACAACGCGGTCACGGTCATGGATGTCGTACGCATATCCGGTAAAGACAGACAATGGAAGTAGTCCAACAATCAAGAGCAGACTGAGATAACCGTTTTTCTGCAAGAACTCATTGAAAAAGTACCCAATGATCCATTGTCCAAAAATCCATACCAAGAAGATGACGAGCGGCCATGGCCACAACTTTGCAAGGAAACGCAAAATGCTGCCGGAGAGATGCATTGGCTGCCCGGCCAGCGGCGCGTTGATCTTGGTCCCGGCCACACCGGCGATGATTCCTATCAATGGAGGGAACAAACCTCCTCCAACCAGGAGCAGTGCAATAGACAGCAGAATTAGGACTACGCCGCCGTTTTTTCTCTGAACAAAAGCCGCTGCCCAGATCAGGACGGCGAGGCCGACGATGATCGCCAGGATACCTGTTACCAAGAAGCTGGGAATGACGGTCATGGCAGGTTCACAAGCATTCCACACCTTTTCTGGCTCGCAAGGAGGCCCCATGGAAGCTATCATGAGGCTGTCTGGCCTGACATTCCCTTGAAGTATTTCAAAGTAACCGTGTTCTATACCAGCAATTCCGGCAGCAACACCGAACAATGAGGCTACCACTCTTGTCGCGTTTCTCATATCTCCTCCTCCTTACTGTGGCAAAGCAGGCTGAATCTTCGCGGCCAGGTTGTTCGCCCAGGCGCGGATCGCCGTCCAATCCCGCAGGTCGCTGGCCGGCATCAGGTGGAGGGGGCTTGCCGGCAAAGTGGCTAGCAACTTGTCGAGGAAGCGCAGCTTTGCCGGGTCGTATTTGCCGCCAAACAGTTCTAGCGCGACCGGGGCAAGCCAGGGATACTTTGCCAGTTCTTGATCGAGTTGGGCGTGCACACCCTCCCACTCCTTCTCATCCGGTTGAGTTGGGCCAAGCGTGAAAATTGCCACCGGCCGCTGTGTGAGGGCTTCCTGGTGCAGGGATAGAAAACGCTGCGCGTCTTTGTGCCAGCGCCCGATGTAGAGGGGTGCCCCCAGCACGACCGCGCGGTAGCCTGCGAGTGTACGCACTTTCCGCATGGGCTGAATATCTACCTCAAGCCCACGTTCACGCAACGTCGCCGCGACGGCTTCGGCAACTTCCTGCGTTGAACCGTAACGTGTGGCATATGCTACAAGAATCGAAACTGACATGGTTGTCTCCTTTCATCGTGATATCCACGTACATTTCAGAACATGTCATGATTATAACCGCACATGACCCCAATGTCAGCAGACTAAAGGATAATCTTGGCGGATTTCAGAGGGGAATGGAGTTACTCGAAAGTGTAATTTCTTACAGCAACCTCAACTGGCGCGCCCGGGCGACCGCCTGGGTACGGCTGTTCACCCCCAGCTTGGTATAGATATTGCTGTTGTGCTTCTTCACCGTATGCAGCGTGATCACCAGCCGCCGGGCGATCTCTTGGTTGGAGCACCCTTCATAAATCAGGCGTAGAATCTCCAGATCGCGCTCGGTGAGCGGCTCTATGAGTTCGCCAATCTTCTGTGGCAGATTGCTCTCCCCTGCCGGCGAAGGAAAGAGCGCCAGCAATTCTTTGACGTAATCGGAGTGTATCCCCTGCTCCTGAGCGTGCCGGAGCAGCGCGGCCACCGGTGCGCCTTCATCCAGGAAAATGCGGATGTATCCTTCCGGCTCAGCCAGCCCCATCGCCTGATCCAGTAGTTCCAGGCTGCCTTTTGTGTCCCCAGACAAAGATTGAATCAGCGCGAGTAATAGCAACGCTTGCAGAGATGTCTCGATGCGCTGCCCTGCCTCTGCTGACGCGATGATGCGGCGGGCCAATTCGCTCCTCTGGCGAAGCTCGTCGTTCTGGTAGTCTTGAGCCCCCCGGTGGAGCATCAGCCGCAGATAGGCAAGGTGGATTAAATCTGTTTTGTGGGTGATCTCGTCCTGGATAGAAACACCGCTTTGTCTCAATACCGTTTCGGCAGCCGCCGGGTTGTCCTGGGCAAGATAGAGGCGAACCTGCTGGGAAATGACTTCTGACCGGACCCAGGCAGGCGCTCCACCCTGCAGCAGGTCAACCGCTTCCTGGATCTCCCGGGCGGAGGCCGCCAGGTCTCCTTCCACCTGGTACAGGCGCGAGCGGATCACCACGTAGATAATCTCTGCATCACTGTAGCCGCTCAGGGTGCTCACCTGGGTGGCGCGCAGAAAAAACCTGTGGGCCTGTTCGAGCTGATTCCACTGGTAATAGACCTGTCCCAGCTCTCCATAGATGGCTGCGCTAATGGGGGGCAGTGACCCCGAGTGCTCTACCCGGTCGACCCCCTGGGAGGCAATCTCGAATGCAAGATGTAACTGTCCGTGGCGGAGAGCCATCGCGGACAGACCGGTTAAGCCAAGTAGCTCGACGATAAAATTCGCTGCCGCCCGGCCGTGCTGGACGATCATCTGGAAAGCATCCACCGCGTGTACGTAATCGTCCATCTGCTGGTAGGCATCGGCCAGCCCCAGATAGATCAGGCTCCGCACATAGTGATCCTTCTCCGGCGCCATTTCCAGCGCCCGGTTGGCCAGGGCCAGGCTCTCCGCCGGTTTTCCCTGTGCGTTTAGCAGATTGGATTGTAGGGCAAGCCATTCGGCCTTTAGAGACGTGTCTTCCTCCCCCAGATGGGGCCTCATCTGAGGACCGGAAAACGCCGCCTGGGCCCGCTCCAGGTACGGGGATGCCTGTGCAAGGGTTCCGTGCAGCAAATGCATCCAGGCGAAGGCCATGTTGGCCTTGGGGCTTTGCGAACCCGATTCCGGTGGGATGGCCTGCATCCAACCCTCCACCGTCTTTACGTACCCCCGCAGGATCATGCCCATCGCGTGGCTTTCGACCAGGTGCACAGCCATAGCATAATCTGCCGCGGCCAAAGCGTGCTGGATGGCCTCGCTAACGAACGGTCCGCGTTCGCCCATACCCGCTTGTGCATACCACTGGCTGGCGCGCTGGTGTAGTTCGGCTGTTTTATCTTTCTGGAGAGCATTTTGAAGGTCGCGCAACAAGTCGGCAAACAGATGATGATAGCGATACCAGCGCTGCTCATCATCCAGGGGAATCAGGAACAAGTTGGCGCTCAACAACCGTTCCAGCAGGGCATGACCGTCTGTACGCCCCGTGACCGCGTTGCACAAATCACCGCTCAGCCTGTCCAGGATAGAGGTTTGCAGCAGAAAACTCTGGATCTCTTCCGGCTGCCGGCTGAGGACCTCTTCGGTGAGGTAGCTCAAAATGAAGCGGTGGCTGCCGCTCAGGGTAGCGATGAAACGGGATGGGTCGGCCCGATCTCGGACGGACAGACCGGCGAGCTGCAATCCGACGATCCAGCCTTCGGTCTTGTCATCCAGTACGGCGATATCCGCCTGGGAAAGGGAAAGGCCCATCACCTCATTCAGGAAACGATCGGCTTCGGGGCTGGTAAAGCGCAAGTCCCCCACCCGAATCTCGGTCATCTGGTTGTTTGCCCGCAGCCGGGCCAGCGGCAGAGGGGGATCCTCGCGTGTGAGCAGGACCAGGTGCAGCGGTTGGGGCAGGTTGGCTACCAGCTTTTCCAACACCTGAAGAATGAAGCGATCCTGGATCACCTGAAAATCGTCCAGTACCAGCAAGAACCGGCCTTCCAATTCCAGGATGTCGTTGCTGAGGGTCGTGCTGATGGCCTCGCTGGGGGGAATCTGTCCAGCGCGCAATACACCCTCGATCTCCCGGCCCAGGTTCGTGTCCACCTTTTGCAGCGCAGCGACAAGATAGGCAAAAAAGCGCCCAGGGTCATCATCCGCAGGGTCCAGGGACAGCCAGGTAACCGGACAGTCCAACGTGTTCACCCATTCGCTGATGCAGGTCGTTTTTCCGAATCCGGCCGGCGCGGAGACGAGCGTGATCTGCCGGCCAGATTCCAGCCCTTCATTCAATCGTTGGATGAGATGCGGGCGGTGGACTCGTTTGGGAGGGATGGAGGGACGGTGTAGTTTTGTTGCCAGTAGGCTAGATATCACTACATCTTCCGTTTCAAATACGGCTCTCATTTGAATTAGAAGGAAACCGCAATATTGGATTATCAGGCTTTGCTAATAATACCACAATCCCTCACTAAACCCAACTTCATCAGGAAACCGCCAGGCGACCAGCAACACATCCGTGATTTCCTGGCTCGGTAGCCCGGCGCAACGAGTCCCAGGACCTCCAACCGGACGGCCGTGCCAAACCTGTCCTGAGCGTAGTCGAAGGAGCCGGTCGGCGCGGAGATGAGGGTCAGTTTGCGGTGCAGGCTCGCGTTCAGCCGCTCGACCAGGCGCGGGCGCGAGCCCAGTTCTGGTCGGACGGGGGGGATATAGAGTTTGGTGGTCAGGAGGGGCGTGGTCATAACACCATAATCTTACCACGTCTTTCCCAGATCCTCAAATGGAGAGAAGCCCTGCCATTTTGAATTGATTTCCCCGAAGCCCCTGAATCCCCCGCAAGGACTACTACTGCGGATCACATCCCCGGCACGAACCCCAACACACGCGCCTCTCCCGCAGTCGGATACAACAAACCGGAAAGCATCTTGAGTGTGGTCGTCTTGCCCGCGCCATTCGGTCCGATGAAGCCAACCATCTCGCCTGGGACGACGGTGAAACTGACGTCACGCACCGCTTCCACGTGACGATAGGTGCGCCGCACTATACTCCTGAGCGACACCGCCAGCCCGGACTCGCGCTCCGGCACGCGGTATGTTTTGGACAGATTGCAGACGGCAACCCGCTGCTGTAGCACGATTGTACTACAACTGCCCTCCGCGTGCAATAGTTCCATTCAGATTGATCCATACCTCACGGTAGGAACCTTTTTACCCTGCCCGGCGTCTAGTAGGCAGAGCATGCAGCCCTACACTGATCCCGAATTCTGTAACTGGAGGTGAACCAATGACCAAACGAACCATCATCTTACTGACCTTCGTGGCCACGCTGACTTTCGGCTGCGCGCCGGTGCCGACGCTGACGCCAGCACCCACTCCCGGCCCCACTGCGACGCCAGCCCCACCACAGCCGGTCGAGGTGCGTCCCGGTGGCTTCGCCGCCTACGTGCCGGTACCGGTGGACGTGGTGCCCGCCGCCCCGGCCTACACCCCCGACCTGGATACCGTCGCCAACCCTGACCTGGTGGCCTGGCTCAACGACGCCCAGAAAGCGGCACTGGAAGCCAACGGTTTCGTCGTCGTGCCCCAGGGATACGAGCAAATCTACGCCATCTACCAACAAGCCGACGAGGCCAGCATACCTGCCTTCGTCACCACCGACGCCGTGCTCCACAGTTTCCACATCCTCTACGACTACGCCCTGCGGTTGGCCGAGATCGAGCACTTTATCGCCGACCTGGAGGCGCTCAACGCAGCAATGCTGAAGGCAGCCGAGGCCGACTACGCCGCCACTAGTGGCCCCGTGCAGGAGGCCGCTCGCCAGAACCTGGCCTTCTTCGCCGTCGCCACCAAACTGCTGACCCCCGATGTAGCCATCGCCGACGTGCCTCGCCCCGTGCGCGACCTCGTGCAGGAGGAACTGGCGCTCATCGAAGCCCACGCGGGGATCACTTTCTCCCCCACCTTCGGCTACCGCGAGGACTACAGCCAGTACGTGCCGCGTGGCCACTACACTCGCAACGAGGACTTCGAGCGTTACTTCCGGGCGATGATGTGGTACGGACGCATGTCCTTCCATCTGGTCAATCCCGACGATCCTGAAGCAGCGCGGCGCGAGACGCGAGGGGCGCTGCTCATCGTCCGGGCGCTGCACCAGGCCGACCTGCTGGATACCTGGGAGCGCATCTACGAGCCGACCGCTTTCTTCGTCGGCACCGCCGACGACCTGACGGTCTACGACTACGCCGCCGTCGCCGAGGCGGTCTACAGCGGCTTGCCCGACCCCGCCACGCTAGCCGACGAGGCACTACTGGACGGGTTCATCGCGGCGGCCCGGCAACTGCGTCCTCCGGCCATCGTCGGCGGTTACGTCACCGACCAGGAGAACCCCGAAGAAGTGACGCTGGGCTTCCGCTTCATGGGCCAGCGCTTCATCCCCGATAGTTACATCTTCCAGCAACTGGTCTACGACCAGGTGAAGGGATACCGGGGTAGCGGCAAGCCGTTCACCATGTCCCCCTCCCAGGCCGGCCCCATCCGCGCCTTCCCACGTGGGCTGGATGTGCCCGCCGTGCTGGGTAGCGCCCGCGCACTGGAGATCCTCACCGCTGAGGGCGACACCGACTACGATGGCTACGCCGAGCAACTGGCAAAGTTGCAGGCCGAGTACGCGGCATTACCGGAGGAGCAGTGGACATCCAATCTATACTGGAACTGGCTCCACACGCTGCGCCCGCTGCTGGAGGTGAAGGGGGAGAGTTACCCGTACTTCATGCAGTCGCCCACCTGGACGGATAAGGATCTGCAAACCTGGCTGGGCTCCTGGACCGAGTTGCGCCACGACACCATCCTCTACGCCAAGCAATCTTACGCCATCGTCGGTACCGCCATTATGCCCGAACCAGAGCCGGTACAGGGCTACGTGGAACCGCAGCCGGAGGTCTATGCCCGGCTGGCCGCACTCACCGCCCAGATGCAGGCCGGTCTGGGCGGTCGTGGCCTGCTAGGCGACGAGATGGCCGGGAAACTGGAGCGGATGGAGGAACTGCTGCTGACGCTCAAGGACATCAGCGAGAAGGAACTGCGCGACGAGGGGTTGACCGAAGAGGAGTATGCCACCATCCGCACCATCGGCGACGCGTTGGAGGGGCTGACCACCTTCTCGGAGGAGGTCGAGGGGCAAATCACCTCTCAAGCCGATGAACGTATGGCCCTCATCGCCGACGTACACACCGACCCCAACACGAACCAGGTACTGGAAGAAGGGGTGGGCGATGCCTTCCCCATCTACGTCGTCGTGCTGGTGGATGGGCGGCAGGTGGTGGCGCTGGGCGGTGTCTTTTCGTACTACGAGTTCAAGTGGCCCATCGGCGACCGGCTGACCGACGAGGACTGGCAGGCAATGATGTCGTCCAGGCCGGACGGTCCGGCCTGGACGGGGAGTTTCATCGTAGAATAAAACGTGGCTATCTCTCCTACTTGCAGCAGGGCCGGACACCGCGTCCGGCCCTTTTGCTATCACTGGTGGAGCGGAGACGAATCGGACTTGACAAGATAATATAACTCTGTTATAATTATGCTCAGATAGAGAGATCTAGCTCGCTAGATATGAGTGAGAAGATCTAAACAACCGGATTAGAGAGAGGCAAGACTCTCGGGAGATGGCTCGCGGGAAGTTGCCTGGTTGATGCCCAAACGGAGCATCGGTCTTGTTGTCTCTTGACAAAGTTTGACAAGTGTGCTATATTCAGGCCACGTGTGAGGACCTTAACAACTGAAAAGTGGTAGGAAGGTAAGCGGAACTCGGGCCAACGTCAACAAACCGTGGTGGTAAGCCACGGTAGAATAAACGGAGAGTTTGATCGTGGCTCAGGATAAACGCTGGCGGCGTGCCTAATACATGCAAGTCGAGCGGGATCCTCTGGATTCGTCTGGGGGTGAGAGCGGCGAACGGGTGAGTAACACGTAGGTGACCTGCCTCGAAGACGGGGATAACCACTGGAAACGGTGGCTAATACCCGATGTGCTCGGCGATTCGTTTCGTCGAGTAAAGCTCCGGCGCTTCGGGATGGACCTGCGGCCTATCAGCTAGTTGGTAGGGTAACGGCCTACCAAGGCGAAGACGGGTAGGGGGCGTGAGAGCGTGTTCCCCCACACTGGCACTGAGATACGGGCCAGACTCCTACGGGAGGCAGCAGTCGGGGATATTGCACAATGGGCGAAAGCCAGATGCAGCGACGCCGCGTGGGCGATGAAGGCCTTCGGGTTGTAAAGCCCTTTTCTGGGAGAAGAGTAAGGACGGTATCCCAGGAATAAGCGTCGGCTAACTACGTGCCAGCAGCCGCGGTAAAACGTAGGACGCAAGCGTTATCCGGATTTACTGGGCGTAAAGAGCGTTGAGGCGGTTCCGTAAGTTGGGCGTGAAAGCCCCGGGCTTAACTCGGGGAGGCCGTTCAATACTGCGGAACTTGAGGGCAGCAGAGGGAGGTGGAATTCCCGGTGTAGCGGTGAAATGCGTAGATATCGGGAGGAACACCAGTGGCGAAGGCGGCCTCCTGGGCTGTTCCTGACGCTGAAGGCGAAAGCTAGGGGAGCAAACGGGATTAGAAACCCCGGTAGTCCTAGCCGTAAACGATGGATGCTGGGTGTGGGGGGTATAGATTCCCTCCGTGCCGAAGCTAACGCGTTAAGCATCCCGCCTGGGGACTACGGCCGCAAGGCTAAAACTCAAACGAATTGACGGGGGCCCGCACAAGCAGCGGAGCGTGTGGTTTAATTCGATGCAACACGAAGAACCTTACCTGGGTTTGACATGCTGGTAGTAGTGAAGTGAAAGCGGAACGACCCTTCGGGGAGCCTGCACAGGTGCTGCATGGCTGTCGTCAGCTCGTGCCGTGAGGTGTCGGGTTAAGTCCCGTAACGAGCGCAACCCTTGCCCTTAGTTATACGTGTCTAAGGGGACTGCCCGGGACAACTGGGAGGAAGGTGGGGATGACGTCAAGTCAGCATGGCCTTTATATCCAGGGCTACACACACGCTACAATGGCCGGTACAATGGGTTGCCAAGCCGCGAGGCGGAGCCAATCCTCCAAAGCCGGTCTCAGTTCGAATTGCAGGCTGCAACTCGCCTGCATGAAGCTGGAGTTGCTAGTAACCGCAGGTCAGCAATACTGCGGTGAATACGTTCCCGGGCCTTGTACACACCGCCCGTCACGTCATGGAAGCTGGAAACACCTGAAGCCAGTGGGCTAACCCGCAAGGGAAGTAGCTGTCGAAGGTGGGGCTGGTAACTGGGACGAAGTCGTAACAAGGTAGCCGTAGCGGAAGCTGCGGCTGGATCACCTCCTTTCTAGGGAGTACGGTCAAAGGCAACAACGGATTTTATCCGCGTGCTGGCGACCAAGGTCTGACCGAGTTGCGCCCTTTCCTGCCACTGCTCAGTTGTTAAGAGCCTGCTCTTTTACACACGGGCCTGTAGCTCAGTTGGTTAGAGCACTCCTCTGATAAGGGAGTGGTCCCTGGTTCGAGTCCAGGCAGGCCCACCACGTCTGGGGATGTAGCTCAGATGGGAGAGCGCCTCCCTTGCACGGAGGAGGTCAGGGGTTCGAGTCCCCTCATCTCCACTAGGGCACTTGACAGGAAAAGCCGGTTGAGGTATACTGTCAGTCTGATATCTACTTGGGAGAACATCCAATCTATATGTCAGGGGCTTGCACCCAGGTCGAACTGAATAGTACGTAGGTAAGACATATCTAATGGTGGTTAGCGCGGCCTGGAGATATGCCAGGCCGTTTTGCTTGAACTTTAACAACTGAACAGAACGCGAAAACTTCAATTTCTCCGCATCACGTTGTTAAGTTACTAAGGGCGTACGGTGGATGCCTTGGCGCCAGGAGCCGAAGAAGGGCGTGGTACACTGCGATAATCCTCGGGGAGCCGTGTGCAGGCGTTATATCCGAGGGTACCCGAATGGGGAAACCCGCCTGGGCAATACCCAGGCACCGCCCGCTGAATACATAGGCGGGTCGGGGGGAACGTGGGGAACTGAAACATCTTAGTACCCACAGGAAAAGAGATCATTCCCTGAGTAGTGGCGAGCGAAAGGGGAATAGCCCAAACCGGTGTCACTCAGTGGTTGTGCAGACCTATGTGACATCGGGGTTGTAGGGCCCGACTGGGGCGTTGCACGAGCCCCAGGGAGTTACAAATCTGGCTGTTAACCGAATCCTGCAGGAAAGAGGAACCATAGAGGGTGATAGTCCCGTAGGTGAAAACAGATCAGACTCCCGTCGGTGACCCTGAGTACCACGGGACACGAGAAATCTTGTGGGAAGCAGGGAGGACCACCTCCCAAGGCTAAATACTCTCTGGCGACCGATAGCGAACAAGTACCGTGAGGGAAAGGTGAAAAGATCCCCGGTGAGGGAAGTGAAATAGAACCTGAAACCGTATGCCTACAAGCGGTCGGAGCACTATGGCGTCTCTTAATACCGGATGGACTGGGGCTCCCTCCTTCGGGAGGTTGAGCGTGAGGTCCAGAGGTCAGCCCCCTTCGGGGGTGCTGGGAGCGCAAGGTGTGACGGCGTGCCTTTTGGAGAATGAGCCGGCGAGTTACTCTTTGTCGCTAGGTTAAGGCAGTGACAGCCGAAGCCGTAGCGAAAGCGAGTCTGAATAGGGCGCATAAGTGGCAAGGAGTAGACACGAAACCAGGTGAGCTACCCATGGCCAGGCTGAAGCGAGGCTAACCCCTCGTGGAGGGCCGAACCTTTCGCTGTTGCAAAAGCGTGGGATGAGCTGTGGGTAGTGGTGATATGCCTAACGAACCTGGAGATAGCTTGTTCTCCCCGAAATAGCTTTAGGGCTAGCCTCGCGCGTTTAGTATCGGAGGTAGAGCACTGGATGGGCTAGGGGGCTTACCGCTTACCAAACCCAACCAAACTCCGAATGCCGATACTCTAGAGCGCGGGAGTCGGACTACGGGAGATGAGTTTCGTAGTCGAGAGGGAAAGAGCCCAGACCGACGGCTAAGGTCCCCAAGTTCAGGCTAAGTGGGAAACGAGGTGGGAGTGCCCGGACAGCCAGGAGGTTGGCCTAGAAGCAGCCATCCTTTAAAGAGTGCGTAACAGCTCACTGGTCGAGCGGTCCTGCACGGAAAATGTAACGGGGCTCAAGCCTGACACCGAAGCCACGGGTTTCTTAGCCATTAGCTGTGAGCAGTTAGCAGTTAGCCGTAAATCAGCGGCTAGCCGCTGACGGCTGACGGCTGATGGCTAGGGAGCAGTAGGGGAGCGTTCTGCAGGCAGAGAAGCCGTACTGTGAGGAGCGGTGGAGCGTGCAGAAGTGAGAATGCCGGCATGAGTAGCGTAAAACACGTGAGAACCGTGTTCGCCGTAAGTCTAAGGTTTCCGACGGAAGGTCAATCCGCGTCGGGTTAGTCGGGCCTAAGCCGAGGCCGAGAGGCGTAGGCGATGGACATCCGGTTAATATTCCGGAACCACCTGAGAGGAGCAATGGGGGGACGCAGCATGGTAGACCAGCCCGTTAATGGATTCGGGTGCTAAGCCTGTAGGGCGATGATGGGGGTAGGAAAATCCACTCCCGGAGCCTGAAAGGTGATGGCGGTGCCATAGAGCCAGAAGTGGTTGAGCCAAGCTGCCAAGAAAAGCCTCTAAGCAATGAGTCTCGGGTGACCGTACCGCAAACCGACACTGGTAGACGGGTAGAGTATACCAAGGCGAACGGGAGAACCCTCGTTAAGGAACTAGGCAAAATAACCCCGTAACTTCGGGAGAAGGGGTGCCCCGGTAGGGTGAGGCAAATATGCTAAGCCCGAGGGGGTCACAGTGAAATGGCCCTGCCGACTGGTTACCAAAACCACAGGTCTCTGCTAACTCGTAAGAGGAGGTATAGGGGCTGACGCCTGCCCAGTGCCGGAAGGTTAAAGGGAGGGGTTATCCTGAGCTTCGGCGAAGGAGAAGCTCTGAACTGAAGCCCCGGTGAACGGCGGCCGTAACTATAACGGTCCTAAGGTAGCGAAATTCCTTGTCGGGTAAGTTCCGACCCGCACGAATGGCGTAACGAGTGGGGCACTGTCTCAACGAGGGACCCGGCGAAATTGAAGACGCGGTAAAGATGCCGTGTACCCGCAGCAGGACAAAAAGACCCCGTGGAGCTTTACTGCAGCTTGGTACTGAGTTAGGGCTTGATTTGTATAGGATAGGTGGGAGGCTGTGAAGCTGGGGCGCTAGCCGCGGTGGAGCCGCACTTGAAATACCACCCTGGTCAAGTCTTGGCCCTAACCCCTGGCCGTGATCCGGCAGGGGGACAGTGCCTGGTGGGCAGTTTGACTGGGGCGGTCGCCTGCGAAAAAGTAACGGAGGCGTCCAAAGGTTCCCTCAGGCGGAATGGAAACCCGCCGTAGAGTGCAAAGGCATAAGGGAGCTTGACTGCGAGACTTACAAGTCGAGCAGAGACGAAAGTCGGGCTTAGTGATCCCACGGTTCCGAGTGGAAGGGCCGTGGCTTACCGGATAAAAGCTACCCCGGGGATAACAGGCTAGTCTCCCCCAAGAGTTCACATCGACGGGGAGGCTCGGCACCTCGATGTCGGCTCGTCGCATCCTGGGGCTGAATAAGGTCCCAAGGGTTGGGCTGTTCGCCCATTAAAGCGGCACGTGAGCTGGGTTCAGACCGTCGTGAGACAGGTCGGTCTCTATCCGCTGTGGGCGTAGGGGACTTGAAGGGAGCTGCTCTTAGTACGAGAGGACCAGAGTGGACAGACCGCTAGTGTGCCAGTTGTCCCGCCAGGGGCATTGCTGGGTAGCTACGTCTGGCAGAGATAACCGCTGAAAGCATCTAAGTGGGAAACTCGCCCTAAGATGAGGTCCCCCATCCCGTAAAAGGGAGTAAGACCGCCGGAAGACTACCGGTTTGATAGGCGGGAGGTGTAAGCGCAGTAATGCGTTCAGCCAACCCGTACTAATGGTCGAGGACTTAATGCGTGGTGTGGAGAACTTGGAGTTTTCGCGCTGTTCAGTTGATAAACTATATCGTTACAGAAGTCCCTTGGTGATTCTAGCGGCGGGGGTACACCCGGTCCCATCTCGAACCCGGAAGTTAAGCCCGCCAGCACCGATGGTACTGGGGGGGCAGCCCCCTGGGAGAGTAGGCCATCGCCAAGGGATTTTTCTTTGCCAATTTTAGATCGCCCTCACTTGAACTGACTTGCCTTTCTCAGCCGACGGTGTTAGACTATCAGGCGACTTCGATGAGGAGGCGGCGATGGCAGTGCAAGCGTTGTATCGGAAGTGGCGACCTCGGACGTTCGACGAAGTGGTGGGACAGGAGCACATCGTCCGCACGCTGCGTAACGCGCTCACCTCCGAGCGCGTCCACCACGCCTATCTCTTCGCCGGCCCTCGTGGCACAGGTAAGACGACCACAGCCCGCTTGCTGGCCAAAGCGGTCAACTGCCTGGCTCCGGAGGATCAGCGCCCCTGTAATGAGTGCACCATCTGCCAAGCGGTCAACGAGAGGCGGCTGCTCGACCTGATCGAGATTGACGCTGCCTCCAACACCGGTGTAGACGACGTGCGAGAACTGCGGGAGCGGGTCGGCTTCCGGCCCAACGAGGCCCGCTACAAGGTCTACGTGATTGACGAAGTGCACATGCTCTCTAACGCGGCCTTCAACGCGCTGCTCAAGACGTTGGAGGAGCCCCCACCCCACGCCATCTTCGTATTGGCGACCACCGAGCCGCACAAGATCCCGGCTACAGTGATCTCGCGCTGCCAACGCCACGATTTCCGTCGCATTCCCGTCAGCAAAATCGTCGCCCGCCTGGAGTGGCTGGCCGAGCAGGAACACATCCCGGCCAAGCAGGAAGCGTTGACACTTATCGCTCACCAGGCAACCGGCAGTATGCGCGATGCGATAAGCCTGCTCGATCAATTGGCTTCCTACGACGAAGAGGGGATCACTGTCGCGGAGGTGCACGCAGCACTGGGGACGGGGAGCAGCGAGACGGTCATCCAGGTGGCCGATGCGCTGGCCAAGCACAACGTGGCGCAGGGGCTGGGTGCCATCAACACGGCAGTGGACGAGGGGGCCGATCCCCGGCAGTTCGCGCGCCAGATAGTGGAGCACCTGCGGGCGCTGCTCCTGCTGCGACTAGAATCCGGCGTCGCCCTGACCTACGTCTCGGAAGACTTGCGCCCTCAGTTGAAAGCCCAGGCCACTGCTTTTTCGTCCCAGGCTTTGGCGCGAGCAGTGCGGCTTTTTAACCAGGCAGCCGCTGAGGCCAAAGGGGGCTGGCAGCCTCAGTTGCCATTGGAGATGGCTTTCATCGAAGCCACACTCCCGGTCGAGCCGGAGAGCGGTGCGCCTCATCAGCCGTCGGCTCCGGCCGGTCCTCGTACGTCACCCTCTCCTCGCCGCCCGCAGTCTCCGCCTGCGCGCCCGCCCAGGCCTGCGCCTGCCCGCTCAGCATCACCTTCACCATCTAAGTCTCCCAGTGAAGTCCAGGAACCGGCATCCGACTACGGCACTCTTGTGCCTGGTGATGGTTCATTGACGCCTGAGACGTTGCGGAGCCGATGGGCGGAGATTTTGAACGCCCTCCGCCCGCACAATCTGGCGCTAGAAGCACTGATACGCTCGTGTGAGCCGGTCGCCGTCGAAGGAGACGTCGTCGTGCTGGGGTTTGCCCATAACTTTCACCGCGGTAAGGTGGAGGAGGAACACAACAAACAGGTTGTTGAAGACATACTGAGCAGTCTGGTCGGACAGCGGTACCGTGTGCGGTGTGTCCTGGCTCACCAGGAGCGTGCTGTCGCCATGCCCCCGGATCGCTCGAAGCCGGGGGGCACCGGCGGTGAGGCTGCCTCGCCAACCGAGCAGATCATCGAGGACCCGGTGGTGCGTGCAGCGGTGGAGGACCTGGGAGCACAAATCGTGCGACGACACGGATAGTTCAGGGAGGTTGCATTGATGAGGAAAATCAAACGAAAGAGTGGCCCGTCCGGGTCGCAAAAGGGCAAGGATGGGATGCTCCAGCAATTGCAGAGCCTGCAAGAGAATATGCTCAAGGCGCAGGAAGAGATCGCCGCGATGGTCGTCACCGCGACGGTCGGCGGTGGCGCTGTGACCGCTGCCGTCACCGGTGAGAAGCGGTTGCAGTCGCTCACCATCGCGCCCGAGGTCGTGGATCCCGAAGACGTGGAGATGTTGCAGGACCTCATCATCGCCGCCGTCAATGAGGGGGTGGAACAAGTGGATCAGGCAGCGGCAGAGCGGATGGCGCCCTTCACCGGCGGGCTCGGCATCCCCGGCTTGCTCTAGGTGGGGGTAACAATGCAAACGGCTCCTGCTTCGGTGACGCATCTCATTGAAGAACTTGCGGAACTGCCGGGTATTGGCCGCAAGACTGCTGCCCGTCTCACTTTTTTCTTGCTGCGTGACCAAGCGGGCCTGGCAGAACGACTCGCCGGAGCTCTGCGTGAACTCAAGGAGCGCACTCGTTTCTGCTCCGTCTGCCACAACATCACCGAGAATGATCCCTGTCCCATCTGTGCTGACCCAGGACGTGACCACCGCACCATCTGCGTGGTCGAGGAGCCGCTCGACGTGCTGGCGATTGAGCAGGCCGGGGTATACAAGGGAGTGTACCACGTCTTGCACGGTGTGCTGGCCCCCTCGGAGGGGATGTTCGTCGAGAACCTGCGCATCGGCGAACTGATGGCCCGCATCCAAAGCAGCGATGTGGACGAAGTGATCCTGGCGACCAACCCCACGAGCGAAGGGGACTGGACGGCCTCCTACCTGCTGACACGGCTGCGCCCGCTGGGCGTGCGCGTCACCCAGTTAGGCCGGGGATTGCCCGTGGGTGGAGACCTGGAGTACGCCGACGTGGTGACGCTCACACGGGCGTTGGAGGGGCGGAAGGAGATCTGACTTCCAGGAAGACGCAACGGAACCGGGATGTGCCAAGGCGAGTTGCGTCCTGTGACAGACTAGAGTTAGCGCCCCAGGTAGCGCAGGCTGCACTCCAGGTATTCGAGGTCGTCCATCTCTAGCACGAGAGAAGGCTGGTTGGGCAGTGCCCGTAGAAGCGGCAGAACGTCCCGCTTGTAGTCAATCACCCCACCACAGAAGTCAAGCGATAGGTGCTCGTCGTAGGAGCCCCGATGGTTGTTCATGTGGCAATGCACCAGCCGGTGGCTGAGCCGCTCGATCCACATCTCCAGGGGCACATAATCGGTGAACAGGCGGACGTGGCCAACGTCGAGGCAGGCGCCCAGGTTGGGCGAGTTGACCCGATCCAGTATGTCGCCGATGATGTCCGGCTCCGGCTCCCACATGTTCTCCAGCACAATGACCACCCCACGCTTGGCAGCCTCCTCGGCCATCGGCCCCCAAAACTCTACCTGACCCTCAGTCCAACTGTAACGATAATCTGGACCATCCACGACGGGGCGATACACCTGGGGCAGGAACTGGGCGTGGAAGACGACGTTGCGCGCGCCCAGTTCGGCGGCTATGTCGAGGTTCAACATGAAACGCTCGCGGGTCACCGCCACGATGCGCCGGTCCGGGCTGGCGGGGGCCATGTCGATGAAAGCGCCGTGGATGGCGAGATCGCCTTCGAACCCTCGCAACAGGGCCTTGTGCTGATCGAGTAACTCGCGCCACCCACTATCCAGCAAATCGGTATCGTAACCATAGACCTGGAGTTCCAACCCCACGCCATGAGCCTGAGCCAGTTCACAATGTCGCGTGATGTCCCTCTGATAAGTGCCAAGCAGTATACGCTCCATAGCATCTCCCTTCCCTATTTGTCAATTGTACACCATCACGACGTAGTGAGCAAATCGGCGGTGTGGCTGACCGTCAGAACAGCACGCAGGGCCTCGCCGTTGCCGTGGATGTCGGCCAAGACAGCGAGCCTCATGGTGCATCTATCCCAACGTGTTCGCGAATCGCGGCCGCCATCTGACGCGCCCGCTCCGGCGCGTCGCCGACGTGACCGGTGGCATCGAGTAACTCGCGCACGCGGCCGGCGGGCAGGTAACGTAGTACCTCCGGGTCGTCGGCCAACCGGCCGGCCAGTGGGTTGGGCTTCCCTCGCTGCACATCATTCCAGGCGGCCATTGCGTGCCCCCGGATAACCTCGTGCATAGCCTGGCGGCCGGCCCCGGCCCGTGCCAGTTCCATCAGCAACCGCTCGGTGGCGGCGAAGGTGCCATAAGTAGCCAGGTTGCGAGCCACGGCCTCGTCGTGGACGCGCAAGCCCCGTAGGATGCGGTGGGCACGGCGCAGCAGTTCGTCGCTTGCCAAGAACGCATCCGGCAGAATCATGCGGCGGTTGGCCGAATCGTCCAGCGTGCGCTCCAGCAAGGAGTGGGCCGCGTTGTCCCAGGCCACGCGGGCCAGCGCGGCGACGTACCTGGCCAGGCTGTCCATGTTCTCCGCGTGGATCGGGTTGCGCTTGAAGGGCATCGCGGACGAGCCCACCTGCCGCGCCCCGAAGGGTTCGCTCCATTCCCCGACTGGCGGCGATTGCAGCAGCCGCAGGTCGAAACTGAAGCGGTAGAGCGAGGCTGCCAGCCCTGCCAGCGCCGCCAACACGCGGTAGTCCTGCTTGCGCGGGTAGACCTGGGTGGCGACTGGGAAGGCATCCAACCCCAGTTCCGCCATCACGCGTCCCTCCAGTTCGGTGGGGGCCATCCCAGTGCCAGCCAACAGTTGGGCATAGGAGGCAGCGGTGCCCACCGCGCCCTTGATCCCCTTGCCCCGGATGCTGGCCCGCACGCGACGGAGTTCAATGTAGTCCTCCAGCAGGTCCTGGCCGTAGGTCGCCAGCCGGTAGCCTACTGTGGTGGGCTCGGCAGGCTGGAGATGGGTGAAGCCCATGCACACCTGGCCTGCGCGGGCCTCAATGAGGTCGGCCAGGGCCAAAAGCAGCGCGTGCAGCCGCTCCAGCAGCAGGTCGAGCGATGCGCGGATGCGCAGCGCGTCACCGTTGTCCTGGATATCGGCACTGGTAGCCCCCAGGTGGAGCACCGGCCCGCCGACAGGGCACTGCGCAGCGAAGCAACGAATCTCGGCCATCAAGTCGTGGTGGATCTGCGCCTCGATCTCGGCGGCGCGGGCCAGGTCCACGTCAGCCTCGTGCGCCCGCAGGTCGGCCAGTTGCTCGGCCGTGACCAATCCGGCCTGGTGCTGCGCGGTGGCCAGCGCAACCCACACGCGCCGCCAGAGCCGCCGCTTGTGCACTTCGCTCCAAATCGCCCGCATCTCCTCGGAGCCGTAGCGCCAGGTGAAAGGAGAGAGGTATGTTTCGTGAGTGAATTGGGTTTCCGGTTTCATTGGCTAAACCTCCACCAGGGGTTAGGGGCCAGGGACTGGGGACTAGGATTTCATGTCTTCGAGGGGAATTGTACACCAGGTTGAGACGGAGGGGAAGTGGGTGTTTTGCCACGCGGCGCGTTATGGCATATAATAAGCATAGATTCGCGCCATGGTCAGCCTCCAAGATTGCTGTGGGCAGTCTCTGACCGAACCGCTCCGTGACTCACTAGCAAGGATGCATTAGGATTCATAGTTCATGAGAAAAAAATGGCGAAAGGATAATGCCGGTAGGGGAGAAGCATGAATCATAGAAAGACAGACACTGGAACCAAGAATTCGAGATTTGAACGGTTGTTTGGCGACCTTGAGACTTTCGATTTGATCCTAGCCCGGGTTCTGCGGTATTGGGGGTCACAAGGGACAGTTATTCCTAGAGACCAACCTCGTTACTTACTTGATGACAAAAGCACTCATGCTCACTTCTGTCAAATAGTTCGGTCCCTTGAGGGCGGAAAAGAGATTTGCTGGAAGTGTGACCTTGAGCATGCTGAAAAAGCAGCCCAAGCGGAAAGAGCTATAGACTATGTCTGTGATAATGGGCTGCTTGATGTTGCTGTACCGATTATGGTGCGTGGAGAATCTCTTGCCACGATCTTTTTCGGGCAACGTCGTGTCTCAGACGATCCTGATTTTGAAACTGAAGCAATGAGAAAACTCCGTCGCGCCGAGAAGAGATTAGGGCTTCAACCTGGCGATCTGCAAGAGCCTTGGGAAAAGGTCGATACGCTGACTCGTGCAGAGATTGAACAAGCAAAGGCTGATGTAGAAACGATCGCCAAGTTCATCGCAGAGATAATGTCCGAGCGCGAAGGGCTACAGATCAAGTCCAAGCGTTCCGCCGGGTTAAAAGCTGAGATTGATAAACTCTCATTGACCAATCTTTCAAGGACCCAGCCTCTCAAGAGTTTTTGGCAAGTCTTACATGACATTTTTCCCGAGGTATGTTTGATCTTGAACATTCAAGATGGTGTGCTACTGCGAGAACATCCAGACAAAGAGGACATATTCATTATTGAGACACAGTATCCATTAACAGAGAGAAGGCAGCAAGACTTATATCCCATTCCCAGGTCTAAGTGGCAAGACCTCGTTCAATATGGTGTGACTTATGTCACGAATTTGGAGACGTTTGGTGAGCGATACGAGTTGCACCCACCATTCAACGAATCGGCCCTTGTGCATCCACAAGAAGCGGAGATTGTTACCATCCCAATTCAGATTGATCGTTTTCGGGACATCAGGGTTATTTTAATGCTGGCAAGTCTCCCCCCGCCGAAATCACCAGAGTTAGCAGCCTGGCTGCCGCTTCATAAACAACTCGATTTGTTCCAAATGTTAGCTTCTAGCCTCAAGCTCTCTTATAGTGCTGTCCTGCGTTACTATGAAAGATTTGTGTACGAAGAAGATCGCAGGCAATACATCCAGGACACAACGCATCAATTGATCGGCCCGCTGAGTGGTTTAAGAGCCCACTGTGAGAACTTGCTCCGTGGGCGTCTGTCAGTTGAACGTGGTAAAAGAGTTTTGGAAACATTGGTTGAGCAAGCAGGATTGCTCCAACGGTATGCAGAGAATTTCGGCCTTGCTGCCAGAAGTGGAAAGTCAATCTTCGATCCCTCAGAATTTCGTCCAAAGTTGTGCAAGCCTGAACAATTGGTAAAAATTCTGATTAAATGTACAAAAAGCTTCCAGGGACTGGCAAAGAGCAAAGATATTAAAGGTCCTTCAGTGAATGAGTGGAGCTTCCGGCAGTTTTCGCCTTTGCTGCTTGATGAAAAACTCTTTGAGATTCTAATACTCAACCTCTACGACAACGCTGTCAAGTATTCGTACGAGTCTGCGCCAATCACCATTATAGGTCATGTGCTGGATGGAAAGGTGGAAATCGAGATCACTAACCATGGTATACCGTTGAAACCTGACAAAGTTGAAATGATCTTCCGACAATACACTCGTTCGCCAGAGGCAGAGCGATTCGCGCCGATAGGAACCGGCATTGGGCTTTTTATCTGCAATCAGATTGCCAAGCTGCACAAGTGGACTATCCGAGCATTGCCATCAAAGAGAAGCCAATACGGTAACGAAGTCAAGTTTATCATCACAATGCCAATTGCCAAGGAGCAATTTGGATAAGACGCCAGTGATAAACATATTCATTAAGGAGAAGGACAATGGTCAAACATACAATTCTGTACGTTGAAGATGAACAGTGGGTGATGGGGGGTATAATTGATAGTCTTTCCCTTGACTACAATGTTCTCACAGCGCGCAATGGTGACCAAGCTTTAGCCCTTATTGAGTCTGGAAAACACAAGATTGACTTGATCGTATTGGATATCATGATGCCTCCAGGAAGGAGGATTCAGAATACACATCAAGGACGCACTTCAGGAGTTGAGTTTGCTCGGATAGTGCTTGAGGAACAAGAACGTGAAATCCCTATCATATGCTACACCGTTGTAAATGACTGGAAAGTGCATGACGAACTCAAGCAGATCGGTGTCAAAGAGATAGTCTCGAAGAAAGAACTCCCAAGTGAGCTTGAGAGGATCATCAAGAAATACCTGCGCTAATTTCAGGACATCAAGTGACGGGCAAAGGCAAAGGAAAGAGGAAAATGAACCGACTAAAGTACTGTTGCTTACTTGGTGGAACAATCCTGTTTGGAATGGCGGTTTTATTGCTGCCCCTCTTTGTTCTACCGAGTTCAGCATCATTCCAATACGGAGATACTTCGACTTTGGTTACTGCCAGCACACCACGTGCAACGGCTACACTCACTCTGACCACTACAATTACTGCAAATACTACACCAGAGGCAACTCCAACCCAGCCTCCTTCACCGCTGGATTCTGGTACCTATGAAACACTGATATCTCATTTTGAGAAAGTTTCAACTGAAGTTCTTGACATAGCCAAGTGGGTTGTTATCCTAGTCGGTGGGCTGGGAGGCGCATCGGGGATCATCGGATCCTATCTTACCATTGGTAGTAGAAAGAAAATAGAAGATCTCGAGAAAGAAATAGCAACTCTAGAATCCCGAACAGGACGGCTCATAGGGGAGATTGAAGAAGGATATAAGCTTCTACAAGACGCAACAAATCGGATGCGCTATGTCCTTGAGTTAAGGGACAGTAATTATGAGGTTCGGGTCCGCGCCGTGCAGCAACTCGGGGCTAGCAATGATATTGCGGCAGTTTCTTATCTAGTGGAAGCGTTGGAAAAAGACCATTCTCTGAACGTGCGAGCAGAAGCAGCATGGGGTCTTGGGCAACTCCTCGCTAGCGGTAAAGAGCGCCAAACATTGAGAAAAGGGTTACAATCTCTGGTAAAGTCAACCAAGCATAAGAGCGATAAAGTTAGAAGGGCGGCCGTCGAGGCACTAGATACCCTTGTTTGCAGCGGTGTTCGGTTAACATACTCCACTGTTCAAAAATTACATGAGATTGTTGAGGTTGATGAATCTGATAGTGTTATCAAAGCGACCAAGGACGCTCTCGAACATATAAAGCAGCAGCGTGAAGGCACTCTTAATTCCCAGAACAGAGAACAGGAGTCCTAATGAGAAAAACGCCTCTTCGCATCTCAGCGGGCATGGTCAGGAGATCGGCCATGGCAAGGGCATCATAGAAGAGAGGAGGAAGCCGCCGTATGGCAGATTATCGCATCCGTGAACATCCCATCCTCCCAGTCGAAGAGCGACCGGTATTCGAGTTCTACTGGCAAGGCCAGGCGATGAAAGCCCGCGAGGGAGAGACCATCGCCTCGGCCCTTTTCGCGAACGGTGCGCGCATCTTTGGCCACCACGAGAAGGATGGTGCGCCCCAGGGCATCTTTTGCGCCAACGGCCAGTGCGCCCAGTGCGCGGTGATGGCGGATGGACTGCCCGTAAAGTCCTGCATGGTGCTGGTGCAGCCGGGCATGCGGGTCGAGCCGCTGGAAGGACGGCCTGCGCTGCCAGAGGTCGAAAGCGTGCCCCTAATGCGACCTGTCGAGACCGTCGAGGTGGAGTGTCTCATCATCGGCGGCGGACCGGCGGGCCTGTCGGCGGCCATCGAACTGGGCAAGACCGGCGTGCGCACCCTCGTCGTGGACGACAAACACCGCCTGGGAGGCAAACTGGTCCTCCAGACCCACAAGTTCTTCGGCTCGATTGACGCTTGCTACGCCGGCACGCGAGGGACCGACATCGCCACCAACCTGGAACAGGGAGTGCGCCAGTTCGAGAACGCCCAGGTCTGGCTCAATACGACCGCCCTGGCCGTCTTCTCCGACCGCAAGGTTGGCGTCCTACGGCAGGGGCACTACGTCGTCGTCCAACCCCACGTCTTGCTGGTGGCGACCGGCGCGCGGGAGAAATCGCTGGCCTTCAAGGGAAACACGCTGCCGGGGGTCTATGGCGCGGGCGCCTTCCAGACGCTGGTCAACCGCGACCTGGTGAGGCCGACCGAACGGCTGTTCATCGTCGGCGGGGGGAACGTCGGCCTCATCGCGGGCTACCACGCCCTCCAGGCCGGCATAGAAGTCGTCGGCCTGTGTGAGGCGCTGCCGGATTGCTCCGGCTACAAGGTGCACAAGGACAAACTGGCCCGCCTGGGCGTCCCCATCTACACCTCCCACACCGTCCTCAACGCGAACGGGGAGCGGGAGGTAGAGTCGGTGACCATCGCCCGGATAAACGAGTACTGGCGGCCCATCCCCGGCACGGAGAAGACCTTTAAGTGCGATACCGTCTTGGTCGCCGTGGGGCTGGACCCGGTAGACGAGTTCATCCACAAAGCGCAGGAGTTCGGTCTGCCGGTCTTCGCGGCGGGGGACGCGGAGGAGATCGCCGAGGCGTCGGCGGCGATGTTCACCGGCCGCATCCGGGGACTGGAGATCGCCCGCAGCCTGGGGCGGGACGTGGGCGAGATACCACAGGAATGGTACACCACCGCCGAAATCCTCAAGTCCCGCCCCGGCGCGGTCGTCACCGAGGACATCCCGGAGATAGAGGAAGGAGTCTTCCCCGTGCTCCACTGCGCCCAGGAGATCCCCTGCAACCCCTGCACCTCCGTCTGTCCTCAGGAGTGTATCCTCATCGAGGAAAGCGACATCCGGGGCTTGCCGGAGTACGTGGGGGAGGGCTGCACCGGCTGTGCCCAATGCGTCGCCGTGTGCCCGGGGCTGGCGATCACGCTGGTGGACTACCGCAAGGACCCCGAGCACCCCACGGTCACGATCCCCTACGAGTTCGCCGCCGACTCCATCCACGCGGGGGATGTGGTGACGGTGCTGGACACTGAGGGGGCGGTGTTGGGCAACGTAGAGGTGGTGAAGGTGCAGTCACCGAAGTTCGCCGACCGCGCCTGCATGGTGCGGGTGCGAGCGGTCCGGGAGTACGCCCGTCGCATCGCGGGCATTCGCGTCCAGGAGCCGTCGGTGGCGGAGCCTCTCGCGCGTCCCGTGGAGCGCATCGCCGACGACGAGATATTGTGCCGCTGCGAGCGAGTGACGGCGGGGGAGATCCGCGCGCTCATCCGGGCCGGTGCGCGGGATATGAACCACGTCAAGGCAGTGACGCGGGCCGGGATGGGGGCCTGCGGCAGCAAGACCTGCACCAACCTGATCAAGCGGCTGTTCCGCGAGGAAGGGATCCCGCCGGAGCAGATGACGGAGAATACGCGAAGACCGCTATTCATCGAGGTGCCGCTGGGGGCCTTCGCCGGCGTCGTCACCGGAGAGGGACCGTCCGAGGAGGCTCCGGTGGTGCACGCGACGGATGTGCACGAGGGAGGATTGTGATGACCACCAAAGTCTACGACGCTATCATCGTCGGCGCGGGGAGTGGCGGGGGGCCGGCCGCTTTTTTCCTGGCCCAGGCCGGGCTCAAGCCACTGGTCGTTGACCAGTTCGCCAGCCCGGGCCAGGGCTCCAACAAGGCCGCCATCGGCGGCATCCGCGCCACCCACTCCGCTCCCTCCAAGATTCGCCTCTGCATCAAGTCTATCGAGGTGTTCTCCACCTGGGAGGAGACCTACGGCGATAACATCGAGTGGTACCAAGGGGGCTACTCCTTCGTCGCCTACCGGGAGCGGGATGAGCGCGTCCTGAAAGACCTGCTGAAAATCCAACAGTCCTATGGGCTGGACATCCACTGGCTGAGCCGGGAGGATCTCCTGGAAGTGATCCCAGACCTGAACCGGGAAGGGCTCATCGGCGGGACATATTCGCCGGGGGACGGGTCCGCTTCACCGCTGCGGACCGCCCACGCTTTCTACATCCGGGCGAAAGAGCGGGGGGCGGAGTTCCGCTTCCGGGAGCGGGTCACCGGCGTCATCCGCCGCCGGGGCCAGGTGGTGGGGGTGCGCACAGACAAGGGGGGCTACGCCACGGGGACGGTCATCAACGCGGCCGGTCCCTGGGCGCGGGCCTCGGCCCAGATGGCCGGGCTGGACGTGCCAGTGGTGCCAGACAGCCACGAGGCGGGCATCACCGAGCCAGTGGCCCGCTTCCTGGAGCCGATGGTGGTGGACATCCGGCCCGCCGGGGGTTCCAAGAACTACTATTTCTACCAACACGGGCCTGGCCCTATCGTCTTCTGTATCACGCCGGAGCCGCCTATCGTCGGCACCGACCGGCGAGAGACCTCGGTCTTCCTGCCGATGATCGCCCGGCGCATGGTGGACCTGATGCCGAAGTTGGCGAACATCAAGGTGCGCCGCACTTGGCGGGGGCTCTACCCGATGACGCCTGATGGCTTCCCCATCGTGGGGCGAGCGCGGGAACTGGAGGGATACATCTACGCCGTCGGGATGTGTGGGCAGGGATACATGCTGGGGCCGGGCATGGGGGCGTTGCTAGCCCGCCTGGTGCAGGACGACCTGATGCCGGAGGATGAGGAAGTGCTGAAGGAATTGAGCCCATACCGGGAGTTCGGTGGGGAGGAGAAACTTAAATGAAACTACGCATCCTTTCCTGCGAAGACGTGCGCCGGGCACTGCCGATGCGCCAGGCCATCGAGGCTATGAAGAGAGCCTTTGCCCAGCTTTCCACCGGGCAGGCCGACGTTCCCCTGAGGGTCCCGCTAGAGGTGGACCGCCACAACGGTGTTACCCTATTTATGCCCGCCTACCTGGCCGACGACGATCAGATGGCGATCAAGATTGTCTCCGTCTTCAACGACAACCCGGCACAAGGACTGCCGCTCATCCACGCGCTCGTCGTGGTCGTGGACGCAACGACAGGGAGACCTGCCGCCGTGATGGACGGGACGTACCTGACCGCGCTGCGCACGGGCGCGGCCTCCGGCGCGGCCACGGACCTGCTGGCCCGCGAGGAAACGCACGTCGTCGCCGTCTTCGGCGCTGGCGCACAGGGGCGCACGCAACTGGAGGCGGTCTGCGCCGTGCGGCCCATCCAGGAGGTTTGGATCCACGACGTCGCGCCAGAGAGGGCCGCCGCCTACGCCGCCGAGATGAGCCAGCAACTGTCGCTCCCGGTGAGAGTGGCCAAGACGCCAGCCGAGGCGGTGTGCCAGGCCGATGTCATCTGCACCGCCACGACCTCGACGAGACCTGTCTTCGCCGACGCCGACGTCAGGGCCGGCACGCACGTCAACGCCATCGGCGCGTACACGCCGCAAATGCAGGAGATACCGGCGGAGACGGTCCTGCGGGCCAAAGTCGTGATTGACCACCGGAAGGCCAGCCTGGCCGAGGCCGGGGACCTGCTTTCCCCACTGCGGCAGGGCTTGATGACCGAGGATCACATCTACGCGGAACTGGGTAAGATCGCCGCCGGGCTCAAGCCGGGGAGGACGTCGCCGGAGGAGGTCACGCTCTTCAAGTCGGTGGGCGTAGCCGTGCAGGACGTGGCGGCTGCCAGCGCGGTGCTGGAGGCGGCGCGGAGGCTGGGGCTGGGGACCGAGGTGGCACTGTAGTGCGGTCCGGTCACCTGCGCGGCTACAGCCTCGTCCTCGTCGCCGCTGCGCTGTGGGCAACGCTGGGCCTGTTCTACGAATCGCTGGCTGCCTACGGCCTGCCACCTCTCACCATCGTCTTCTGCCGCGCCGCCATCGCCGCGCTGACCCTGTTCCTAGCCCTGGGTTGGCGGCGGCGCGATTGGTTGAGGCTGGAACGACGCGATTGGCCCATGTTCGTGGTCTTTGGGCTGACCGGCGTGGCTGCCTTCTACGCCATCTACATTCATGCGATTGACCTGACCGGGATGGGGGTGGCCGCCGTGCTGATGTACACCGCTCCGGCCTGGGTGACACTCTTCGGCGCGCTCTTCCTGGGAGAGCGGCTTAGCGTGCTTAAAGGAGGCGCTCTCTTACTGTCCTGCGCTGGCTGTGCATTGGTCAGCCGGGTCTACGACCTGGCAGGTGTGCACCTGAACTTGCCTGGTTTCCTGGCCGGTCTGGCAGCCGGGCTCACATACGGTCTATACACTCTCTTCAGCAAGGTCGCCCAGCGTCGCTACACGACCTGGACCACACTGGCCTATGCCCTGGGGATAGGAACCCTGTTCTTGCTTCCCCTGCAATCGCCGGCCGCCCTGGCCCATGCGCTGACCACGCCATCGCTCCTCTTCTGGCTCCTGGTGCTGGGGTTGGTGCCGACGCTGGGCGGGGGCCTGGCCTTTAACGCTGGGCTGCGCTTGGTGCCAGCCAGCAACGCCAGCATCGTCGCCACGCTGGAGCCAGCCATCGCAACATTGCTGGGCTGGGCATTTCTGGGCGAGCGTCTGGAGATGCCGCAACTCCTGGGCGGTGGGCTGATCCTGATGGCCGTGGTGACCCTGCAGCGAGAGGCGTAGTATGCCAGAGATTCCTCGGATTCCAGGACAGCAGCGGACAGTTTTGTCATTTGTTCATTTGTCATTGGTCATTCCCCCGGCGGGCTGCCATTGACATGTTGGCTAACGTTGGCTATAATCAGCCTGTGTTAACCTTATCGGGTGGACGTGTGAAATGAGGTGTAAAGGATGGACTTACCAAAAACGGCTGACGTAATCATCATCGGTGGGGGCGTGATGGGCGCCAGCACCGCCTATCACCTGGCACTCAAGGGCTGCCAGAACGTGTTGCTGCTGGAGAGGGAGTCCTTCTTCGGCATTCAGGCCACCGGCAAGTGCGCCGGCGGCATCCGCTACCAGTTCGGCACCGAGATCAACGTCCGTCTCTCCCTCCTCAGCCTGCCGATGCTGAACCGCTTCGAGGAGGAGTTGGACCAGCCGATTGACCTGCGTTACTGCGGTTACCTTTTCCTGCTGACCAACGAAGAAGACGTGACCGTCTTCCGCCAAAGCGTGGAAATGCAGCATCGGCTGGGCGTGCAGACGGAGTGGCTGGAACCGGCGCAGATCGCCGAGATAGCGCCACTGATCAACCTGGAGGGCGTTCTGGCCGGGACTTTCCACGCGCGTGACGGTCTGGCGGATCCCAACAGCGTGGTGCAGGGGTACATCTCTGGGGCGCGGAGGCTGGGGGCGAAACTGCTGACCGACGTGGACGTGACCGCTATCCGCGTCGAGGGAGGACGGGTGCGCGGCGTCGTCACCGACCAGGGGGAGGTAATAACGCCGGTCGTCGTCAACGCAGCCGGGCCATGGGCAGGTGTGGTCGGCAAAATGGCTGGCGTGGACATCCCTATCGTGTCCGTCCGTCGCCAGATCATCGTCACCGGCCCCATACCGGGGATATCGCCTGACTTCCCCTTCACCATTGACTTCGCCCAGTCCCTGTACTTTCACCATGAGGGGCAGGGCATCCTGACCGGTATGTCGAACCCTGACCAGCCGGTAGGCTTCGGCCAATCGGTGGACGAGGAATGGGAGTTGGTGCATTTGGAGGCCGCCATGCAGCGTTTGCCCATCCTGGAGCGGGCGGGGCTCGCCAGCCGCTGGGCCGGGCTCTACGAGAACTCCCCAGACGCGCACCCCATCCTGGGTCACATCCCCGGGGTGGAGGGTTTCTACTGCATCGGCGGCTTCAGTGGTCATGGGTTCCAGCACGGCCCCGCCTGCGGCCTGCTGCTGGCGGAAGAGATCCTGGACGGGGCGGCCCACACGCTGGACATCACGTCGTTGCACTTTGACCGCTTCGAGCGAGGTGAGGAAATCGTCGAGTACAACGTCGTGTAATGGCTGTTACTCGGGTACTTTGATCAAACATGATCATCCATTCGTAAGATAAGGAGGACAAATGCCTAAGTACCGCATCGCGCTGATGCCTGGCGATGGCATCGGCAAAGACGTGATGGACGCTGCGCAAATCGTGCTCGACAAGATCGGGCTCGACGCCGAATACATCCCCGCCGACATCGGCTGGGAGTTCTGGTGCCAGGAGGGCGAACCGCTGCCGCAGCGCACGGTTGACACCCTCAAAACGTGCGACTGTGCCCTCTTCGCCGCTATCACATCCAAGCCCAAGGAGGAGGCCGAGACGGAGTTGACACCCGCACTTCAGGGCCAAGGGCTCACCTACCGCAGCCCTATCGTGCGCATGCGCCAACTCTTCGACCTCTACGTCAACATGCGCCCCTGCAAAGCCTTCGAGGGCAACCCGCTCAACTACCGGGATGACGTAAACCTGGTCGTCTTCCGCGAGAACACGCAGGGTCTCTACGCCGGGGTCGAGTTCCACCCACTGCCGGAAGAGGTGCGGGCAGTGCTAGAAGCACACAGCCCCCGCATGGCCGCCTTCGAGAGTGTATCCTCGGAGGACATTGCCGTCTCCTGCCGTATCTTCACCCGCGCAGGGTGCAGCCGCATTGTACGCCGTGCCTTCGAGTACGCCCAGGCCCATGGCTACCCCACCGTCACCCTGGTCGAAAAGCCCAACGTCATCCTCGAGACCTCCGGGCTGATGGTGCGCGAGGCGCGCAAGATCTCCGCCAAGTACCCCAGGATCGAACTGTGGGAGACGAACGTGGACGCGATGGCCATGTGGCTGGTCAAGAACCCCCAGGACTACGGCGTGCTTGTCTCCAGCAATTTATTTGGCGACATCGTCTCCGACCTGGCGGCGCAGTTGGTGGGCGGGCTGGGGTTCGCCTCCAGCGGCAACATCGGCGACGACTTCGCCATCTTCGAGCCCACCCACGGCTCGGCCCCCAAGTACGCCGGCCTCTATAAGGTCAACCCCACCGCCATGCTGTTGGCAGTCAAACTGATGCTGGACTGGCTGGGGGAGACAGAGACGGCGCAGGCGCTGGAGCAAGCCATCGCCAGTGTGATCGCCGAGGGGAAGGTGCGCACCTACGACCTGGGCGGGAATAACACGACACTGGAAGTAGCGCAGGCAGTAGCAGAACGATTGTAAGCAGTCACCAGAAACCAGGTTTTTTCCGAAAAACCTGGTTTCTTTGACACTCAACACGTTTCACTCACACGGAGGTACCGATGAGCAGTATCACCCACACGATGGCCCGCTTTGCCCTGGGCCTGCAGTACGAAGACATACCCGCCGACGCGGTGCACGAGGCCAAGCGTTTCCTGCTAGACTCCGTCGGCTGTGCGTTGGCTGCCGTACCAAATGAGGACATGCAGGCCGCCCACCGCTACATCGTCGCACTCGGCGGCACGCCGGAGGCGACGGTCATCGGCAGCGGCCACCGCACGAACATCGCCAACGGAGCACTGATGAACGCGCTATTGATACGGGCACTGGACTACAACGACATCTACTGGGAGCAGGACCCCTCTCACCCCTCCGACGTCATCCCCGCCGCGCTGGCCGCCGGCGAAGTCGCACATCGGGATGGGAGGGAGATCATCGTCGGCATGCTCATCGCCTACGAACTGGAGATGCGCTGGTGCCTGGCCGCCACCCCCGGCGTCCGCGAGGTCGGTTGGCATCACGCCACCCTGACCCAGTTCGTCTCCCCCTTCGTCGCGGCCCGTATGCTCGGCTTGAGCGAGGATCAGACCGTCGCGGCGGCCGGCATCTCCGGTAGTTCCCACTTCACGCTCGGCGGTGTTGTGGCGGGCCACTTGACGAACATGAAAAACACCGCCGACCCGATGGCGACCGAGGCGGGGGTGCGCGCCGCGCTCCTGGCCCGCGAGGGGTACACCGGCCCGGTCGAGGTCATCGAGGGCAAGGAAGGACTGATCGAGGTGCTGAGCAACGTCGCGTGGTCCACCGACACGCTGCTGGACGGCCTGCCTGTGGTGAGCCCTTCGGCTCCGCTCAGGGCAGGCGAAGTCGAACCACCTGTGGTGAGCGAAGTCGAACCAGGGAAAAAGTTCCTCATCACCACCTGCTCCTACAAAGCCTTCCCCACCGAGGCGCTGACCCACCAGCCCATCACCGCCGTGCTGAACATCTGCCGCGCTAACAGTATCACCGCCGAGGACGTGGCCGAAGTGCACGTGCGCACCACCACCCGTGGGGCCGACATCCTCTCCGACCCCTCCAAGTACCAACCGACGACGAAGGAGACGGCCGACCACAGCCTGCCCTACTGCATCGCCGCCGCGGTCGCCGATGGCAACGTCCTGCTCAGTTCCTTCGAGGAGGAGAAGTTGCGCGACCCGCGCATCTGGGCCACTCTGCCCAAGATCAAGGTCGTGGCCGACTCCGAGATTGATACGCTGTTCCCGGCGGTGAAGCGGGCCATCGTGCGCATCACCACCACCGACGGGGAGGTCTACGAGGAACAGGTGGACCACGCCAAGGGCAGCCCGGACAATCCGATGAGTGACGACGACATCGTCGCCAAGTTCCGCGCCAACGCGGCCGCCGTCCTGACGCCGGAGAAGCAACGACGGGTGATTGAGGCCACCTGGGGCTTGGAGGAGTTCGCCGACGTCGGGGACTACATGCAGTTGCTCGTAGCGGATAAGTAGGGGGCAGAGTTGGACGGAAGCACCTGGCGTCCGCCTGGCCCGGTGGAAGTGTCCGCTCCATAGCAGCCCACCTAACATCTCAAGGAACGGCGCAACGTGTGGTTGCATCGCTCCTGCACGTCAAAGGTTCCAGGGACGAGAGCCGTTCTTCAGCAGATTCGTCACCGGAGGCGTGAAGATGATTGGATTTGATGGAACAGCATGGGCGCTCCAGATCGCAAACTTTCTCATTCTGGCAGGATAGCTTGTGTTGGCCACCGTGGCCTTGACGCGCCTTCGCCGCTGCCAGTTGGACGATACTGCGCGCGTTTTGTGGGTCATCGTCATCGTGCTGATTCCATTGATGGGGGCACTGGCGTTCTTCATAGTAAGTCCTGGAAAGCCGCGACCGGGCCAAGAGCGGTGACCCCCGCGCAAGCCGCTGGTGAAACAGACCATGGTCACCAATCCGTCACCAGCCTGCCCGACCTGGCCCGCTTCTACCGTGGCTGTGACTGGCGGCAGACGCTGACCTACTATCCGTAACTTTCGCTGACTCCAGGCCTGTTACCGTTTGCCCCTTCCATTCGTCTCCCTGTTGAGGAACGAGCGCCATTGACACTCGATGCAGATCTGAGCCCTGTACTCACAATATGGAAAGGGTTGGGATGCCGCAACTCGTTGCGGGCCAACGCGAACAAGTTCGCGCTTCCAAAGCGACGCAAACTCTGTGCTCACTAGACTAAAGTGTGCTAGAGTTCTTTCACTTCCTGTTATGCGCCTCGGGATCTCATTCCGAGACGCTGGTTCCACATCAGACGCGCTGCTTCACGTTTTACGCCCTGGGTGTTACCTCTTCCCCACTTAAGCGACATACATGGTGAACCCCCATCAGCGCTGATGGAGGGACTGTGAACAATCTGCAATCTGAACCGGACGACGGTGCGTTGGTCAAGGCCGCCCAAACCGACCGCGACGCCTTCGACGCGCTCTACCGCCGCTACGTCACCCGCGTCTATCGCTATTGCTACGCCCACGCCGGCAACTGGGCTGACGCGGAGGACCTGACCGCGCAGACGTTTCTGGCGGCACTGGAGGGGCTGTCCCGCTTCCGGGGGCGCGGGCCGTTCGCCGCCTGGCTGTTCGGCATCGCGTGCCACAAGTGCGCCGACTACCACCGCAGCCAGTACGCCAACCGAAACGAGCCGCTGACCGCCGCCCAATCGCTGCCCGACCCGTCTGCGCCCGACCCGGAGCAACACGCCTATCGCAACGGTATACTGGACTGTGTCCAGCAGGTCCTGCCCCACCTCAGCCCCGACCGGCGCGAGGCGCTCACCTTGCGCTTCTGGGGCGGGTTGAAGGCCCGTGAAGTAGCCGCCGTGATGCGTCGCAGTGAGGGCGCGGTCAAAATGCTCGTCTCACGCGCCGTCGCCGACCTGAGAAGGAGGTGCCTGGATGAAGAAGAAACTGAACGAGAAACGACTTGCCGACCAACTGGATGCCTACATTGATCTCCCCTCTCACGCTGAGAGAAGCGCGAGGAGGCCCCCGGAAGCGTCTATCGTTGACGCCCTGCGTCTGAGCGCCGCCAGCATCGAACCCTCCTCCGAGTTCGTCGAACGGCGCTCCGCTACCCTGCGCCAACGCCGGATCACCCGCTCCCCCTCTCCCCGTCCCCGTGTCCCCCTGTCTCCCCGTCTTATCTGGGCCGGAGCCGCCGTGGTCGTGGCGCTCCTGCTTGCCTTCGCGCTCCCACCGCTCCTCGGTAGCGACCGCAGCCCGCCGCCACTCCCACGCCTGGTCTCCGCTGCCGGTCCCGGCTCCCCACCCGTCCCGGAGGGCCTGCTGGCCGGCGCCGACCTGACCCTGTCCACCGACCTGCCCGACGCGCCCGCCGAGGCGCCCGTCTACCGCGCCACCACCGCGCCGCTCCCCGCCACGCCGGAGGAGGCGCTGGCCTGGGCGCGTGACTTTGGCCTGCCCAACCCACAGGTCTACCGCGACCCCCGCGAGCCAGAGGCTCTCTTCGTCCTGGACGACGATGGCTGCCAACTCACATTCCGCCAGTTCGGGCCGATGGGCAGCATAGACTACGGCAACGAACGCGCTGCCGCTGCCGTGGAGGGTACGCCGCTCTCCTTCGGCCAGGCCGCCGAGGTCGCCGTCGCCTTCCTCCGCGAGCATGACCTGCTGCCTGCCGCCTACCGTGTCCAGGAGTCGGAACACTTTGCACCCCGACCGGAGAACCCCATCCGCTTCGTGCACGTCGTGCCGGAACTGGACGGGCACCCACTGGCCGGCTACAGAAGCGGGGCGCAGGTAGCCATCAATCCGGCTGGAGAGGTGACCTACGCCAGTTTTAACCCCCTCACCTTTGAGCGCGACGGGAACTATCCTATCAAGCCGGCCCAGGAGTCCTACGACGAACTGACCGGCGGTCAGGTGGCCGGCAGCCCCTTCCGGCTGGATACCGACATCCGCTACTCAGCCGAGATGGACGTGCAGCACTACAGTCCTCCCCCGCCTGCCTGGTCCACCGGCCAGCCCGTGACCCTCACCGGCTGGGTGCACGTGCTGGTGGCGGAAGATGGGGGCGATGTCCGCGCCCAACTGATAACCCACGACGGCACGCGATACGACCTGACCGGCCCGCGCCTGGCCGAACTGGCCGGCGTCCGCTTCGAGGACGTGCAAGTCCGGGGCACAATCGTCGCGCAGATGGGGGAGCATCACTGGCAGGTGGAGGTGACCGACTGGGAGACCGTCCCCCATCGCCAGCCCCACTGCCTGGTCGGCACGTTCACCCTGGATGGGGACGATGGCTGGCTGGTGACCGATGAGGGCGAGCGCTACCGTCTGCCCAACCCACCCGACGAACTGAGCGACGGGCAGCGCATTGAGGCCTGCGCCGACGCACTCCCCGCCGAGGGAGACGACCTGCATTGGTGGTCCATCGCCTCGCCGCCCATGTCCGAAGGCGAAGGCTACGTCGGCAGCAGTAGCAGTTCCGTCGTCGTGGTTGTCGAAGCGCCGGTTGAGGAGTCCCTTCCCCCTACGCAGGCCGAAACGATCTTTGAAATCGGCCAGAGCGTGGAGGTCACCGGCGTGGTGAACGCCACCATCTTTGTCAGCGGAGAATCGCGGCGCGTCGAAGCGTTTCTGGACGTGGATGAACCCGGTGAGGAGCAGCTACCCTATCCGCTCAACGGGCCACAGGAGGTGCTGGAAGCCATCGCACAACTGGACCGGTTACACGTGCGCGTGCATGGACGGGCCATCGTCAGTGCGCAAGAATGGTCACCGGGTGGGCTGGGCATCGAAATCAGGGACTTTGAGAAAATCTGGCCCGACGAGCGCGTGCAAGGCTTCCTGGGCCACGTTGACCTGGAGACGTTGGAGGGCCGCGAGGTGGCCGTCTTCACCGACCACGAAACGAACCAACGCTGCGTCCTGGCCTCCTCACTAGAGGCAGACGGCGGCGGATGGGTCACGCCTGGCGACTCCATCCTGAATTACGAACAGATTTTTGTGGCTGGGGTGGTTCAACTTGAAGAGACCTATGCCGGACTGCCTGTTCTGCGGCTAGCCAGTATGCATCGGGACTCACAGACTGATGCCGCCGCCAGCGCCGGCGAGATACCGCTGGACATCCCGCAAGTCGTTGACGAATCGCGCTTCCCGCCCGGGCCGGGCGAGTTGCAGGGCGCGTTCGTCGTGGACCGCGTGGAACTGGCCTACTACTACGAGCCGCAGCCGGCTTACGTGGCCCGCTCGACGGACGGGCCGCCGCCGACCCAGCAGCCACCAGTGACAACCATCGTCCAGCCAGTGTGGGTCTTTTACGGCCACAACGCCGACGATACGGTGCGCTTCACCGCTTACGTCCAGGCCGTCACCGAGAAGCACGTCCAAAATGCTACGCCCTGACAAGACTGGCTGGAGCGACTATCGCCCGCCGCAGCCGATGGAAGCATCCGCTCCATAGCCCCACTCGCAGAAGGAGCGGCGCAACTGCAAGTTGCGTCGCTCCCGCACGTCAAAGAGGCCAGAGAAGAGAACCATTCTGCAGCAAATTTGTCACCGGAGGTGTGAGAATGATTGGATTAGATTGGACAGTATGGGCACTTCAGATCGTAAACTTTCTTATCCTGGCAGGATGGCTTGTGCTGGACATCGTGGCCCTGACGCGCTTGCGCCGCTGCCGGTTGGACGACACCGCGCGCATTTTGTGGGTCATCGTCATCCTGCTGATTCCATTGCTGGGTGCATTAGCGTTCTTCATAGTGCATCCTGGAAAGCCGCGATCAGGTGAGGAGCAGTGACTCTCGCCCCTTGGAGGAGAAGTCGGGGAACATTGCTGGGGGTGGCTACGTCTAATCCAATGAGAGAACGAGAGAGGAGGTTAAAGGATGAGACACCCGTGGTTCAACCTGCTCATTCTGCTCATTCTGCTGGCCGGTTGCGCCCCTCAACCCTGGAAGCAGAACCCTGATGTGCAGGCGGCGAAGCGGGATTGCGCCGACCTGCCACAAGGGGAGCACTACGCCTGCATCGAGCGCCACGCCGTGGCGAGCCTCAACCCCGAGGTCTGTCACCTGGCCGGCATATGGGTGGACGATATGTGCCTCCAGGCGGTCTACGAGGCCGCCGACGACCAGGCCATCTGCGACCGGCTCTACCGGCCCGGCGTGGTCAAGACCTGTCGAGCCTACTACCGGCGACCGGCGGTGGACTTCGCCACCTCCACCCTCATCAAGACGGGCGGTGAACCGGGACGCCAGACGTTGGGATATCGGGTCATGGTCGTTCACTACGGAAACCGTCCTGTCGAGAATCTAACCGCCTGGCTGCTCTTCCCCGAAGCAGAGGGTCTTCCAGCACAGGTCCGATTGCAAAGGACAGAGAGCGCCCCCGCCGACCTGGTGAAGCCCAATCACGCCCGCGTCTATGAGGGAGAGATAGCGTGGGAGACAGAGCGCTCTAAGGAGGAGATTGGTGCGGTGCTCGACCGGGCCCAGATTCGCCTCGCCTGGACGCTAGACGGCGAGCGTCAGGAGAAACTTTTTCCACTCTCGACGGAGAAAGGGCCGGACTGGGAGACGAGCGTACCATAACACGACGGAAGGGAATAAATGATGAACAAGGCCAAACGACGAATCTTGATCTTGGCACTGCTGCTGCCGCTGTTGAGCGGCTGTGCCTATCTTTTGGGGTGGCTTTTCCTCCCCTCTATCCGCCTCACGTTGCTAGAACGGATCACCGGCAACACTCCCGCAGCCAGGACCAGGGCCTACGTGGAAGCAGTGCTGAGGGGCGACGAGGAGGCGGCCCTGGCGGCCTGGGAACTCCCTTCCTGGGAATTGCCGGGCGGACGGTCAGCGGCCCTGGCCGAACGGCGGCAGGCAGTGACGTGCGAACTGATCGCCGCCGACCTGCAGGAGGATTTCCTGATACGCCACACCGAATGGTGGAACACCTGCTGCGAGCCAGGCGTCATCTGTGATTCGCGCAACGCCGGTGGCGCACGGATATCGGTCCAATTCCTGGACCAACGCGGGCTTCCCGCCGCCTACGTCTTTGACGTCTTCCATCGCGACGGTCCCTACTGGGGCGCTGCGGCCAGCTACCCGCCCCGCCATTGGGTACTGCGCGACGTCTACGCGCGGGGCCAGGAACCGCTCTTCTGGCGCATGCTCTACGAGCCAGAGGTGCGTCATCTGAGCGAGTCCTCCCCCACCCCGGCCATTCCGCCCACGCCAACGCCTGCCGTAACACCACCCCTTCCCACACCAACGCCTACACCAATTCTCACCTCGACCGTGGTTGAAGGGTGGTTTGTATACAGGAATGAATTCTACGATTACGAATTTAGTTACCCACCAGAAACAGAGATCAGCACCCAGGGCGTCACCGGTTACCCCACCGATGAGCTACCCGACAACGTGACGCCTGCAGAGTACATCGTCTGGCTGAGCGAAATCTATCCTGATGACATCTGCGTTGGCCTTCAGTATGGCGTAGGCTTTATCACCATCCAGCCACCCCCAGACCAAGGCGGCAAGTATGGAGGCCCCTGTGGTGTCACGGGAGTAGGCGACTATGACATCGCTGACACAACGGAAACCGTGATGATAGATGAGCAGGCCTACCTGGCCGATGGCTGGGAAATCTATGAACGTGATGACGAAGCTACGTTTCGCAGTGAATTCTTCTTCGTGCACCTAGAGGATGGCACGCGCATTGACTATGGTGGCTACTGGGCAGACGAGGGAGCAACTTACGAGGACTATCTGCCTATCAAGGAGACATTACTACAAATTCTGGCTTCCTATCGCAAGAGACCTGGAGGCGTTCCACCTGCGACACCCACGCCGATCATTCACGTCATCCAGGAAGGAGATACAGTCCTGAGCATCGCAGCACACTATGACGTCAGCGTGGAAGCGATCCTGGCAGCCAACGACACCGAACATCCCTATTTTCTACAAGTGGGGCAAATACTGATCATCCCTACCGGCGAAGAGTCCCCCGGCACCGACGCCGTCATTGACTGCGCCGCCGTCTACCCCGGCCTGCCTGGCTGCCTGCAAGACGAACCCCTGGCCGGCGGGCGGCTGGCCTTCGTGGACACCCGCTTGCCCTTCAACTACCGCACCACCGTGATTGACCTGGAGCGCGGCAGCGCGTGGACGCTGGGCGAAACCCCCGGCGGGTCGCCCCGCTGGTCACCAACCGGTGACTATGTGCTGATCACGCTGGGCGAGGGTGCGTCTGCCGTCTATCGCTACAACGGGGACGTAGTGGCCACTTATGGCATCCCTATGCCCACCGCACCCTTCTGGGCCCCGCCGGACGCCTTCCCCGGCGCCAGCGACTGGCTGGCCCGCCCCACCGAGGATGGCGCACTGGAAGCCATCCCCTTCCCAGAGGGCCAGCCGCGCCAACTCCTTCCCCCCGGCACCCTGGGGGAAAGCAGTCTCGTCAACGTGCGCTGGTCGCCCGACGGCCGGCTGGCGTGGACGCTCGACCCTGACCAACTGACGGAGGCTGGCCGGTGGGAACAGATGCTCTACGTCCGGCCCGTGGAGGGAGAAGAAGATACCACAGCCTGGCGCTTGAGCGATAACTTTCGGGAGACCTACTACCACATCCTTGATTGGGCGCCCGGCGCCCGCCTCATCCTGGCCGGACGGGGCATGATGTCCGTCTCTCTATTTGAAGATGGAGGGTCGCTGGTCACCATCAACGCCGACACGGGTGAGATCACCGACCTGAACGCCTGGATGTTATTGACGCCCGAAGCCTACGCCTGGCACCCCACACAGCCCGGCCTGCTGGCCCTAGCCGAAGGCAGCGGGCGCTTCATCAACGCCAACAAGCGACTGGCCCTGCTCGACGTGACCACCGGCGACCTCGGCTACCTCACTGGCGGAGAGATGGCTGCCTTTGAACCCGCCTGGTCGCCCGATGGGACGCTGCTGGCCTACGCCGCTGTCTCCGCCTCGCCCGGCGCCACTGGCGACGGCGATACGCTGGAACAGGCCCTTAACGGGCGGGCGATCTGCGTCATCAACCCGCAGACCGGCGAGACCCGCGCCCTCACCCATCCCGGCGACGCCATTGACGGCTGGCCGCAGTGGGCCGCCGACGGCGACCGCCTGCTCTACACCCGCCAGCACGACGGCTACAGCGACGTTCGGGTGGTGGCACTGGACAGCAGCAGCGACGCACTCCTCGTCACCGGCCTGGCCGACCCGACCTGCTTCTACGGTGGCTGTGACTGGCGACAGATGTTGGCCTACTCCCCAGGCCCGTAGTCCATCCGTCTGCCAGGCGTCAGAGGTGCGTCCAGCAGGCAAGTCCTTTTCAGGGTACCATCAGAACACAACAGCGGATTTGGAATAAAACGGACGACCAGGTGAGAGAATATCCGTTCGTTTCTCAATCTGCTATAGTGTCGAGGGCGCAAATGAGAAAACCGGAGGTGAAACGGTGAACGCGGTGAAAAAATCGGAGTTTGCACTCGTCAGTTTGGCAACCCTATTCGCCCTGCCATTCCTGGTGACGACGCCCCTGATAACCTTGCTTGGGCTGATCGTCAAACTGTTTTCCGGTACGCCGCCGGAGGGATTCGCCCTTCTCTTTGTCCCGATTTTCTTCACGGCTATGCTCTTGGGCGATATGACGCGCTACCTGGCTATCAGCCTGACCGCGCTGGTGCTGACGCTGGTATCGCTAATATGGCTGGTCGCACGCGAGCGCAGCAAGGTCAGGCGGCGCAAACGGTTCTATCTGCTGGCCGTCGCACTCGTGGCAATCCTGGCTTTCCCGCTGCTGATGCGTTACCGGCCGGCCGTCGAGGCCGCGCCCGGTGTCGAACTGCGGGTCGTGGACGAGCCGGGCTTGCTGGTCCGGGTGGTCAAAAGTTGCCAGGCGGCAGCAGAAGTGCGAGGGTGCCAATACGAACCGCTGGGCTGGGCGGACGCGCAGACGCTTGTCTACCGCCAGTGGTGCGGCGGCTATTACGACGCGGACGGCTGGCACTCTGGTTCTCCAGTCGCCCCCCAGGCCTACCGCCTGGACACCGATACAATCGTGCCCTTCGAGGGTGACGTAGACAGGCTTTCACGGGAATCCTGTTCTCGATCAACCTGCGTGAACCCCGGGCTTGCTGAGGTGTACCCCGGCGGGGGCTATTTCCCCGGCCAGTATGAAACGGTGCTCGTCTCACCCGACAGGCGTTGGGTTGCTTTCACCGCGAGGCACGTCTACGGGCCGGAGGATTTGCTCGTCATATCCAACGACTAGCGAGATTTTACGCTAGATACCACGATGTCATCCTTGAGCAAATTCTAGACTCCTTGGAGTTCACCGTCCCATAGCGCGGCCTTTGGCTGCAACCCAAACATCCCCGCCACGACAACCACCGTCAATCTCGGGTTGACATAGCCTCATTGATCTGCTAGAATGTCACTCTGGTGGGATGCTCACGGAGAGACGCTCTGGAGTCAAATACCACAAGCGCATCGTCCGCCGCGCTGGCGGGTTATCTATCATATAGGAGGAACATCTTATGAAACAGGCCATCAGCATCAGCCTGGGGAGTTCTACACGCGATAAGAAGGTCACCATCACGCTCTTCGATGAAGAGATCACCATCGAGCGCATAGGCACCGACGGCGACGTCGAGAAGGCCATCCAATTATACCACGAACTGGATGGCAAGGTGGACGCCTTCGGCGTGGGAGGCATTGACCTGGGCGTGACCTTCGCCGGCCGCCACTATCCACTCTACGATGCCTTGAAACTCGTCGCTGGAGTCAAGCAGACCCCATTCGTGGATGGCGGCGGGCTCAAGTTGACCCTGGAGCGCACCGTTGCTCAGTTTATCGAACAGGAGATCGGAGACGATGTTCAGCCCAAACGAGCACTCATCACTATGGGGGTAGACCGCTACGGCAGTGCTCTCTCCTTCGTTGAGGCAGGCTATGAGATCATCTTCGGCGACCTGGGGTTTGGTTTGGGTATACCTATCCCGATCCATTCGCTGCGCGGATTACACATCGTAGGCCGCATTCTCATGCCAATCGCCGGCCGGCTGCCACTGGAATTCCTCTACCCCACCGGCGAGAAGCAGGAGGAAATCGTACCTAAGTTCGGCAAGTGGTACGCCTGGGCCACCGTCATCTGCGGCGATTGCCTCTACATCAAACGCCACATGCCCGAACGGCTCGACGGTAAGGTCATCGTTACCAACACCACCACCCCCGCCGACGTCGAGGCCTTCCGCCAACGCGGGGTGCGCTACCTGGTCACCGCCACCCCACGACTGGAGGGACGCTCCTTCGGCACCAACATGATGGAGGCCGCCCTGGTCGCCGTCGCGGATAAGGGGCGACCGCTCACCACCGCCGAACTCAATGAGATGCTGAAGCGGCTCGACTTTAAACCTACGCTCCAACGGTTAAACGAGTGAAACGAGGAAATGAGGAAATGAGGAAATGAGTAGGAGGATGAAATGGATGGACAACTATCGGTCATAGCCATCGTCACTGCCGGCTGGAGCCCCAGCGAGGATGATCCACTGGCGAAGTACACCCAGGGTAAGCCCAAGGCCCTCATCCCCATCGCCGGCAAACCGATGATCACCCACGTGGTGGACGCTCTGGCCGGGTCCCGCTACATCCAGCACATCGTCGTCGTCGCGCTCGACCCCGCTGCCGAGGTGCGATTTCCAGTGCCCGTCAAGTACGTACCCGATGCCGGGGGTATTCTGGCCAACGCGGAGGCCGGTCTCCAATACGCGCTGGACTACTATCCCGACCTGGACGCGGTACTCCTCAGTAGTTCCGACGTGCCCACCATCACCCCGGCCATTGTGGACGACTTCATCGAAGAATGTTTCCGCACCGACCACGACCTGTACTACAGCATTGTCGAGCGCTCGGTGATGGAAACGCGCTTCCCCGGATCGCGCCGCAGTTACATTCACTTGCGCGAGGGGGATTTCGCCGGCGGCGACCTGCTGCTTATCCGCTCCAGCATGGTACTGAGCCAGAGGGAGTTGTGGCAGAGCCTGGCCGGGGCACGCAAGAGCGCACTGCGGCAGGTTCGTATGATCGGCTTGTGGCCCCTCTTCAAACTCATCATCCGCCGCCTCTCCCTGGCCGAGGCCGAACGACATGGCAGCAAAGCACTCAACATGCGTGGCCGGGGTGTCCCCTTCCCCTATGCCGAGGTGGGGATGGACGTGGACAAGCCCTTCCAGTTGGAAATCGTGCGCGCCGAACTTGAGGCACGCGCCGCCAGAACTGCTTAGGAGATGGCCCACCTGCAGCGTCTCCTCGCCCTTGACCAGCAATATTCAGCGCGTTTCGCCATCCCACGCGAGGCGCGCTTTTCGCGTCTGCTGACGCTCGTCGTCGCTCACAGCGGCGACAGCCCGCTCTGGCTGACCGGCGCTGCCGTGGCGCTCGTATGGGGCGATGTAGCCTGGCGCAACTTCGGATGGCGCGTGCTGATCGGGACGCTGGTCGCCGGCACGGCCACCACCGCCCTCAAATGGATCTTCCGCCGCCAGCGCCCGCCGGGCGAAGGGCTGGGTTTCTATACGCAGTTTGACCGCCATTCCTTCCCTTCCGGTCACGCCGGTCGCTGCGCCTGCCTGGTCGTGTTGCTGGCCCCACTCCTACCGTTCTGGAGCACGACGTTGTTCGCACTGTGGGCCGGGCTGGTCGGGCTGGCCCGCGTCGCGCTCCAGGTCCATTTCCTCTCAGACATTGTCGGCGGATGGGCAGCCGGTCTGCTGGTCAGTCTCGTGCTGCTGGCAACGTTAGGGAGTTCGTAGTGGCAACTTCAGTCGATTGTTCCCCACTATGGACACGACTGAAGTCGTCACTACGAAAAAATGTCCCCTAAACAGATTTGGCACTGTTAGCCAATTCTTACCCGCGTGCAGCGCGGTTTTGGGAGGCAGCATGCACCCACTCAGGCACCTCTTGTCAGATGCTGCCCCCATATCTTGGGGTTATCACTCCCGCAAACCGAAAGGATAGGGGGAACACGGCACACCGTTCGTTAGCCAGGCACTCTCCATAACTTACCTTAAAACACTATCTCTTTTAAGTTCGCTACGGTCAAAAACGGTTGCCAAGTGTTCACTCCTTTGGTACAATGAAGCCACACTTCAGGGCGGGATAGTTGACCACCGTGCGGGAAGGCTCTACCTCAAACAGCCACTTCGGCTGGCAATGTGAAAGGGCCCGGCAGTCCCATACAGGTTGAGGAATCCACTTTTCCGATCCCACGTCGCTTCTCGCCGCCAATCAGTCTTTGTCCACATAACCTACAATGAAATCTGACCACATCTGGTCGGCCGCACTCGGCGAACTTCAACTTCAGATGACACAGGCCACCTTTGACACCTGGTTGCGCGATTCCAGGTTGCTGAAATACGAAGATGGCACCTTCGTCGTCGCTGTCAAGAGTGGGTATGCCAAGGACTGGCTGGAGCACCGACTGCTCGCCATCATCAAACGAACCCTCGCCCGGCTGACCAGTCGAACTGTCGAAGTCCAATTCGTCGTGTGGAGCGAGGAGGACCAGAAGCAGGACAACGTTCCCTTGCTCAACCTGCCCACGCCAGCCCCAGAGCCAGCCGTAGGGACGCGGTCACCGCGTCCCTACTCCTCTCCCGCGAACCTGAATCCGCGCTATATCTTCGACAGTTTTGTGGTGGGGCCAGGTAACCGGTTGGCCCACGCAGCCTCTATGGCCGTGACCGAGAATCCCGCCGCTGCCTACAACCCACTCTTTATCTACGGAGGAGTGGGCCTGGGTAAGACACACCTCCTGCACGCCATCGGGCACACCTGCCAGGCGCAGGGGTTGCGCGTACTCTACATCTCGTCCGAGGAGTTCACCAACGACCTTATTGAAGCCATCCGCTCCCACACCACCGACTCATTCCGCGAAAAGTACCGCACCGCCGACGTCCTGCTCGTGGACGATGTTCAGTTCATCGCTGGCAAGGAAAGTACCCAGGAAGAGTTTTTCCATACCTTCAACACGCTCCACGACGCCGTGAAACAAATCGTCATCTCTTCGGACCGGACACCGAAGGCGATGATCACGCTGGAGGAGCGGCTGTGCTCCCGCTTCGAGTGGGGATTGATCGCCGACATTCAGCCGCCTGACCTGGAGACACGCATCGCCATCTTGCGCTCCAAATCTGCCACCTGTAGTATATCGGTCCCCGACGAGATTCTCGTCCTCATCGCCAGCCAGGTACAGAGCAACATCCGCGAACTCGAAGGCGCGCTCACCCGCGTGCTGGCTCTATCCCAACTCACTCATCAACCACTCACACCAGAAGTCACCGAGGCAGCCCTGAGCAATCTGCTCCCCCAGCGTAGCAAACTGACCCCAGATCAGATCGTGGAGGCAGTGGCCCGGCACTTCAGTGTTGAAATTGGCGCACTCCAGGGACGCAGCCGCAGCCGAGCCATCGCACGTCCACGCCAGATCGCAATGTACCTCATCCGAAAGGAGACCGGGGCATCACTACCCCAGATCGGAGCAATATTGGGTGGGCGTGATCACACCACCATCCTCTACGGCTGCGAACGTATCGCCGATATGATCGAGGAAGACACGGATATTCGACGTCAGGTCACCACGCTACGCCAGCGTCTCTACAACAACGGCAATTGATCTCTGACCATCTCTCTTTCCACACCTCCCCTGTCAATATCCACACCCACCAGCCCTTGGCCTCTATGCTCCCACTTCCCCCACATCTGGGGGACGCCATGCCCCTGATGCCCCTTCCATAGCACTTCGCCTGTGGATAACTGCTTGTTTTCTGGGGATAACAGAGCCGGGCTGGGGATAACTCTGCCCGCATGAATACAGTGACATCTTCACACGAAAGAAGCGGGTGGCCAAACAGCCACCCGCTTCTTGCGTATGACCTCATCTCCCTCACTGTCCACAACCAATTGTGGATAACGTGTTTCGCTTACGCCCCCGTATTTGCGGCCTCGTGGTGGCCCTCCCACCACATCTAAGGTGGCTTAGCCTCAGCACGGCCCCAGCACGCACGTTTTCCCCGCTTTCCCCTGCCCTACTACTACGACTACACATGAAATGATCTAAGATTTGTATCTTCTCAATATTCAGGGGGGGATGACGACTGTAGGGCGGTTTTGCTAACCGCCGTCCGGTCGGATAGCAAATCCGACCTACACCCGCCCCAAGTTTTTGAGAAGATACTAAGATTTATAGATTCAAGATGGGTAGACTGTCATCCTTAAACCTCGAAATTTCTCAAACCCTCCTATCCATAACTATGGTTGCTGGCATGATATCTATGCTTGTTCTGGTTTCCATATTTCCTGTACCCGGATCAGAACAAGGGCAGAGATAAGGAAGAGAACGGCGTAGATGGCGAAAATCAGCAGATACCCCAGCCCCGGTGATTGAGGGATACGGCCGGTGAAAAAGTCGGCTATGGGACCCCCAATGTAGGCTCCCACTGCCCCGGCGCCTGCCCCGGCCAGGTTGGAGATACCTAGATAGCGTCCAGCCTCCTCTTTGGGCACTACGTCTGTTCCCAGTGCCCAGTTGGTGGTGAAGAACATGCCTGTGGCGGCACCGGTGATGCATCCGCCCACGTATATCACGGTCATACTAGGGGCCAGGACGAGTACCAGTGTGCCTATCGCTGCCATGACGCCGCTGATTGCCACCAGTCGCTTACGCCCAATCCGGTCGGCGAGCCAGCCGCTCGGCAGGGCACACAGCAGGATTAGGATGCCGACCACCATCATTAGTTGTGATGCCGGCCCTGCGGCAGCCTCGCCTTCCAGTCCCAGCCGACCCTGAAGGAAGTAGACTGCGAAACCGGAGAGATTCGTAGCTCCAATGAGGAAGGCCAGCCGGTTGACCACCCACCAGGTGAAGGAGGGATAACGACGTGCCTCCTCGCCGCCGATGCTGATACGCACGCTGATCCACACGCCCACGATGGCGGCGGTCGCCATCGCTAGCAGTCCCACGCCCCCCATCACGATCAAGAGTGTATTCACCGCATCTATGTTGTCCAGGAGTCTGCTTGTTCCCTTGACAATCTCACCCAAGCCCAGAATGATCACCAAAAAAACCAGTGTCATCGCCACGAGGCGTCCGAATGGTTCCCAATCCAGCGGGCCGGGATGTTCGCTCAGCGGCTCTTCGCGGACGAACATGGTGATAGCCATGCTCATGAACAGGACTCCGGTTGCCACCAGGATGCCGGCCCACATTTGCCCTGCCGCGATCAGTTTGCCAACGGTGAGGGCGACAATGATGACTGGCAGAAGTTCCATAATGGACTTCACGCCGGAGAAGCGACCACGATGCTCTTCCGACACCAGATCGGGGATCAGTCCCTGCTCCGCACTGTGGGCGATGTTGGAGGCAATCTGCGAGAGCACCACTGCCCCGAACAGGAACCAGTAACTGGGAGAGACCCCGATGGCAATCATACACGCCATGTTCAGCAGCGTGCCAACGAGGATGAACGGGCGTCGCCGTCCCCAACGCATGGTGCTGCGGTCCGAAAGTATACCCATCAGCGCCTGTGCCAACAGGGCGACCATCAGGGTATAGAGACGCAGGCGGCCAAAGGCAGTGCCTTGCTGTTCCGGGCCAACGAACTTCTGTACTAGCAGAGGCACGATGAGGCCGTTGCTCTGCGAGACCATCGTCAGCCCCATCCAGTAGATGTTGATCGTGATGTAGTCGTGCCAGCGAATGGAACGTTTCACTGTCTGCCTTCCTTTCTGTACGCTGAGTTACCGTAGTTCGATTGCCCCTCCCGGGCATTGTAACACACAGGCGACACATCGCTGCGCGTCGTGAAAGGCCGCCTTGTGCCGTTCCTGGTCCGGCGTCCAGCAGCCCACCGGGTTACTCCTCGTCCTTCTTCTCCTGCCGCTCAACGAGTCCCTGGATTCCCTGCTCCAACTTCTGCCCGGCGGCGAGGATGTCGAGGAGCCGGTCTTCGGTCTCCTGATCGTCCTCGGGGCGCGTCTCCCACGCACCCTGAAGTGCTTCGTTCATCCGCGCCAGGCTGCGGGCCATGGCGGCGAAGATGTCCTCAGCCGCCATTTCGCGGGAGACCAATTTGACGCGTGGGCCGCTGTAGAAGCCCAACGATTCCATCTCCCGCTCCATCTCGGCGGCGAACTCGGGGTCATCCTCGAACCCCTCCGTGTGATCCACGCCAGGTGTGAACTCGAAGCGTTCATCATCCATCAGCATCCGGTGGAGGTCGTCCAGTTCCAGGTCGAGGCCCAGCCCTTCTCCCTGACACATCAGCCACAGTTTCTTGACCGGCACGTAGAAGTCGGGGGCGATCTCCAGGATCTCGATTACTCGGGTGACGACACGGTCGTTCATCACAGTTCGTAACTCTCGCCAGGCTTGAGCACGACTGGCTTGGCAGACGTCTCGGTCTGCACCCGCTTGGCCCAGGCGTGCGGATCTTGCGCGACAATGTCAAAGGTGTTATAGTGGATGGGGATGACGACCTGGGGCTCGATTAACTTGACTGCTCGCAGTGCATCGTCTGGTCCCATGGTGAAGTTGTCGCCGATGGGTAGGGCAGCCAGGTCAATCCCCTCTTCGCCGATGAGACGCATGCTGTAAAAAAGCGCGGTGTCGCCAGCCAGGTAAATTCTCTTGTTCTCGGCTGTCAGCAGCAGCCCACAAGGGGTGCCGCCGCAGGAGCCATCGGGCAGGCCGGAGCCGTGGTGAGCGATGGTCAGTTTGAGATAACCGAAGGGATGCTGGAAGCCACCACCGATGTGCTGGGCGTGGGTGTGAGCCACGCCTTGGGCCTGGAGCCAGTTGCAGATCTCGAAATTGGAGATGACCAGGGCTCCGGTCCTCTTGGCGATGGCGACCGTGTCGCCAATGTGGTCGCCGTGACCGTGGGTGACCAGGATATAATCGGCCTCGGCTGCATCGGCGGAGATGGGGGCAAAGGGGTTGTCGGTGAGGAATGGGTCCACCAGTACCTGTGCGCCTCTGACGGTCAGAGCGAAAGCAGCGTGTCCGTACCAGGTCAGTTTGATGGTCATAGTTCTTCCTCCTTACTTATTGGACTTTGGACAATCTGCAATCACAGGGTTGTCGCCAAAAGTGCGAATTTCGTCGAACAAGTCACGAAATGGCGCGAAAATCTCGCCAAAACTGATCCAGGGCGACTTTTTTCGTAGGCAGCAGAGTTGCGGATTAATTATTCGGCAGTTTGGGCTAAACCCAGATCTGCCCAAACCCCCGAATAATTCACGAGTATCTTCAAACTGCATTTTACAGCGTCAAAACGTTCAACTTTGCGCATTTGTTGACAAAACGCGGTTTTTTCGTTCCCAAATGCACACTTTTAAGAAGCTGCTCTCAAACCATTTGTCCAAAGTCCAATACTTATGTTGATTGTGTCCTATAGTTGGTGCTCCACTACACAAAAGGGGAACTACGGTCGGCTACTGTAGTATATGGAGAAGTATAGTGGATAATGGAAGGATGTCAATGTACAGACTCAAAATAGTACGATTGTGGGGGTTGACAAGAGGCATGGAAATGTGGTATAGTAACATCTGACGGGAGCATGTGTGCCACTACCCGATTTGCAGGTGGGAGCACATTGCCTGACCGATAGATGTCAAGCACTGTGCTCCCTATCACTGGGTGAGAGATGAATCTAGATCAAAAAAACGAACTGGTAGAAATTGAAGAAGGGATGAGCCGTGAGGAGTACCTGCTGGCCAAGGCTGCCGAGCAGGGCTTCGTCACGTACGACGATGTCCTGGTTGCTTTTCCCCAGGCCGAAGAGAACCTGGAGGAACTTGAGGACATCCTGGCTACTCTGATGGAGACCGGCGTCAAGGTAGGCGCACCGGAAGAGATGGAAAGGCAGGAAGCGGTGGCTCCCACGAGACTTGATCAGTCTGCTGTGGTAACCAACCAGCAGGCGCGCTTCGACACCATCGCGATAGATGATACGATCGGCCTCTATCTCAAAGAGGTTGGCCGTGTGCCGTTGCTCACGGCTGCAGAGGAGGTCAGGCTGGCCAAGCGTATGGAGGCCGGTAAGATTGCCCAGGAGGAATTGAGCCAGGATGGTCTCAATCTTGAAAAGCGGGCCGAAATGGAGGAAGTTATACAGGATGGTCTGGCTGCTCGTGAGCACCTTATCCGCGCCAACTCTCGCCTGGTGATCAGCGTGGCCAAGAAGTACATTGGCCGTGGGGTGCCCTTCCTCGACCTGATCCAGGAGGGCAACATCGGGCTTATACGCGCCGCCAACAAGTTCAACTATCATCTGGGGCATAAGTTCTCGACCTACGCAACCTGGTGGATCCGGCAGGCGGTCACGCGGGCGATTGCTGATCAGAGCCGCACCATCCGCGTCCCTGTCCACATGGGCGACCAGATCAATAAACTGCTGCGAACTGCTCACCGATTGACTCAGGAGTTAGGGCGCGAGCCCACCACCGAGGAGTTAGCCGCCGCATTGGAAATCCCTACGCGCAAGGTGGAGGAGATGCTGAGAGTGGCACGCCGCCCTCTCTCGCTGGAAATGCCCACCGACGATGATGGTGACAGCGAACTAGGTGATTTCATCGAAGATGAAGACATCTCTGCTCCGGACGAGGAGGTGACCTTTTCGATGTTGCGGGAGTTGCTCCGAGGTATTCTACAGGATCTCCCGCCGCGTGAAGTGCGCATTCTGCAACTGCGCTATGGACTGGTGGATGGCGAGACGTACACTCTTGAGGAGGTGGGTAAGAAACTGGGGGTGACCCGTGAACGAGTGCGCCAGATAGAGGCCCAGGCACTCAGCCGTCTTCGTCATCCTACGCACTCCCGCAGGTTAAAGGATTTTCTGGAGAAGTAAGTGCCATCATTGCTCCCTGTTCTCACGATCATCCTACCACTGCTGGGCGCGGGTGGGATACTTGGCTTATCTCTCGTGCCTCGTGCTCGCGCCCTTACCCGCTACATTGCCCTGATAGCGGCCTGCCTCACCACCATTCTGCTCCTGACGTTCACGTCGGTGGAACCAGGAACGACGGTCGTCATCTCCTTGTGGCAACCTTCCCTGCTGTTCGGCGCCGCGCTGGTGCTGAAGACTGACGTCATTATGCAGCCGTTGGCTTTGGTACTGGCGCTGATAACTTGCAGCGCGATTCTTGTGGGGTTCGGCCGTGCAGAGGGGCCACACCCCCGGCTCACGGCCACGTTGCTGGCTTTGCTCTCTGCGGGCCTGGCTGCCTTGTGGGCGGCCAATCTTCTCACTATGATTATCATCTGGGCCATATACGATTTGCTACACGCTGTAGGGCGCATCGCAGCCGGGGGCTCAGGGCGGACGGCCGTTCGTAGCCTAATCCTCGGCTATCTGGCGACGCTGGCCTTGTGGAGTGGGGCGTTGCTGGCCAATGGTGGAGCGGGCAGCGAGTTGTGGTCGCTAGTGGCTCTCAGCGGTGCACCATTGACACTGTGGGTGGTGGCTGGCCTCCTGCGGCTGTGGGTGTATCCGCTTCACCTCTCCACTCCCGACGACCTGGGCGCTGCCCAATCTCTCGCCGCCCCGCTTCTTCTGGGCCCTGTCATTGGCTGGGGGCTGTGGCTCCGGCTTGTCCAGGCAAACGGCGGCTCCATCCCTGGCAACACGTGGGTGACAATCGTAGCAGCGGTCACCCTGGCCGTGGGTGGCTTTCTGGCCTGGTCTTGTGAGTCCCCGCGCCGCATGTTGCCGTGGATCGGGATGGGGGTAAGCGGAGCAGTGCTGCTGACCGCCGGACTGGCGGGGGATAGCGCCATAACCGTCATTGCCGCTGACAGCGTGGTCTGGGCGTTGGGATTGGCAGTACTCTTGCTGAGCGATGGTCTGCAACGAGAGGCATTATGGTGGAATATTCCTCCACTGGTCGGAGCGCTGGCACTGATGGGAGTGGTCCTCACGTTGGGGTTTGTGGCAGACGAGATCCTGATCGGAAATCTCGCGAAGGGAGGTAGCCCGGGGTGGGGGGGCGCTTTTTTCGTCGGGTATCTATTCTTAGTCCCATCGTTGGTACGTTGGCTGCTATTACGACCCTCCTCTCCCTTCCCGCGCAAGGAAGGGGGCTGGGGGATTAGGTCTGTAGCACGTGGGGTTGGGTTGGGGGTGCCAGCCTTGCTGCTGATCTTGGCCATCTTGCCCCCGTCGCTCCTCACCGACGACGTCCTGGTTCCCTCGTTGAGCCCATTATTCGCGACGCCGGGCCTGACGGGTTGGCTGTTGCTGGCGGTCTCGCTCGCTGGCGGGGGAGTTCTTGCCTGGCAGGAGAGGAACTTGCGCCCGAAAATCCAATTGTTCCTCAGTGCGGCCCACGACCTGTTGCGCCTGGAATGGCTCTACGATGCGGTGGCAGGGGCATTGGATCGGGGACTGAGCATGCTCCGGGCGGCTGGCGAAGTGGTGGGAGGCGCGGGGGCGCTGTTGTGGTCGTGGTTGCTGTTCTTCCTTATCCTGTTGGTATGGGGTGGTAGGTAATGCCAACAGTGGTGGACCTTCTGACACGCTTTTCATCTCTGGCTGCGATGCCCGCCGTGGCCGGCATACTGATCACCGCCGGGCTCCTGGTCATCAGCCTGGATTGGCGGCTGAACGTGATTGCCCTCACCTTGCAGTACTTTTTCGTGGTACTGCTGCTGACCCGGCTGATCCGGCCGGAGGTGGCGGCCGTCAAGGGGTTGATTGGGTGGATGATCTGCATGGTGTTCTACCTGACCGAGCGGCGAGCCAGTGTGCTTGAGCAGTCCTCGGCTGCTGAAGGCACAGCGCCTTCTCGGCGTTGGCGTCGCTGGGTTATGTCTGCTCGAGCGTCGTTTTGCCTGTTTGCCGGGATATTGGTCTCGGTGGCGGCATACACGGCCGTGTTGCGTGTCCCCTTACCCGAAGTCCCAGCCGACGTCACGCTGGCATGTTACCTGTTGGCTGGGCTTGGATTGCTACTGATTGGACTGAGCGAAGCGCCGATGCAGGTAGGATTGGGGCTGCTGACCTTTCTATCGGGTTTCGACCTTTTCTACGTTGCTTTGGAGCCAAGCCTGGCCGTGGCCGGGTTGCTCGGTGCCGTTAGTTTCCTCATCGCGTTGGCAACGGCCCACTTAAGGGTTGCCCAGGTCGTCGCTGGCGGCGAGGTGAAGACACCGTGATTGCAGGTCCTCTCTTGTTGCTGATCATCCCGCTGGTGATGGCGAGTATTGTGTACATCCTGCTCCGCTGGGTGTCCCTCTCGGCACTGCTGGCCGTTGGCACGGCGTTGGCGTTGGGTATCGCGGTCGTCACGCTGCCGCTGGACCAGCCGGTGCGGGTGTACTTTTGGGGAGAACGCCAGATTGCTATGGGCGAGGCTGTGAGATTCCTCGGACGAGAGTTGGTTCTTGAGCAGGCCGATCGGATGGCGATGGCGATCCTGTTCCTCACAGCCGCTGGACTCTTTTTCCTGGCGTGGCGTGTCACACCACAGCCCCTACTCTTTCCGATGGGGCTGGGCCTGCTCAGCCTGTTGAGTGGGGCGCTGCTGATCCGGCCTCTCATCTACGCTGTCCTGCTCATCGAGATTGCCGCCGCCCTCTCCATCTTTGCGCTGCAGGCCGAGGGACAGTCGCCCACTCGGGGAGGGATGCGTTATCTGACGTTCACCACCCTGGCCCTACCTGGTGTGTTGGTCACCCACTGGCTGTTGGATCGGTACGTGCTGACGCCGGACGATGTGGGACTGCTTAACACTGCCGCTGCTCTGCTGGCTGTCTCTTTTGCGTTGCTACTGGGTGTCGTGCCTTTCCACACCTGGGTGCCGGCCGTCGCCGGCGACAGTGTGTCATTGGCGGGCACCTTTGTCCTCACCATCAACAACGGCGCGGTCTGGTTCCTGCTCCTGGACTTCCTGGAGACTTACCCCTGGCTCAACACCCATCCCTACTTTGGCTCACTCTTCTCCACCGCGGGACTGGCGATGATCGTCGTGGGGGGACTACTCGCGCCATCTCAGCGTCGCCTGGGACCGCTGATGGGGTATGGTGCGCTGGTAGATAGTGGCGGCGCACTCATTGCCCTGGGGATGCACAGCAGGCTGGGATTGACGCTGGTTCTCCTGTCGCTGTTGGTGCGCCCCTTCGGTCTGGCCCTCATGGCGACTGGCCTGAGCGGTCTGCGGGCGCGCAACGGCGACGATGACAATTGCGCTGCACTGCGCGGGCTGGCCTGGAAAGCGCCGTGTAGCACGGCGGTGCTGATCTTCGGCGGGCTTTCGATAGCGGGGTTACCGGTCAGCGCTGGCTTCATCTGGCGCTGGTCTCTCTGTCGTGCACTGATGCCATCCAGCCCGGGATCCGCGTTGCTCCTTCTCCTGGCAGGGGTCGGCGTGATGGTTGGCGTGTGGCGAGGACTATCCGCTCTCCTGGTGCGCCCTCGACTGCCTGAGGGGGAAAGATTCCCCCGCGTTACCTCTGAAGGCTGGCTGACGGCTGTGGTCGTGGTTGTGGCGATACTGGCCTGCGTTGGGGTGGGACTCTTCCCGCAGGTTCTCTCGCCGCTGGCAGCCCGCCTGGCGGAGACTTACACCTTCTTTGCTCCCTGATGGATCTGTTTGAGCACAGCCGGCAAGAGCAAATTCGTCGCGAAGCGCCGCTGGCGGCGCGCATGCGCCCTCGCACCTTGGACGAGTTCGTCGGCCAGGAGCACATCGTCGGCCAGGGGCGGCTGCTGCGCCGCGCCATTGAGGCTGATCGGTTGTTCTCCTCCCTCATCTTCTGGGGGCCGCCAGGCACCGGCAAAACGACGCTGGCGATGATCGTCGCTAATACGACCGCCCGCCACTTCGAGACCATTAGCGCTGTGCTGGCGGGGGTGGCCGACCTGCGGCGTATCATCAAGGAGGCCAGGGAGCGACGCGGGATGTATGGCCGGCGCACGATCCTGCTCGTGGACGAGATCCACCGTTGGAACCGGGCCCAGCAGGACGCATTGTTGCCCCACGTCGAGGATGGCATCGTCGTGCTCATCGGCGCGACGACCGAGAATCCCTACTTCGAGGTCATCGCGCCCCTGGTCTCCCGCTCCCGTGTATTCCAGTTCAAGCCGCTCTCCGACGACGAGGTGGTGGCGATACTGCGCCGCGCCCTGACCGACACTGAGAACAGGCGCGGTTACGGCTCTCGCAACGCCCAACTTGACGACGAGGCGCTGGCCCACCTGGTGCGCGTCGCTGGCGGCGACGCCCGGGCCGCGCTCAACGCGCTGGAGTTGGCCGTGGAGAGCACGCCACCTGGCGACGACGGCGTCATCCACGTCACGTTAACCGTGGCTGAGGACTCGATCCAGCACCGCGCGTTGCGCTACGACAAGGCAGGCGACGCGCATTACGACACCGTCTCTGCCTTCATCAAGTCGGTGCGCGGGAGCGACCCCGACGCGGCGCTTTACTGGCTGGCCAAGATGGTCGCTGCTGGCGAGGACCCCCGTTTCATCCTGCGCCGGCTCTATATCCTGGCGGCGGAGGATATCGGGTTGGCCGATCCTGACGGGGTTGTGGTCGTCAACGCATGCGCTCAGGCCTTCGAGTGGGTGGGGATGCCGGAGGGGCAGTATCACCTGGCGCTGGCGACGCTCTACCTGGCTACCGCGCCCAAGTCCAACTCGGCAGGGGCCTACTGGGGGGCATTGGCGGAGATCGAGGAGCGCGGGGCCGGGCCTGTGCCGGTCTACCTGCGCGACAAGAGCGACGTCTTCCAGGGCGCGCTGCGCGAGCACTACAAGCGCACGTTGGGCGAGCACGAGGGGCCTGCCCTGAGCCAGTCGAATGGGTACAAATATCCCCACGCCTACCCTGACGGGTGGGTGGAGCAGCGCTACCTGCCGGAGGAGGTCGAAGGTGGGTGGTTTCAGCCCACAGGGCATGGCTATGAGCGGGAGATTCTCGAACGGCTGAAGAAGTGGAAGAAACGTGAAACGTGAAACGTGATTCCTGCGCCTTACGTTTCACGCTTTACGCATCGCGTCTCCCTACCGTAGCACTCTCTCGTCTCCCACTCGTTTTGTCACCCCGGTTTCGTCCAAATGTTCCAGAAGCCCCTGCGCATACTTGCGGCTGGTCCCAAGCATGTCACGTGTCTGCGCCAGAGTGATGCTCCCTTCCCGCTCAATGCGCGCGCGGATGCGGGCCACTATCTCCTCGTAGGTCTGGGGCAGGAACAGTACCTCCGGCGAGACTTGCACCAACTCACCTCGGGCTACCAGCACGCCCAGCACCTCCTCCCCCACTGCGACGATGCTTTCCTTGACCGAGGGAGTGGCGTAGGGCTGGCGCCGGAAGCGGGCTAGGAGTGCGTCTACCTGCTGCCGCTGCTCGGGGTTGAGACGGACGGCGTGGGATGGGAGCCGGACGGTAGCCCCTTCGTCTACGATCAACCCCTCGGCGACGGCGCGGGCCAGTGCCGCGTTAAACACCTTCGCCTCCAGCCGGAGCCCACTGCGCAGGGCTTCGCGACCCATCCCTGCCCGCAATGGAAGTTTTTGGTGGTAGGTGGAGAGTTCGCGGGAGAACTGTTCGACCAAGGCTGACCACCAGTCGCGCGTCGTCAGCAACTGATTGCTGGAGGCCAACTGTTTCTTGCCTCCTGCTTCCTGCTTCCTGCTAACCTGCGGACCTAGAAGGATCGCCTGGCCTTCGTCCAGCAGTTGAGCGAGCGCTTCGGGGGCAGTCTCGCCCAGGCCGCTAGTGGAGAGCAAGTCACGGGCGGAGATGGGGCCACGCCGTTGGAGGGCTTGCAGCAAGATCTCGGCTGGGCTGCCCTGGGCCAGCGTCTCCAGGCGGGCCAGCACCTCAGAGCGAAATCGGCGGTGTTTGCGGCCTGGGTGGGGGTCCACGACGACGCCCCCACCCACGGTCATGGAGGGGGAGGGGATGCGGACAATGAAACGATCCCCTTTGACCAGCGGAACCGGCTCCTGGAGTCGCAATTGTGCCCATCCCGATTGCCCCGGCGGCAGTCTGTCCTGGCCCAGGAGTCGCACGCGAGCCATCGTCTCGGCCGCGCCGGAGAAAAACTTAAGTTGGGTATTGTGGCGCAATGGGCGCTGCGCCTGCCCTGAGCGTTCGCCTGAGGGCTCACGCCGAAGGCCTGGCCGAAGGATGTTGGGCAGGTAACGCAACCGCACGTCTACCAGCACTGTGGACTGCAGCCAGCCAGGGATGGTGACGACGTCTCCGCGCTTGAGGTCGGCCTTGCTGACGCCGCTGAGGTTCATCGCCACGCGGCTGCCCGGCACTGCTCGTTCGACCTTCTGCTTGTGGGTCTGCAGACCCCGCACGCGGGCCTTCAACCCCCGGGGCAGCACCTCGACTTCTTGTCCCACCTCGAAGCATCCGCCGGTGAGAGTGCCAGTGATGACGGTGCCGAAGCCACTGATGGTGAAGACGCGGTCTATTGGCAGCCGGGGCCGTCCTCGGTCGGGGCGGGGTTGGGCCTGGGCGAGCATTTCCTGCAACGCAGCCAGCAGTACGTCAAGACCCTGCCCTGTGCGGGCGGAGACGGGGATGATAGGCGCGCTCTCCAGCACCGTCCCTTCCAGCGTCTCGGACACGTCGGCAGCGACCATCTCAACCCACTCTCCGCTTTCGTCTTCGCTCTCGGCCAGGTCCAACTTGGTCAGGGCGACGACCCCTGTACTGACCCCCAGCAGGTCGAGGATGGCCAGGTGCTCCCTGGTCTGCGGCATCACTCCCTCGTCGGCAGCGACGACGAAGAGGGCAGCGTCAATGCCTCCCATGCCTGCCAGCATATTCTCGATGAAATCCCTGTGCCCGGGCACGTCCACGATGCCGACCGATGCGCCGTTGGGGAGCGTGAGCCAGGCGAAGCCCAGGTCTATCGTCATCTCCCGCTCCTTCTCCTCGCGGAGCCGGTCGGGGTCAATGCCGGTGAGGGCGTGGACGAGGGTGGACTTGCCGTGGTCTACGTGACCAGCGGTGCCGATGACGTGCATTGTCTATTAGTCCTGTCATTCTCTGCGCAAGGCAGCCAGTTGTTCATCAATCGGTGCGACGAGCGTCTCGTGCACGTCCTGGATGGCCTTGAGCAGGCTGGTGGCTTCGGCGCGGCGGGCCTCCCAGAGGGTGTCCAGTTGAGCGCGATACAGTTCGGCAGCAGATGATAGCGCGTCCAGGCGCTTCAGTTGCTCGGCATCGGTCCGGTCTTGTTGTCGCCAGCGCTCCTCGACCAATACCTCTTGCTTTTTCTGTGCCTTCAACCGCCCCGTCTGCCATTCTTCCCACTGCTGCTTGACGCGCTCCTCGGCCAAACGTTGCCTTTCGGCCATCTCGTCCTGGCGTTTCTCTATGCGCACCTTGAATTTCTCCAGAGCACTGAGATCCCGCTTGACCAGTTGCTGTTGCTCGATGAAGCCCTGTGTTTGCGTGCGTATCTGCTCCATCTCCTGGGCCACCTGCTCACCCTGATCCAGATATTGCTTCATCTTCTGCTCGCGCTGAAAGTCGGAGATGCGCAGTTCTTCGATTGGCTTCTCGTACTTCTTCGTCTCCTGGATGGCTTCTTCAATGCGGGATCTTTGCTTCTGGAGCGCCTCCTCGAGAAGAGGGAACTTCGTGACCTGGGCCTCGAACTTCTTGCGCAGGCCGATGGTATCCTGCTCCAGTTCGGCGATGCGGCGGTTGTCGGCGCGGCGCTGCTCCTCCAGGAAGGTGACGGCCTGCACGCGATCGTCGGCCCGTTTGCTCAGTTCGGCCACGGCGACTTCCAGGCGCAGGAAGGCTTCACCCAATCGTTGCCCCTCAACCTGGCGGGCGTTCAACTCCTCATCGTAGCGAGGCAGGACGCGCAGTTCTTTCTCCAGCCGGCTCAGGTTGCTGGTTAGCGCCTCGTGCTCAATCCGGCGCAGTCGCTCCGCCTCGGCCTGTTCTTTTCGCCGCACCTCATCGCGCTGGCCCATTTGGAGGGTCAATTCCTTTTTGTAGTTCGAGACCATCTGCTCGAACTTGGTCACCTGGGACAGGACACCCTGGACGCCTGCCAATGTGGTTTGCAGTTCCCGTGTCTGAGCTGCCTGCTGGGCCAGTTGCCGTTCCTGCTCCTGCATTTGTTCTTGCAGCGTGGCGATGGTGGCCTTGTCCTTACGGCGCTCCTCATCCAGCCACTTGAGCGTCTGCATCGCCTGGGTTATATCTAGTGCCTGAGTTACTTTTGTCGCCATTATCACACTCCCTGGGTGAGTTTAGTGGTGCACTGATTATAACATCATTCCCTCTCACAGGCAACGGTTTGACAGATCGCCACTAGCCGCTATAATGGCCTCGGAAGTTGGAGATTTGTCATTTGGTCATTTGGTCATTTGTCATTACTCATGCGTATCGGCATTGATATCCGTATTGTCCACTATGCCTGGGACGGGGTCTGCAACTACGTGCTGCATCTACTGGAGGCGCTGGCTGCCCTCGATGCGGACACGGATTACCGCGTCCTGCATAGTCGCAAGGACCGTAACCCTCCGCGGCCAGGGCGGAACTTCCGTCCCGCCGCCTGCTGGACTCCTTCGCATCACCGGCTAGAGCGGTGGGCATTAGGGGTGGAGGTGGCGCGATTGGGGCTCGACCTGCTGCACAGCCCCGATTTCATCCCACCTGCCTTCGGCTATCGCCGGTCGGTGATCACCATCCACGACGTGAATTTCCTCTATTACCCGCAGTTTCTCACTCCCGAAAGCCACCGCTATCACAACCAGCAGATCGAGTGGGCGGTACGTCGCGCCGACCATATCCTGGTCGATTCCCACGCTACCAAGTCTGACCTGACCTTGCTGCTGGATGTGCCACCGGAGAAGGTCTCGGTCGTGCACCTGGCCGCCGACCCGGCCTTCCGCCCGCTGCCAGAAGCAGAGGCCGAGCATGTCGCTGTGCGGTATGGCATGGAACCGCACTTCTTGCTCTGCGTGGGGACGCTCGAGCCGCGCAAGAACCTGCCGGGCTTGCTGCAGGCCTACCGCCTGCTGCTCAACGCGAAGGTGACAACCGCGCCGCTGGTGCTGGTTGGTGGCAAGGGCTGGCTGTACGACGAGATTTTCGAGCGCATCAAGGTGTTGCACCTGACCGAGCGGGTGCGCTTTCTCCACGACGTGCCGGATGCTGACCTGCCGGGGCTGTATAATGCTGCCAGCCTGTTGGTGACACCATCGTTTTACGAGGGGTTTGGGCTGCCGGCGTTGGAGGCGATGGCCTGTGGCACGCCAGTCGTCGTCACTGAGCGGGCCTCGCTGCCGGAGGTGGTGGGGGACGCGGGGCTGCTGGTGAACCCGGACGACCCGGATGACATCGCCCGGGCGTTGACCCGTGTGCTGACTGAGGAACCTCTGCGAGCGCGGATGCGGGAACTGGGACTGGCGCAGGCGGCGCGCTTCACCTGGGAGGAGACCGCCCGCAAGACTCTGGCTATCTACCGGAGGGTGCTGGCGCGATAGAGGCGCGCTGACTGCCAATTCTCGTCGAGCGTGCCAAAAGGATGCGCTTCTCAGCGCCTTCGCTCCACCGCATATTCGGCCAGGGAGCACAGCAGTTGGCGTGAATCGTTGTCGGGCAACGTCGCTAAGGCCTCCTGGCTTTGCCGGGCGTGGGCTCGTGCCTCCGCCAGCGCGGCCTCGATGGCTCCCGACGAGCAAACAGCCTCTATCGCCGCTTGCACGTGCTCCTCGTCCCGCTGGCCGGATAGCACACCGTTGACAGGGGTGTCGTCCTTTACCCTCTCCAGGTAATAGAGGGTTGGCAGGGTGATCAGGCCCTGGCGGAGGTCGCTGCCGGCCGGCTTGCCCAACTGCGCCTCGTCGCCGATGAAGTCCAACACATCGTCCGCGATCTGAAAGGCCATTCCCAACTCCCGACCAAAACGGTGCAGGGCGGCGATCTGTGGCTCCCCCGCCCCGGCGAGGAGGCCCGCCATCTCCGTTGCGGCGGCGCAAAGCGAGGCTGTCTTGGCCTCAATGCTGCGGTAATACTCCTCCCGCCCGCACCGGCCTGTCGAATCCAGTGCTGTCTGTTCCACGGCGGCGCAATCATGGATTTGCTTTCCCTTGGTCTTTTCCTTGGTGACGAATATCTGCCTTATCTCCCCGGCGCACATGGTGCATAGAGTTTCGGCGAAGACCTTGAGGATGTGGGGGTGTTCTGTCTCCGCTATCAGCGACGCTGCCTGGGCCAGGAGGTAGTCGCCGGCCAGCACAGTCGCCCCCGCCGGCCAGATCGTGTGGAGCGTCTTACGGCCCCGTCGCAAGGGGGCCTCATCCACCAGATCGTCGTGTATCAATGTGGCGGTGTGCAGCATCTCCACCGCAGCCGCCAGGCTGTGGAAGGGCGCGGTGGAAGCCTTCCCCTCTATAGGGGGGGTGGAAGAGGCGAACATCTGTCCGACGAGGGTCACCAGCGCTGGCCGCAGACGTTTGCCGCCACCTAACGAGCGGCGCAGCCTTGAACCTAGCGGCTCCTCGACCTGCGCCAGCGTATCAAACAACAGGCGCTCCACCCGCTCCATCTGCGAGCGGATGGGTTCCAACAAGGGGATGAGTTGTAATGTGGTTTCCATCGGATTCCTCGTTTCCATCGGGTGAGTGGATGAAGCAGGAGGGGTCCTCAGCCAGATAATCGCCGGTGGTGGCCCAGGCCCGCCCCCGGCAGCCGCCGCATAGCCGCCTGTACTCGCACTCGCCGCAGTCTCCTGGCAACCGTTTCTCCCGCTCTCGCAGGTCCCTGAGGACGGGGGAGGTGGCCCATAAGATCGGGAAGGGCGTCTGGCGCACGTTGCCGCAACTCACCTCGATGAAGGGGCAGGGCCAGACTTCACCGTTGGGCTTGACGTAGACGAAACCGCGTCCTGCTGAACAGCCGTGAAAGACTGCTTCCGCCAGGCGCAGGAGTGGGCCGCCGCGGATGCCAGCCCGCCGCAGTAAGAAGGGCCAGTACTGTGGGCCCGCCACCGGCTCCATGATGGCCCGGGTGGTGCGCTGCGCCTGGGCCATGAAGTGGATCAGCCGCTCGTTAGCGCCCAGGTCCAGGGCCGTTTCCCCGACGTTCCGGCCTCGCCCCACCGGCACCAGTTGGTACATCAAGAGGATGCCTGCCCCTAACTCGTCAACGAGGGCCATCAGTGGTTCCATCTGATCTAAGTTGCATTCCATGGCCGTGATGTTGATGTGCAGCAGGATGCCAGCCCGTCGCAGGGCGCGCATTCCCTGCAGGGCGGCCTCGAAGGCGCCGGGTAAGCCGCGCACGAAGTCGTGGGTCGCGGCATCGAAGCCGTCCAGACTCACGGCGGCGATCACCACGCCGTAGCGGCGCAGGCGGCGGGCCACTGTTTCGTCAATGAGAGTGGCGTTGGTGGCTATGGTGTTGGTGAAGCCCAGGGCTTTGGAGTAGGCTAGCAATTCGAAGAGGTCATGGCGCATCAGTGGCTCGCCGCCGGTGAAGGCCATCGTACGGAACTCACTCACCTCGGCCAGTTGATCCAGTAGGTGTTTGGCCTCGCCGGTGGTCAACTCGTCGGGCGCGGGTTTTCCGCCAGAGGCGTGGCAGTGGATGCAGCGCAGGTTGCAGGCGGCGGTCATCTCCCAGACGGGGTGGGCCGGGAAGCCGATGCAGCCCATGCCCCGTGACCCGGCGGCCCCGGGGAGGCACTTGAGGCCGTAGGTGAGAAGCCAGCGCGGCAATTCCCGCCAGTGCGACAGCGCGCCTATGTACAGCGCGCTCACCGCTTGGCGGAGGATCAGGCTCGGTGGCCACCAGAAGGGACGCACCTTGTGCCTTGGCCGCTTTCCCCACTCCTGCAACCACTCACTCATATACTCAACCCCTGAAGACAATTGGCTACTGTCCACTTTCTTGGGCCAGACCTCCGAGGTTTCCACACAGTCAGCCTTGAGTTGGATACTGGCACGAAATATATCCCACCTGACCTGGAATCTACACCGAAACCTCGGAGGTCTTAAGAATGTCCGGTAGTGAAGACAAAGGCGAGGATGTAGGCCGCTGTGGTACCCAGATTCACCACCAAGTTGGCGGCGCAGAGCCTCTCCAGGGTTGCCCGATCTCGCCAGCGGTCGCGTATCACCAGCACAACCAGGATCAGTGAGAGGGCCAGGACGGGCAGGTAGAACCACAAAGCCAACATAGGAACGCCGTGACGCAGCGAGAGCAGCATTGTTATCCAACTCCCCAGGCTGGTGAGGCCGTAGAGGCAGGAAGCCCGCTCTGGCCCCAAACGCATTACCATGTTGGCCTTGCCCGTCACCAGGTCGGCCGGGTAGTCGGGGAATTCGTTGAGCAGGATTACGTTGAAGATGGTGAGGCCGATGGGGGCTGCCAGCCAGTGGACGAGTGGCGTTATCCCTCCCGCCTGTAAGTAGTAGCCCGTTGCCACCGGCAGCCAGCCGTAGCAGAAAGCGATCCACAACTCGCCCCATCCCCTGCTCACCCAGCGTACCGGCCGCGTCGAATAGAAGAACCCACCCAACATGCCCAGGACGCCGAAGGGGATAGTCCACACCCCCGTCCGGTAGCCCAGTTGGAGGATCAACCCAACCCCGACGGCTAATAGCAGGCTGACCAGCGAGGCCCACAGAGCGGCGCGGCGGGGCAAAAGGCCGCGCTGCAACACTCGGGAGCCTCCGGCGAAGCGGCTGGGACCCAGGCGGGCGGACAAGGAATCCTCTGCGTAGTCCCAGTATTCTCCGGCGTAGTAGGTAGCCAGCATGATGAGCACCACGCCCAGTGTGCCCCAGGCACAGACAATCCAGCGGAAGGCTACTCCTTGCCACCAGGCCAGCACACCGCCCAGAATAAACGGGAGGACTCCCACGGAGTGAAAAGGTGGACGTGAGAGGGCCACCCAGGCGGACAGTTTTTCACCTATCATTTGACCTTCTTCCTGGTCATCGCCGTGCTGGGATCGCTAGCAGAAACCGTGTTCGTGCACTTTGGCGTCTGGCGTTATGCTAATCCTACCCTCCTGATCGTCCCCCTTTGGTTCCCCTTGGCTTTCGGAACGTCCGGTCTGATCGGGGAGCGTCTGGTTCGCACCATCACCGGGATGTGGGAGGAGGTGATCTATTGGGGGTTCTCCGGCTCCAGCAACCAACCTAGAGGTGGAGGAACCATGCGGCGATGGGGTAGCCCCACAGCAGGGTGATGACCGCGCCAGCGATGAGGAATGGCCCGTAGGGGATGGGGTCGCGCAGGCTGCGCACACGGGTGACCAGCAGGATCAGACTGACGGCTGCCCCGATGAGGATAGTCAACACCAGCGCCTCGATGACCAGCGGGAAGCCGGTGATAAGCCCGACGAAAGCGGCCAGTTTGACGTCGCCGCCGCCCAACGCCCCGCTGCCAAAGAGCATATTCCCCACCAATGCAGCGACGAGGAAGAACACGAAACCAATCGCCCCGCCGGCCAGCGCATACTCCCACCTCATCCCTGTCATCTCTGGGGGGAGGAAACTGGCAACGAGGGCGAGGAGAATGGACGGATACATCACTACGTTGAGGATCAGCCGCCGCTCAATGTCGGTGATGAGGATGAGAGCGAAGATGGTGCTGTAGAGAAGGTAGAGGATCAGTTTAACGGAGGGGCCGAGCACGATCCAGAGATGGGCGTAGGTCACCGCCAGCCCAATTTCGGCCAGGGGATGGCGCAAACCGATTGGTGCGCCACAGTGGGGGCAACCAGAGCGCCCGATCAGGCAGGCGGGCAGGGAGAGCCATTTCCACCAGGGGCGGACCCGTCCGCAGTAGGGGCAGTGGGGACGGGTCAGGCTCCGCCGGGCAGGCAGGTCGGAGCCGAGTTGATTGGTCAAGCCTCCGACGAGGAGGCCCAGTAGCACGAAGATAACGGTCATTGAGAAACATTATAAGTGACAAATGAGCAAGTGGCAAGTGAGCAAGTGAGCAAGTGGCAAGTGAGCAAGTGGCAAATGGACAATGAACGGAGATTTTGAAGCAGTCGCCATGATCCTCGGCTCACCACCAAGGACGAAAATGAACCGATAGTAAGACAAGATGGCATCTTGTCCTACATCTATTTTCGAGGCAGTCGCCATGATCCTCGGCTTACCACCAAGGACGAAAATGAACCGAGAGTAAGACAAGATGGCATCTTGTCCTACATCTATTTTCGAGGCAGTTATGTGTCATACATCAGTCATTACTTAACGTAGCGGTACACATCCACCCGCGCGAATTGTGCCTTGTCTACCCGTTGTGTATTTGCTTCCAGCCACGCTTGCACCAGCCCGCGCTCGTCCCACGTCGTCGCCTCGGTGGCGACCAACCAGACCACGTCGTATCCTGTTGTCATCTCCTGCATTCGGCGCGCGGCTTCTTGTTCGCTCATCAGATAGGAGCCATCTGGGGCACGGTGGTTGGTGTAGAGCCCCTCGGCCCAGGGATATTCGTCTTCGGGAAAGTAGTAATCGAAGGAGTACTTGCCGTGCGGGATCTGAAAGACGATCAGTTCATCGAATATGGGGTGGGCAGTCACGACAAGTGGCAAGTAGCATCTAAAGGTATATTCTTCACTGAGGGGGTGGAGTACGATTGGTTCATCGGACGTGTGATACTCGGCCACGTAGGCAGCGGCAGCGCGGAAGTCGGACTTTATGCGGACGGTTGCTTGCTGCCACAGGTTGACGCCATTAGAGACGAGAATGATGCCTGTCAGGAGTACCACTGCCACTCGGCTGATCGCTTGTGACAAAGTCCGGCGGCCGAGGCCGCTGAAGTGCCAGAGGGATGCCAGTCCCAGGGCGACCAGCAGGTAGAAGGCTGGCGCGGTCCAGATAAAGTAGCGATCGGTGAAGAGCGGTTGCCGTAGCGAGATGAGCCACACGGCCAGAAACGGGGTCAATAGCCAGATAACCACGGCAACGCGGTTCCTTCCCTCTCCCTTTCCCCCTCCCTCCCCGTCCCCTTGCAGGGGGGGGCTGGTGGGGGGTGGGGAGGGCAGGAATAGTGAGCCCATCAGCCCCCACACGGCCAGCGTGCCCATCAACACCGCGCCCCAGGGCAAGCCCCAACCGAGGATGCCCAGGCTCCAGCCGTTGAGCAGTGTCTGCGCCATCTCGCCCAGTGAGTAGGCGTAGAAGCCGGTCTCGCGTTGCTGGAGCACCATTGGAGCCTGCCAGTCAACCAGCGGTAGATAAGGGAGGGTGAGGCAGGCCAGGCTGACCAGTGCGCCTACCCACCGTCTGCGCGTCTGGGGCCACCAAGTGAGGTAGAGTAACGTCTGTATGGGAATGAGCAGGGCGGCCAGGATATGGGAGTAGAAGGCCAGGCTGGTGGCGACGACCTGCACCGCCCACCAGCGCCAGCCCTTTCCCTCGACGACGCAGTGCAGCCCGGCTTTCTGCGCATAAACCGCCAGCAGAGCCAGGGCCAGCACCAGCGTGTACATCTTCACCTCCTGGCCGTACCAGGTCAGGTAGGGAGAGGAAGCCACCAGCAGTGCGGCGATGAGGCCCACAGACCGGTTGAACAGGCGGTGACCCAGCGCGTAGACCAGCGGCACGCAGAGGACGCCGAAGGCGAGTGAGAAGAAGCGCATCGCGTACTCGCTCGTGCCGGTGAGTGTGACCCAGCCGCGCAGTAGCAGGAAGTAGAGCGGGCCGTTCCAGCCGGGGCGAGTGAAGGTGGAGAGCATCTCCGACCAGGGTACGGTGGCGAAGCGCAGCGCGTCCACCTCATCCCGCCAGAGCGACTGGGCGTCGAGGGACACGGCTCGCACTGCGAAGGCGACCAGTATCAACAGGCTGATGGCGGCGAGGTAGTAGGAACGCGAACGACTCATCACGCGGCGCGAGAATGCCGGTGGAGAATGGCGAAGGCGATGCCCAGGGCCAGCACGACACCCAATACTGCCCATAACAAGGCTGCCCCGGCACCAGGCCAGGAGGAGGGTAGGGTCACTGTATAGGCAGGTGTTGGAGTGGAGAGTGGTGACATCTCTGGGTCCAAAGGGATGGGCAGAGGCGATTCGCTGCCACCACCGGGCAGCGTGCCTCGCAGCCATAGCACTGCGGCGGCAATGAGCACCGTGGCTAGCGCCAACGCGAACCACAGACGGAGACGACGCAATTGGATCATGACCTAATTATAGCGCAACTGTCCTGGTCGCGCCAATGGTCACCCCCACCCCCGTCCTCCCCTCACCCACATCAGACCTGACAGGTTTTTACCCAATTCGTGGAACCCTGTCAGGTCTTGCCGCATTTGATAACATGGGAAAAAAGTGGTAAGATTCCATATCCAAGACTGCTGGTTCACGAGTGAAGTTACCCGCGAAGCGCTGCCAAGGAAGAAAAAGTGGTCGCACCATTCCTAACCACCAAACTCTATATCCCCCCCGTCCGGCCAGAGATGGTCTCGCGCCCACGCCTGATGGAAAAGGAGGAAAATATCCATGAATGACCCAGTAATCAAAGTAACGGACTTTCGCAAAATCTATGGCGATTTCGTCGCCGTGGACGGCATCAGTTTTGACGTGCAGCAGGGTGAGATATTTGGCCTGCTCGGCCCTAACGGTGCAGGAAAGACCACCACTTTAGAAAGCCTGGAAGGAATACGTGCTCCCGATGGCGGCACGTTACGGGTGGCAAACGTTGACCCAACGCGTGAGCCTCGCAATCTGCGCAACGTGATCGGTGTGCAGTTGCAATCGTCCGGGTTGCCGGAAAGCATCACACCCGACGAAGCCATGAAATTCTTCTGCGCTTATCACGACGTCGCACCCCGCTTCGACCTGCTGGAGCGGTTGGGTTTGAAAGAAAAGCGTAATGCCCAGTTCTATGAACTCTCTACCGGGCAGCAGCGACGTCTGGCATTGGCGCTGGCGGTAGCCCATAACCCGCAAGTGCTTTTCCTGGACGAACCTACGGCCGGCCTTGACGTGGCTTCCCGCGCCGAGTTACATAACCTGGTGCATGAACTACAGGCCAATGGCGCCACCATCATTCTGGCCACACACGACATGGCCGAGGCTGAGGAAATGTCAGACCGGGTCGCCATCTTGCTCAGAGGCAAAATCGTGGCCATCGGCACACCGCTGGAAATCACGGCGACCGGCGCGGGTCTGACCAAGGTCTCCGTCCGCACAGAGGGGTCCAGCCTGTCCGATCCTGGTATCACCTTCCCGGCTGTGAGCCAATGTGTGCCCAAAGACGAGTACGCCATCTACTTCAGCACCGATATCGGCCCTACAGTAGCGGCCATTATCGCCCACGTCGAGGCCCAGGAGGACACGCTGATTGATCTGCGTGTAGAACGCCCCTCTCTGGAAGACCGTTTTCTGGAAATCACGACAGTAGGAGGTGCCCAATGACCGCGTTTATCAACCACTTTTCGTTCGAGTTCCGTACCGGCATCCGCAACAAGACCTTGCTCATGATGAATTACCTGTTTCCATTGGGCTTTTACCTCATGATGGGGTTCATCATGCCCGGGATCAACCCTCTCTTCCTGGAGACCCTCATCCCGGCACTGGTCGTGTTTGCCATCATGGCAGCCACGTTGCTGGGCATACCCGATCCGCTCGTCAATGCCCGCGAGAACGGCATCTTCCGCAGTTACAAAATCAATGGTGTGCCGGCCCACTCGATCCTGGTCATCCCGGCACTGACCACCATTTTACATACGGTGGTGGTAACAATCATCATCACCGCCACCGCACCTTTGCTCTTTGATGCCCCTTTGCCCGTGAATTGGCCCAACTATGGCCTGATCTTCGTCGCCATGGCCTTTGCCTGCGCGGGCATCAGCGTACTGATCGGCGTGATCTCCCCCAGTTCGCGAATGACGGTGCTGTGGTCACAACTGATCTTTGT
>JAUWNP010000135.1 GCA_030612585.1 Anaerolineae bacterium
TGCCTGGTGGTGCCGGGGGCTCAAAGATGCGAACGGAGACGTGACAGGGACCATATCCACGGCACGCGACATCACTGAGCGCAAGCGGACGGAGGAGGAGCGGGATCGCCTGCTGGCGCAGATCCGTGGGCAGGCCCAACAGGTGCAGCAGATCATGGACACGGTGCCGGAAGGGGTACTCTTGCTGGACGCCGATGGGCAGGTCATCCTGGCCAATCCGGTGGCAGAGAAGGACCTGGTCGCCCTGGCCGGTGCTCGCGTGGGCGATACGCTCACCCACCTGGGCGACCGGCCGCTGGTGGAACTGCTGACCTCGCCTCCCAAGGGGCTGTGGCACGAGGTGGCGACGGACGACAGAATTTTTGAACTCATCGCCCGGCCCGTCGAAACCGGCTCTACGCCCGGTGGACCACCGCCCGCGACAAAGATGAAGGTCGCTGAAACAGTGTCTGGTGCCGCAACAGCGGCTGGCGAAATCCAAAATCGAGCGGGCTGGGTACTGGTCATCCGGGACGTGACCCGGGAGCGGGAGATCCAACGGCATGCCCAGCAGCGGGAACGGTTGGCAACGGTGGGCCAACTGGCCGCCGGCATCGCCCACGACTTCAACAACATCATGGCCACCATCGTCCTGTATGCCCAGATGTTATCGCAGACGGAGGACCTGACCCCCCGTGGCCACGAGCGATTGGCTACGGTCAACCAGCAAGCGATGCACGCGACCAACCTGACCCAGCAGATCCTGGACTTCAGCCGGCGCGCGGTGCTCGAACGGCGACCCCTGAACTTGTTACCGCTCTTGAAAGAGCAGATCAAACTGCTGGAGCGCACCCTGCCGGAGAACATCAAGATCGCCCTGGCCTACGGGCCGGACGAGTACACAGTCAACGCCGACCCGACGCGGGTGCAGCAGGCGGTGATGAACCTGGCACTCAACGCGCGGGACGCTATGCCGGAGGGAGGGAACTTGCGTTTCGGGTTGGAGCGGATACAGGTTCAGCCCGGCGAGTCGCCGCCCCTGCCGGAGATGGAAGTGGGCGAATGGGTGCAGGTGACGGTTGCGGACACCGGGAGCGGCATTCCGCCCGATATACTGCCGCGCGTCTTCGATCCCTTCTTCACCACCAAAGAGCCCGGAAAAGGCAGCGGGCTGGGGCTGGCCCAGGTGCACGGCATCGTGAAGCAGCACGAGGGTGAGATTGACGTGCAGAGCCCTTCGACAGGCTCAGGGCAGGTTCCTTCGACGGAGTTTATCCCGAGCGAGGCCGAGGGGCTCAGGACAGGCCAGGTAGGCCAGGGGACGACCTTCACCATCTACCTGCCGGCCCTGCCGGTGCATCCGGCGGAAGCGCCAACCCTGGAAATAGAGGCTCTTACCAAAGGGGAGGGAGAGACCATCCTGGTGGTGGAAGACAACGCGCCCACGCGGCAGGCGCTGGTGGAGAGCCTGGAATTGCTGAACTACCGGACGCTGGAGGCGTCGGATGGCCAGGAGGCGCTGGCGATTCTGGAACGACAGACTTCGGAAGTCTCAAGTCCTAAAGTCGCGTTGGTGCTGAGCGACGTGGTGATGCCAGGGATGGGCGGCGTCGCGTTGTTCCACGCCTTGAGGCAGAGGAATCTGGCGGTGAAGGTTGTGCTGCTGACCGGCCATCCGTTGGAGAAGGATATGGAGAGGCTGCGAACGCAGGGGCTGAGCGATTGGCTGCCCAAGCCCCCGAGCCTGGAACAACTGGCTGAAGTGGTGGCGCGGGCTCTGGAGTCCTGACCCTTGCCCATGAGTTGAACATTGGAGAGCAAGCACATGAAACTGCGCAAAAGGACACTGATCGCCATTGGCGCGACGTTCGCCTGTCTGGTGCTGATACTCTACCTCGTCTCGCGCGTCATCCTGATGGGAAGTTTCGCCGAACTGGAGGAGCAGTATGCCCGCAGGGACGTTGAACGAGTGCTGAGCGCCTTGTCTGATGAACTCGCCGCCTTGGATACGATGGTCTTCGACTGGGCCGCGTGGGACGACACCTACACATTCATCGAAGACGCCAACGAAGAGTATATCGCGTCGAATCTCGTAGATGAAACCTTCACCAGTCCCAGGCTCAATCTGATGCTATTTATCAACTCCTCTGGCCAGATTGTCTTTGGCAAAGGCTTCGACCTGGATAACGAAGAGGAAATATCCGTCCCACAGAGTCTACAGGAACATCTGACTGACGATGCCCTCCTGCGCCACCCCGACACGGAGAGCAGCATCACGGGGATCGTGCTTCTTCCCGAAGGCCCCCTGCTCGTCGCCTCGCGGCCTATCCTGACCAGTGAGGAAGAAGGCCCGCTTCGCGGCACGATGATCATGGGACGCTACCTGGACTCTACGGAGGTCGAGCGCCTGGCCGAGATCACCCACGTGTCCCTCAGCGTGCGCCGGCCCGATGACGAACAGATGCCACCTGACTTTCAAGCGGCGCGTGCAGCCCTCTCGCCATCTTTTCCGCAAGAAGCATCGGTTTTCGTCCAACCACTGAGCGCCGAGTCGGTGGCGGGATATGCCCTGCTGAATGATATCTACGGAGAGCCCAGTCTCATGTTGAGAGTGGATATGCCCAGGGAAATCTACCAGCAGGGCCAAACCAGCATGCTTTATCTCGTCTTTCTGCTCATGGTGGGTGGCATGGCGTTTACCGGGATGTCCTCACTGATGACGGACAAGATCGTGATTTCGCGATTGGTTCGTCTCAACGCGGATGTCAATAGCATCGGCGCAAGCGGTGACCTGTCAACGCGCGTATTGGCGACAGGCAGAGATGAACTATCAAGCCTGGCTGACACGATCAATGGGATGCTGGCAGCACTGGAACAGTCCAATAGTGAGTTACGTGAGAGCGAGGAACGGTATCGCCTGTTGTTTAACAGTGGCAACGACGTAGTGCTCGTCAGTAGAATGACAGATGAAGGACTGCCGGGCAAACTCATTGCAGTCAATGACGTCGCGTGTCGGAAACTCGGCTATACGAGAGAAGAGTTGTTGCAGTTATCTCCTTTGGACTTGGCCGCTCCTGAAAACTGGGACGATTTTCCCGCGCTGGCACAAAAGTTTCTGACCGAGAGATGGGTTCTCTTCGAGACGATGGGTCTTGCCAAAGATGGCACACAGATACCTTTTGAGATCAATGCCCATCTGTTCGACCTCGATGCACAGCCCGCTATGCTATCTATCTCCCGCGACATCACCGAGCGCAAGCGGGCGGAGGAGGCGCTGCGGGAGTCTGAACGGCGCTTCCGCGACGTGGCCCGTACCACCGGCGACTGGATCTGGGAAGTGGACGCCGAAGGCCGGTACACCTACGTCAGCCCGATCGTCGAGCAGGTGCTGGGCTACACGCCTGCGGAGATGCTGGGCCGGCATTACTGCGACTTCTTTCACACCAACGAGGAACTAAGGGTACTGATCCAAGAGATTTTCCACAGGAAGGAACCATTTGTCAATCTCGTCGGCTCGAACGTGCACAAGGACGGGCACGAGGTGGTTCTGGAAACCAGCGGCCTGCCGCTGACCGGCGCGGAGGGCAATCTGCTGGGCTATCGGGGTGCCTGTCGTGACGTCACGGCCGAGCACCGGCTGGAGGAGAGGCTGGCCATGGTGCACGCTCTAGGGCGGGAGTTGGTGCTCTCCGGGGACGAGCAGCAGGTTGCTCATGCAGCCGTAGACGCCGCCAGGCTCCTGTTGCGGTGCCAGTTGTGTGGGTTGTGGCTGGTGGACGAGGAGAGGAAGGCGCTGTTCCGCCGGGCCTACTATGCCTCTGAGCAGGTAGCGGACATCACCACACTGCCTCTGGATGGCGAGCAGGGCATCGTCGTGGCTGTGGCCCGGAGCGGAGAGCCGGTCTACCTGCCCGACGTGCGAGAGGACGCACGCCACATTGACGCTGGCATAGATATCCGCGCGGAGTTGTGCGTGCCCCTCAAAGTGGAGAAACGGGTCATCGGGGTGCTCAACGTCGAAAGTGAGAAGTTGGATGCCTTTGGTGGCGATGATCGGCGGCTCTTATCCACCCTGGCCGACCAGGCCGCCATGGCTATCGAGAACGCCCGGCTGTATGAAGAGGCCGAGCAACGTCTGTCTGAGGCCAGATTGGTCCAGGAGGTGATGCTGGCAGCCGCCTCGACACTCGATTTCAACCTGGTGCTCGAACGTACCGTCAAGGCACTACACCGGGCGCTGGGCATTGACCGCATTGGCTTCCTGTTGCCGGGCGAGCGAGACGGTACGTTGGTGCCTCATCCATCCCTGGTCGGTTCTGTGGAAAGTACGCTTCAGATTCCCATCACAGGCAGCCTGGTCGGACAGGTTTATCGCACCGGCCAGCCAATGCTGGTGCGGGACCTGACGCAGGGACCCGACTATCTTGAACGAGCCCCTGAAGTCTGTTGCGCAATGGCCATACCAGTACGGATTGGTGACCGCGTCATCGCGGTGCTGCACGCCGAGAGCCCCCAGGCGGGAGCCTTCGGCGAGGACGAACTACGCCTCTTCACCACCGTCGCGGGACAGTTAGGCGTGACGCTGGAGAATGCCCGGCTCTTCCAGAGGGAACGGGAGCAGCGTGAGCAACTGCGCACGCTGACCACGCGGCTGACAGAAGCCGAAGAAGCCGAGCGACAGCGGTTGGCGCGGGAGTTGCACGACCAGGTGGGACAGAACCTGACCGCCCTCGGCCTCAACCTGAACATCGTGCGCTCGCAGATGCCCAAGGAAACGGCAGACCTGGTACGTCCCCGCCTGGATGATTCGCTGGCGCTGGTGGAGCAGATGACCGAACGCATCTACGGCGTGATGGCCGATCTGCGGCCACCGGTGCTGGACGACTACGGACTGATGGCCGCGCTGCGTTGGTACAGCGCCCGGTTCGCCTCACGGGTGAATATCGCCGTAACCGTGCAGGGTGAGGACCCCGTCCCCCGGCTGGATGCACCCGTCGAGAATGTCATGTTCCGCATCACCCAGGAGGCGTTGACCAACGTGGCCAAGCACGCGCAGGCCACGCAAGTGACGGTGGCAGTGGAAGTGGGCAGCGGAACCGTGCGCCTGGTCGTCGCCGACGACGGCATCGGCTTTGACCCCACGCGCGTGGCCGGGCCCGATGAACGCCTGAAATGGGGACTGCTCACCATGGCCGAGCGGGCGGAGGGGGTGGGCGGTCACTTCCGCATCGAGTCCAGTCCTCAGCGGGGTGCGCGGGTTATCGTGGAGGTAGCGCGATGAGCATCACTGTTTTCCTGGCAGACGACCACGCCGTGGTGCGCGACGGGCTGCGGTTCTTGCTGGAGGCACAGCGGGACATCGAAGTGATCGGCGACGCGGACAACGGGCGCGACGCGGTGCACCAGGTGGCACAACTCCACCCGGATGTCGTGATCCTGGACATTGCTATGCCCGAACTGAACGGCATCGAGGCGGCGCGGCAAATCGGCGAAGTCTGCCCATCCGCCCAGATTATCATGCTCTCGATGCACTCTACAACCGAGCACGTCTTTCGAGCGTTGCAGGCCGGAGCACGCGGCTACCTGCTGAAAAAATCGGCTGGCATCGAGGTAGTCAACGCCATCCGCGCCGTGCTTGCCGGCCGTCGTTACTTGAGCCAGAAGATCTCAGACAAGGTATTTGACGACTACGTGCGCCAGCGCGAGGCCGTGCAAGCGAAGATGCCGCTGGCGCGCCTCAGCCCACGCGAGCGGGAAGTTCTGCAACTTCTCGTCGAGGGCAAATCGAACGTAGAAATCGCCGGCATCCTTTTCCTCTCCCCCAAGAGCGTTGACACCTATCGCAGGCGTCTGATGCAGAAGTTGGGTATCAGCGACCTCCCCAGTCTCGTCAAGTTTGCCATCCTGCACGGATTGACCCCACTGGAATAGGCAGAACCCCAATCCAAGGACACTCCCTAGGGCAATCGCATTTATCCCATTCGCTCGGCCTGGATCGCCAGATCCAGGCCCTAGCCACTGGATTTGGCAATCCAGCGGGAGCAAAAAGGGCTTCAGGGGCGCGTCTGGTTTGTCCGGTTTATCCTACATCAACTGTCTGCTTTCCCTGACAGACAAAAAGCGCAGTTTGTGGCAAAATAGATACACCAGCGAAAGACTGGGCCGCACGCCGGAAGCCGCAACTTGTTGCGCTAGTCCCGCCGCCGGGATTGATGACGCAGAGAAGAGTAATTCGCCATAAAGCGAGATGAATGAGATGAAAATGAATCATAATTCATTCCACAACCAGCCGGCATTGCTGAGGCGGCTGGACCGCTGTTTTCAGCACCTTCGGGCGCGCCGGACTCTCAGTCCCAGACGGTGCAGCCGGGGGCAAGGGTTGGTAGAGTTTGCGCTGATCCTGCCGCTCCTGCTGCTGCTCATACTGGGCATCATTGAGTTCGGTTACGTCTTCACCGTCTACAGCGGTTTGTTCAATGCTGCCCGCGAAGGGACGCGGTATGGAGTAGTCCAGCCCAGAGATATGTCAGGCATTGTATCCAGCACGAAGGAAAAGGTTTTTCTCGTTGATCCCAACGCAGTGGATATCACTGTAAGGTACGACAATGGACCCGGTACTGAGTGGTTCACCGACACGGCGCAGGCCCAGATCGGGGATCGGGTGTTGGTACGTCTCACTTATGATCTCCCCACAATCACCCCCGTGATCCAGCCCATCGTGTCCACGCTGCCCGTCAATACGCAGGCAGCGCGCACGATCGCTACGTTGGGGGATGCGGTCTCGCCCCCCGAACCCGGCGAGCCTAACGATGCTGATGGGGATGGCGTGCCTGATGATGAGGACGTCTGTCCGGGTTTCGATGACACCCTCGACACCGATGGAGATGGCGTGCCTGACGGCTGCGACAACTGCCTTGCTGTCGCCAACCCTGACCAAGCCGATGCCGATGGCGACGGGGCCGGCGATGTCTGCGACGACACATCCATCGCCTTGAGTGTGGAGGCCGACCCGCAGACAGTGTACAGTGGCGATGTCGTACTCTTCACTTACACCACAACAAACAATGGCGACGTGGACTTGACTGACGTGACCATTGTGGACGGCTTCGGAAATACTATCAACGTGGGCACGCTGGCAGCGGGCGCTACGAGCGTGGAGACCGTCAGCGAGAGTATCAACACGACGACAACCAACGACGTAACGGCGGCGGGCACTGCTCCAGATGAGACGGTGAGCGACAGCGACAGCGCCACAGTGATAGTCATAGGCCCGGCCTTGGACCTGACCGTGGATGTAAACTCAGGGGTGGTCTCTAGCGGCGAGTTGGTGACCTTTACTTACACCGTCCAGAACACCGGGGATGCAGACTTGACCAACGTGACCGCCGTGGACGGTTTCGGCACCTCCGTCGGTCCCGTGGATCTGACGGTGGGTGGGCCCGCCGTGTTCTGGCAGGTTCCATATCGCCTCTATGAGACGACGACGAACAATGTCGTTGCTACGGGCACCGACGCGCTGGGCGGAACGGTGGGCGACAGCGAGAGCGCCACGGTGTTCGTGGAACTTCAATCCATCGTCATCCAGGAGCCTCTCCTCGAGGATGACACTGTGGTCAACGGCACGGCCGAGGCCGGGCGAACCGTCTCCATCCGCGACCTGATGGACGCGGCCTTCCCATCTCTCAGCGTCGCGGTCCAGCCAGACGGGACGTTTGAGTTTGCGGGCCTCCCGCCGCTGGTGGCCGGTCACGTGATCGCGGTGGAAGGGTACGACAAGTGGGACTCGGCTGTCGTCGCCGGTGACCTCGATCCAATTGTGATAAGTGAGCCTCTCTGTCACGGCAGTGGCGCGATCGGCGGTACAGCCGAGCCTGAACAGACAGTCACGTTGGCCGTCGTGGACACTGGCTATCAGGATCGTAGCACGGTGGCTGCCGATGGCCAATTCACCTTCAACCTGCCCGATACCCAGCCCCTGCAGGCTGGCCAAACCGTCAGGGTCAGTGGATATGAAGAGAGCGCTTCGACTGTGGTCCAGGCGTGCACCACCGACGCCTATATCGTTATCTCGCCCCAGTGTGGCCCCCCCGGCTCAATGGTCATCACTGTCCAGGGATACAACTGGGAATACCAGAACAAGAACGATGACGTGACGATCGAGTGGGACGGCAGCAACGTGGGTGTTTTTGAGGCTGATGCTGAGCCTTCACAATGGGAGACACAGGTCACCGTCAACGTGACGGCGGAAGTGCAGGAGGTGAGTGTCGCAAACAGTGTAATTCCCGAGGTCACAGCCTCATTTGTCTCCCCCTGCCCGGCGCCCAACCTGGTTGTTACCGACTTGCGGCTGCTCACCACTGGTACCATATCAACCTACCAGCCGCTCGACTTCAGCGTGACGGTAGCCAACATCGGCACCCGGCCGGTCAACAATCTGTTCTGGATGGATATCTATTCCGCCGAGCCGACTCCCCAGACGACAGGTGTCGCCTGGGCCGCCGTGAGCAGTCTGGACGCTGGCGACAGCATCCCGCTCACCATTACTCTCCAGACTGGTTTCGACACCAAGGGTATGCACCAGATCTGGGCTCTGGCCGATTCCTGGAACCAGGTGAGCGAACTCGACGAGGAGGACAACGACTACGGTCCGATCGTAGTAGAAGTGTCCGAGGAGGGCACACCACCGCCGCCACCCCCACCCACCGGGACTGGGTCTATTGTAGGAGAAACGTGGGTCTCGCTAGCCGGTATCCCCGTGCCGCACGGCCGCGCCAACGTGTGGTGTGTAGACGGGGCAGGCGACGTGGTCGCCTCCACCGCCTCCGATGACCTGGGCGCATACGAGCTCCTCGGCCTGACTCCTGGCACCTACACTGTGCTCAGCGAGACCTGGATTGACGGCGCTCTATACTCGGGTACAGTGGCCGATGTTGAAGTCGTCGAGGACGAGACCACCGTGACCATCATTATCATGTACGAGCACTGACCAAGAGAACTGTTATGCATCTGGCTATGTATCTGGCTATGTATCTGGATAGGCGCGGCTCACGACCGCAAGCCCCGCCACGAGCACTCGCGGTGGCCCCCCCGCCTGGGGTGAACAACAGGGCACGGGCAGCCCGCTGGTGGCTGTCGTGGCCCGTTGCGCTGCTGGTAGCGGGACTGATAGCCGGCGTAGTTTTCGCCGCAACTGACCCCGACTGGGATGGTACGGAGCCGAAGAATGTCTCCGCCAGCGAGCCGGATTTGGCCCGGCAGCCGGCCATCGCGTCCAGCCCGTCGGGGCGGATGGTCGTCGCCTGGAGCGATCAGCGGTCAGAATCAGAAGGGGCGCAACGGAATATCTACGCCGTCCTTTCAGATGACAATGGGGGCACGTGGTCCACCGTGCCGGAACCGATATCTGATACTGAAGCCGACTCGCTATTGCCCGATGCGCTCGTCGTTGGAGACCAGTCCTTCGTCGCCTGGGTTGACGATGACCCGCCCACCGGGATCTACGAGGCGGCGTGGACGGGGACTGGAACCTGGGAAACGCATCATATTCCTAGTCCTGTCCAGTTAAGTAATACGCGGCCGCGCCTGGCTGCCGGCGCGGACAGATTGCACATCGTGTTCAATGCCGGAAAGAACATTCCCGACATCCTCTACGCCGCGCGCCCACTGGCGGCGGCGGCGTGGCCAACAGCGACCATCATATACACTCACACGGCCACCTTCGGTTCGTGGTATCCGGTGCTGGCCGTTGATCCGGATGGAGAGACATTGCACGTGGTCTGGGAAGAACGCGCCTCCTCATCACAGCGGGTAATCATGTATATGCGCGGGACGGCAAGTGGTACCGGCGTGGACTGGGCCTCCCCCATCGCACTCTCCACGGGGATCACACTGTCGCTCTGGCCCACCATTGCGGCCGATGCCAGTGGGAACCTGCACGTCGTCTGGGGGGAGCAGGTCGGAACGGGATCTGTGCAGGAGCGGGAGCAGTATGTGCGCTACAGGCGCTACGATGCCGCCAGTGCCTCGTGGTCAGAGCCGCCCGTTTTTCGACGAATTGATGCTGAACCTGTGAAAGTCAATCAACTGCGCCCAACTGACGTCTCTCCCAACCTGGCCCTGGTGGAGAGGGACAATCAGGCCACGGTCTGCGTTTCCTGGCATGGGTTTCGAGAGGGCGCATTGGCAGAGGAAGTGCTGCTGAGTTGCTCCCCGGACGGCGGGCAATCCTGGGAGGCACCACGGAACGTGTCACGCAGCCCTGGTGCAGAGGCGATCTCCATTGTGCCCTCCATCGCGTTTGATGCGCGGGGGCGGTTACACAGTGTGTGGGAAGAACACGTTGGCGATAGCATAGTCTACAACTATGAGGTCTACTACTCCCGCGCTATTGTAAAGGTGTTTCTACCACTCATATTGAGGAGTTGACACTGATGGCGGACGAGGATAGGAAAAACCGGCTATTGGGGCTTTTGGGAGTTGGTCTGGGGATAGCGGGCCTGCTTTTGCTCGGATACCTGCTCAGACACCTACTGTGGGGTGACGTGTCTATCTCAGCATCGCCGGCGACGACGGCCGTGCCGCCCACCCCGACGCGAGCATTGATAGACCTGTGGGATGCCTACGGGCAGGCTCGCACGGTGGCGCAGGCACGAGCGGAAGACGTACAACTCGTAGCGGCCTCCACGCAGTGGCAAGCGGCGAGTGAACAGGCATTGCTGACCGGCGCCAGCAACTGGTCGTTCGTGTTCTACTCGGCGGCGAGCGATAGCGTGCTCGACATTGTCATAGGTGTTGGGGAAACACAGGTAGTGAACCAGACGCGGGTGTGGGTTGCCCCGAAGATCATGGCCGAGGGCGCATGGCAGTCGGGGCCCAAGGACGCATTGCTGGTGTTCCTGGCCTACGGTGGCCGCATGTTTCTCGACGAACATCCACAGGCGGTGGTTGATCTGCACCTGGCCGAGAGTGACAGCGGGAGTCCAGTGTGGGCCATCGTCGCGCTGGATGTAAGTGACCGGAGCCTGCTTTCAGTGCTGATAGACGCCGGCACAGGGCAGGTGTTGTCCGTCGCGCCCTGATCACAGGAGAGGGAAGTTATGGAGTACAAACGGAAAGAGAGAGGGCAAAGCCTGGTTGAGTTCGTGCTGATCTTGCCTGTACTGCTCATCATTCTGGCAGGGATGCTCGACCTGGGCCGGCTTTATTTCGCCTACGTGGCGGTCACCGATGCCGCGGCGGAGGGGGTGGCTTACGCCGCCATCTGTCCCGATGACAGTGACGGGGTTAAGGACCGCGCCCAGGCCGCCAGCGGCGGGCTGATCGAGATTGATAGAGGCCTGGTGGGGATTGAACCTCTCCCAATAATTGTGGCGTCGGGTGAGCCTGTTACTGTGACCGTCAATTACACTTTCACCTTGGCGACGCCCTTTATCAGTGCCATGGTGCCCGACGGCGTACTGATGCTGCGCGCCGTCGCTACCGAGGCCATTCTGGCCGGTGAGTTCTGAGCAAGAGATAATAGGAGGTACAAGATGACAAAGTTTCTACGTACAGAGCGCGGGCAAGCGGTATTCATCATGGTCTTTGTGTTGGTTGGCCTGTTGGCCATGCTGGGGCTGGCGATTGACGGTGGCACGGTGTTTCTCGAACGCCGGCGCATGCAGAACGCCGGCGACGCGGCTGCGCTGGCCGGCACTCGGCTGCTGGCCGCAGCCATCTGCGACGAGCCAAGTGCCGACGATGCCGCTATTGCCGCAGAGGTCGGGCACTACGCCGAGATCAACGGCGTGCCCAGCGGGAATGTGGTGGCCTACTACGTGGACTTTGACGAGGAGCCGCTGTGGCCACCCGTGGGTAATGACACCAATACCATACCTGACGGTTCCACCGGTATTTCAGTGACGGTCGAAATCAGCCGCTCGACTCATTTTGTGACGTTGATTGGGATAGACACGGCTGGCGCTTCGGCCGATGCACTGGCTATGACCGGACCGCCTCTCCTCGCAGGTGGCATGAGGCCATTCGGGATACCCCTCCAGATTATGGTGGACGTTTCGGTGGGAGATTGTTTCACAATCAGTTTC
>JAUWNP010000234.1 GCA_030612585.1 Anaerolineae bacterium
ATCTGGTTTCAAATATCACACGCTGCGCCGATTATACCGCCCTATGGCCGGTTGTCAACGAAGGATTGTCGCCTCATCCGGCTTGTGTTATAATATCACTGTGGACGACGCAGCCTGGATGCGCGAGGCACTGGCCGAGGCAGAGCAGGCGCTGGCCCACGGCGACGTGCCCGTCGGTGCAGTGGCAATACGCAGGGGGACCATCATCGGGCGGGGGCACAACCGCAAGGAAGCCGACGGAGACCCAACCTCCCACGCGGAGATGATCGCGCTCCGGGAGGCAGCCTGCGCGTTGGGCGGCTGGCGACTGGTGGGCGTGACGCTCTACTGCACGCTAGAACCCTGCCCAATGTGCGCCGGCGCGATGATAGCAGCCCGGCTGCCCCGGCTAGTGTATGGAGCCGATGACCCTAAGATGGGCGCGGCAGGATCGCTAGTCGAACTTCTGCGCGACCCGCGCTTCAACCACCAGGTAAGCGTCACGCGCGGCGTGCTGGCAGACGAGGCGCAGGCGTTGCTAGAGCGGTTTTTCGCCGGGCTGCGGGATAGTCAGCCCACTGCAAGTTCAGTGGGACTAGGACGCAAGAAACGACCCTGCGAGTGAGATAAGATGAGACTACATTCCATTCGTCTGTACCTGGATCCAGATCCCAGCGGTGTTTACACAGTTACCAGTCCCGACGTGCCTGGTCTGGTAACCGAGGGGCGCACGCCGGGCGAGATTTTGAGCAACGTCCAGGAGGCGTTAGATGCGCTAATGGATGCCTGGGGAGAGTTGGGGATAGACGTTCCCCCAGCCCTGCGTCCCGTGCTGGCCGACCGCCCCCAGACGGTTGAGATGCTAGTGGCTGCCTGATGCGGTACCGTGAAATTGCCAAGAGGCTGCGCCGGCTCGGATGCCGAGAACTCCGCGGGGGGAAGGGTAGCCATCGCATCTGGCACAACCCAGATACAGGGAAAGTGACTGCTATCCCGGACTGGGGTTCCAAGGATCTGGTGCCCGGCACTGGGCGGGCTATCATCCGCGAGTTGGGCATCAGCCGGGCCGAGTTTGGTCCAGTCAAGTAGTTTCTGTTTTGGAAGGGTGCCGGAGTGGACGATCGGGACGGTCTCGAAAACCGTTGTGGTCCTTGTGGCCACCGTGGGTTCGAATCCCACCCCTTCCGCCTGAAAGGGCCCTTGCATAGCGCAAGGGCCTTTAGTTATGAGCAGCCCAGGATCAACGCTGGAAATTGGCCCGCGCTGCCGCCAGCGTTTCTTCGTCCCGCCACTCCCCCCGCAGCACCAGGCGCGGCATCTGGCGCGGTGCGCCACGGACAACAGCGTGGCGGAACACACGCCGGGCGGAGATGCCGTACTCCCGCCGCAGGTACTCAATCTGCTCCTCAATCTGCGCCTCGATGCCGGATACGTCCGCCGGCTCCAGCAATGTTCCATCCACCGGGCAGTACCATCCCTTCTCACAGTGGCACGTGATTACGATGCCCTCGTCGGTCAACTCCCAGGAGCGCACAGCGATCTGCTTCTGCCCTTTCGTCAGCACGAAGGCGTCCACTACGGGTGCATGAGGCTCAATGTACACCTCGATTTTGTAGGGAGTGAGTGTGCGAGGCTTCTTCTTGACGGGACGGCGGGCTCTGCGAGTAGGACGTGCAGCCGTCTTGCGCCTCATATCTCCGCTTCGAGGAGGGGCTGGGGGAGAGGTGGGCTTTTCTTCCGCCTTTTCGACGGGAGGCGGAGGTGGGGCTGGTTTGGGGGGCTCAGGCAGTGGCAGTTTGGCCGGCTGACCATCGGCGGCGTGACACAGCCCCACGTGCTCGCGGCAAGTGGCTCGCCCACAGGCCTTGCAGCGATTCAGACTGTGCATACACACCGGGCGGTCGCACACCACACAATGGCTCATCTGGTCGGTGCACAGACGGCAGTAGACACGCTTGCAGTCCACGCACTGCTCCAGCAGCAGACAATCCTCGTGCGCCAGATGCCCGCCACTACACAGAACCAGCCGCGTCGCCGGTCGCCCGCACACATCGCAGGTCAATGGCTCGACACGACGCAACAGCGGGTCCCAGACGACAGTACGTTCCACCCTCACCGTGCGGTTCCCGACGCGCACGGGGAGGAGAATCTTGGGCTGGGCGATGACCTGAAGATTGATCAGTTCCAGTTCCACGCGCAGGCGATACTTGGCCTCGACGTCGGCCAGTTTGGCCTCCCGCTCAACCTGCGCAGCGGCCAATTTGTCCTCCAGCGAGGCACGGCGGGTCTCATCGCTGGAGCGCTTGATGCGGCGCTGCAGGTCGCGGGCGATGTCGTCGTAATACCCGGTGAGACGGGCCTGGTCAAGCTCCAGGTAGCGGGCGGCACGGCGGCTCAGTGTCTCCAGCGGCGCGGCCAGTTCGTCCAGCGCGGCGCGAGTGGCCCGCTCCAACAATCCCTCCAGCACCAGACGGCTCAACGACTCATTATCATATCCCGATCCCGGCAGCCAACGCACCGGCGCGGTGATGAGGTGACCGAAAGCCGATTCCTCCTCCAGCCGCGCCAGTTGCTCGATGTGTGCCAGTTCAGGAACAGCAAAGCCAGCCTGCGCGTCCATCACGACCGAGACCAGCCGCTCGCGCTTCTCGTCGGTGATCAGCGCAGCCTTGAAGTTGAAGCGCACGTAGTGACAGAGTGCCGCCGTCTCGCTCTTACGCTCCGCTTCGGACAGGCGAGCGTTGGGGAAGGTCAGCGACTGGCGAGCCAACGTGAGTAGCCCGCGCTTATCGAGCCGCACATCGTTGACGTAAACCTGCACACAGGCGGGCTCGGCGCGGACCTCCTCCATCAGCGTGTCCACCAGCGGATGGCCGTAGCCCACGATGGTGACGTCTTCCTCATCAGTCACATCCGCCGGGGCTTCGTCGGCGAAAGCCAGACGCTGATAGGCGGACACGTCCCAGCGACGGGCCACCTCCTCAGGCAGAAGCGCCTCGTAGATACCGTAGGCCGGTGGCTCGACGATGCCGCTGGCCTGGCGGAAAGCGTTCAGCACGAAGTCGGCCAGTTCGCTCATTCGGCCACGAAGTCCTCCCCGAACAGCGCATCGTCGTACTCTCGGGTGCCCTGGTAGGTTTCCCGGGCCTGGGCCAGCGCATCGCCGAGTCGCTCGAAGCCGGCCGCCACTTCGTCCGGTGTGCGAGCCTGTGTCCAGATATCCATCACAATCCCCTCGAAGTCGCGCTCTTCCTCCAGATGACCCAGGATCATGTCCATCTCGCCGATGACCAGTTCAAACATGTTCAACTTGCGGTCGAGGACCTCCAGGATGTAGTCCTCCACCGTGCCCTCGGCCGAGAAGTTGAAGATCTCCACCGGGCGGGTCTGGCCGACGCGGTGGATGCGCCCGACGCGCTGCTCGATGCGCTGCGGGTTCCAGGGCAGGTCGAAGTTGAGCATGAGGCGACAGAACTGGAGATTGCGCCCCTCGCCAGCCGCCTCGGTCGAGAGGAGCACCTGGGCACTCTGCTCAAAGCGACGGATGGCCTTGTCCTTCTCTGCCCGCGAGAGTTGGCCATGGTAGAGCACGAAATCCACCCTCATCCCGCGCAAGAGGTCCGCCAGCAACTCCAGCGTGGCCCGGAAATGGGTGAAGATGATCAGTTTCTCGCGCCCACCGGAGGCCAGTTGGGAGAACAGGAGCCGCTCCAGCGCCTTTCCCTTGGCCCAGGACTGGACGCCGCTAGCGCGGTCGGCCAGGCCCAGCAGCATCTCGCGATGGGGAGCCATCTCTGGCCGCTCGGCCAGTCTCATCAGTGTGGGACGGACGGCGGCCGGGGAACTGCCAATCTCGCGCTGGAGTGTGCGCAGAGTAAAGCGATGGACGGCCGGGAGCACTGCTTCTACTTGACCTAACCCCCCAGCCCCCTTCCCTGCGAGGGAAGGGGGAGTGCGGATGCAACTACGCACGAAGTTGCTCACGTCGTCGTAGAGCGCCCGTTCGTCGGGTCCCAGCCGCAACCGCACGGTGTGAGCGCGGCGGGGCGGGAGTTGTATCCCCACCTGCCCCCGCGCATGGCGCACCATCACGTCGGCGAGAAGTTCGCGCAACTGGCCACGGTTCTTGGGCAGGCGCGGGTCACCCTGCACGACGAAGCGACGACGGAACTCGCGCGGCGTCTTGAGCTGACCAGGTTTGAGGATGGTGATCAGGTTGTACAGTTCGTCCAGGCTGTTCTGCACCGGCGTCGCGGTGAGCATCAGGATGTACTTCTTCTGAAGCGCGTTGACGAACTTCCAGGAGACGCTGGCGCGGTTCTTGAGATGGTGCGCCTCATCCACGATCACCAGGTCGTAGACGATGTTCTTGATGACGCGGCGGTGCTCGCGACGGCGGGCCGTGGCCAGCGAGGCGATCACGCGGGGGAAAGCGGCCCACGCCTGCGGCCCCAACTCGCGGAACTCCGGGTCGTAGTTGGCGACGAAGTTGGTCAGGCCAAACTTGCTCGCCAGTTCCTCCCGCCACTGCTCGACCAAGGCGGGCGGGGTGATGATGAGCACACGGTTGACCATCTGGCGCAGCAGGTACTCCTGGAGCACTAGCCCGGCCTCAATGGTCTTGCCCAGCCCGACCTCGTCGCACAAGAGACCGCGACCACGGAAGCGGCGCAGCGCGCTCTGGGCGGCCTTGATCTGGTAGTCGAAGGGAGTGAAATTGAGCGCGTCCAGGCAGACCAGTTCGTCGAATCCAGCGACGAGCGCCAGTCGCTCGGCCTGCAACTGCAGGCGGTAGGGCAGCCGGCCGGCAAAGCGCCCGGCTGCTGCGACATCTAGCACCCGCTCCGCGCCAGGTCGCAGTCGCAGCTCACAATCCGCCATTCGCAATTCGCTATTCGCCATCCGCTATTTGAACTTCGCCAGGTGAAAGTCGGTGAAATCGGCGTGGTGGAAGATAATGGACTCTGGCCGTCGTTTGAACTTGTCGCCCTCCCAGGAGTGGGTGGCGATGACGTGCAAGACGCTCTCAGGGATACCGTGCTTGTAGGCCAGCGCGACGCCGGTGAAGGGATGCCGCAGGTAACGATACATATCGGCAAAGACGGTCTTGCCGTCCGCTTCGCGGCGGTACTCGATCAGTTTGCCGACGTCGGCCAAGAGCGCGCCCGCCACCAGCGTATCGTGGTCAATCTGCGCCCGTTCGCCGTAAGCCTCCACCAACACTTGCTCCATCGCGAGGCACATCCGGCACACCGTGCGCACGTGCTCGATGAAGGTAACGTCCACGTCCTCGGCCAGCAGTGTGAAGGGAATCTCTGCTAGTGCCTCGACCGTCCAGCCGCCGAGGGTTATTCCCTCCTCCCAGACCGCCAGCGCTTTGGATCGCAGGTCGGTGTCACGGATCTCATTGAACTCCGGGAGCAGTTCCACCAGTTCTTCCTCCGACAATCTCAGGACACTGTTCATTGCTTTTCCTCCTCGCCATAATATAATCTCCCCATCGCGCACCTGCACCCAATCGCCGGTGCGGATGCGCGAGACGTCCACTTGGTCCACCATCGGGATCTCGGCGATAATCGCCCCCACGGCTACGACGGGGTCAGCCTCGGCGTTGATGATCGCTGCCGGAGCCAGGCCGTTGCGCGCCAGGCGATAGAGCGTGTAGGAGCCGACGGTGCTGCCCTTGCCCGTGGGAAAGACGAGCACGCGCCCGGCCACGCATTGGCCCTCCAGCGGGTGGCCCGGCTCGACGACCACGCCCGTGTCTGGGTCCACGCCGCCCAGGAAGCCGATGGGGTCAGGTGACACCAGCGCCTCGCCCTCGGCGTGGCCAGGTTTGATCACGCGACTAGAACACAGATGGCAGGGCATCAACGGATAACGCTCATTACCGCGCTTTTGACCTCCCCTGATTTGCTACTGTCCTGTGACCCGCGTTCTCAGAACTCGGATGGCAGGACATTAACGGATCGAAAAGCCGCACTCTTCACTTGCTCATCATAGTTCAAGCAGTCTTCCACGCGCTGGCGCTGAACTGGGCTCAGTTCAGCGAGCGCAAAATAAGACGCAACTACCAGCCAGAATCAAACGCCTCAATATTCCACAACTCCAGATACTCGCTGGGGTCCAGCACCACACCATTCACCCCCGGGCGCGTGGCAACCAGTTTCGGCACAAAGTAAAGCGGCAATACAGGCAGGTCGTGGGAGAAGATGCGCTGCGCCTCGCGATGGAAGTGGGCGTAGTCTTCTGTCCCCGGCAGTGCGTCCAGTGCCGACTGGCAGGCTGCGTCGTAGTCAGCGTTGGCGTAGCCGGGGTTGTTGCTCGTGGCCCACCAGTTTTCGGCGCGCGGGACCTGGGATGAGAGATAAAGCCCACACGGCGCGTCAAATCCATTCAGCCAGGAGAAGAGCGCCAGGTCGAACTGGCGTCCGAACACCAGACCGTCAGGGCCGTCGGCGAAGAATTCTTCGGCGGGGAGATACTCCACCGCCAGCCCAATGCCGCAGGCC